>JAHDQA010000126.1 GCA_018434075.1 Tissierellaceae bacterium
AATACCAAATAATTCTTATACATAATATACTATATATACTAATAATAATCAATGATGTTTATAACATAATTAAGTACAAAAATAATAGGTAGAACATACATAGAATACTATGTAGCCTACCTATTATTATAGTTTAGTTAAATTAATTGGGAGCTTTTTTATTCGTACAATATGAGCATTATAAATTCTAAATCCTCATCTCCTATCGCTTCTATTGAATGAAATTCACCAGGCTTACATATTGTCAAATCTCCGGACTCTAGGAAAACTTCTTCTCCGTTGTCATTGTACATAGCATGACCATCTAATATGTAGTATGCCTCCTGCTCTCCTATATGCTGATGATATCCAATAGAATTGCCCGGTTTAATGATCGCCTTGCCATATAGTTTCCCCTTGCCTAAAAAGTCCTCTTCTTCAAACAATCTAATGATAGTTACATAACCTTTGCCATCTTTTAAATTTTGCACAACCTCTACTTCAAAATCATCAAAATGTCTTACCATATTTGCCTCCTTAGTTTACATCTATTAGGCAGCCCATATGGGCTGCCTATAATATACTATTTAGTTGGGATTAATATGATTTGTCCAGGGAAAATCAAGTTAGGATTCTTTAATTTATTGTATTGAGCTAACTCTTGCCATGGAACTTTGTACTTTAACCCAATTCTATAAAGTACTTCTCCTTTTTGCACAATATGTTTAATGTCTTTTGTAGGTACAGTTGGCGTTGTAGGTTCAGTTGGTGTTGTGGGCGCCTTAACTACTTTAATTCTTCCTTCAACTTGAGGCCCTAACATTTCTGTAGATGCAACATACTCAGCTAATACGTCTGATAATAATCCGCCTTCGCCGACAAATGGCTTGTTAGCAAACATTGTATATCCGTCTCCACCAGCTGCTACGAAATCATTTGTAACCATTGTGTAAGTTTTAGTCTTTTCAATTGGCTTACCATTTATCGTAACCGAAACAATTCTTTGACCTACTGGTTTTGAAGGGTCAAAAGTGTAATTTAAGCCACTTACATGTGGGAAATGACCTGCTGGTTCAGGATAAGCGTCAACACCATGCTCCAATGCTTTTAATACTTCTTCGCCAGTAACTTTTATAACTGCTAGAGTATTAGTAAATGGGAATGCTGTCAAAATTTCGCCTAATGTTATTTCTCCTTCATCTAAGGATGCTCTAATTCCTCCACCATTTGTGAGGGCAAAATCCGCACCGGTAGATTTTCTCATAGCATCTGTAATTAGATTCCCTAAATTAGTTTCACCTGTTCTAACAAGTTCTCTTGTACCTTCTAGTTTAACTTCAGTTTTGCCAACTACAGTGTTCTTTAAAGGTTCATTCTTAGCAACTAACTCTTCAACCATCTTAGCTATTTCTGCATCAGGCTGAGTTTCTTTTAAATCTTCATAAGTCATTACTTCTGCTGTTTTCTTTACTATCTTTCCATCTTCAAGTTCCAATTTAACAAATCCTACATCTTGAGTATATGATCCAGCTTGAACTATTAAAGTATTGTTTACAGTCATTCCTTCTTCAAGCATGTGATGGCTATGACCGTCAACTATTAGGTCTATGCCTTGAACTTTTTCAGCCAATTTATTTGCTGTGTTAACACTTGATTCATCTATCCCTAAGTGTACTAATGCAATGATGACATCTGCACCTTTTGCTTTGAGTTCTTTTACATATTTATCTGCTGTAGTTACTGGATCAGCAAATTCTATGCCTGTTGTATTAGATGGGTGGGATTTATACTTTGTTTCATCTGTCGTAAGTCCAAATATCCCTACTTTCAAGCCATTTTCCATCTCTTTTATTACATATGGCTCGAAATCTGAAGTTTTGTCTGATTCTTTGATGATATTTGCCCCTAGTATAGGAAACTCTGCTATTTTCTTTAGCTCTAATAATCTGCTATACCCGTAGTTGAAATCATGATTACCAGGAGTCATCGCATCGAATCCCATTTTGTTCATGATCTTTACTATTTCTTCACCTTGAGTTAAATTAACATCAATTGTTCCGTGGAAAGTATCTCCAGCATTTAAAAATAATAAGTTTGGATCATCTTCTCGCAAGCCGTTGACAACGCTTGCAAGTTTTGCAAACCCTAGTTCTTTGCTGCCTTCATTTTCAGCAATTCTACCATGCATATCGTTTACATGGACAATAGTCAAGGTTTCATTGCTTGCAGCATGAGTGACATTTGTTGGTACTATTAGAAAGCTTAGAACCATAGCAAATGAAAGTACAACGCTAAGAAACTTCTTGTTTTTGATACTCATAAAAATCCCCCTTTTTATATTATCACTGCTTTTTTTATATACCCAAGAGAAACATTAAATACACAAAAATTAATGCAATATTGCTCAAAATCTACTTTTTTTGAATAAAAAAATCCTAAGCAAAATTGCTATCAAGCTCTTCTGCTCAGGATATCTTTCATAAGAAATGTTAATTTATAGTGATGCTGAGATTTGGTACAATCACATTGTCTAAATACACATGAACAGCAACTATCTCAGTTCCAGTCTTTGTCAGTAAGACAAATCCATTATTTAATACTGCTATATCGTCATTTGGAGCTGTTCCCAATCTTACCTTTACTCTTGAGTTGTCAATGTTATTTAAATTCAATTTACCAATGTATTGTCCATCTGAAAATGCCGTTGGCTTAAATGTCCAAGATAATTGTGCCATTTCCAATTCTCTAAGTTTTAATTCTGCTTCTATTAGCTTAGCTAGGTTAGTTACTAGAGCTTTATTCTCTTGTGAAAGTTTTTCATAGTTTGCTCTCGCATTTAAAATATCATCTCTATCAGATAATTTGACATTCTCTTTTGCTGGCAATGCATTTATTAAATTCATCACATTTTGAACGCTAGTTGCATTTGCGTCGTTTGCTACTACCCTAGTCAGTTCATTGTTTATCACGCCGTTTACTTCAACTGTTACAACTAAATTAGCTACATTTGTGTTTACATTGTATCTGAAAGCCCCATAGATAGTCGGTATAATCTCGCCATTTACTTTTACAACCAAATTGTTAATATTATCAGGTACATGAAGCTTCCCTGCTAAAACGGCATTGTTTGATTTTATTAGCTTTGGTTCTTCTATCCATCTCAAAGTTGTTGATTCTAAAAATCTTATTCTTTCTAATGCTTGATTTACTTTAGCTAACATAGTTTGATATTCCACATTTGTTGCTGCACCCATCCCAAGTATACGTCTCAGATCATTTAGTGCATCTCTTGCTTCTATTACTGTTTGTTTATCAGTCAATTTTAGATTTTCCAATGCAGGAATTTTAGCTACTTTTTCTCTAGCTGTTTGTAAAGCTTTCTCTAAAGTCATAGTTGGCAATGTCTTTGTATCGATGTTTTGTTCATAAAGCTTAACTTTGCCTACATATACTCCAAGTACAAGTTTGTCTAGATTGTTTTTGTTCATAAGCTGGCTGAATTTGCCATCTTTGTCTAGATTCACTACAACGTTGTTTAATTTTATTTTTATCTTGGTATTCCCTTTGAATTGTGATAAATCCATACCGTCGACTTTTATGTTGCCTGAGATTTGGATCAAATTTTTAGCCTTAGTCTCTTTTAACTCTAAATTTTCTACTTTAACTTTGTTTTTTAAGCTATTTATTATCTCATCATTAATAGAAACTTTTTTAACAATTTTAACTTCTTCTTTTCCTTTTGATTTGCTATTTTGACTGTCAGCAAAAGCTAATCCTGTGCTCAATGTCATTGCTAATGCTAAACTTAAAGCTGTCAGTTTAAACAATTTTTTCATTGTTTACACCCCTTTTTATATTATCTTCACTTATATTATATCACCTTAAAATTTAATTTAATCAGATTATGGAAACTGTAACAAAAACGAAATAAAGCATCAATATACACTAACCATTCACAATACTCAAATTAACTTAAATGTAATATTAAAACTATCCATTTTGGTGTATAATTACAGTATAAAACAAAGGAGAGTGATTTTATGAAGCGCATAATGTCATTTATGCTAGCTTTGATACTACTGATGGGTACAGGCTCAATAGTATCTGCAGAAAATCCTTACACAGAACAAGGTGAATTTCTCAATAAGCTTGGTGTACTGCTCGGAGATGAAAAAGGCAATTTAAATCTAGATGGTAAACTTACTCGCGAGCAAATGGTGGTCTTAATTTCAAGACTTTATGGAAAAGAAGACGTTGCTAAAAATTACAATGGAGTTAATGTATTCAAAGACCTAGGTTCAAAACAGTCATACTACATACCTTACATACTTTGGGCTAAAAACGAAGGCCTTATAGTCGGTATGTCTTCAACTCAATTTGGCTTCGGTCAGACAGTTACAGTTCAACAATTTCAAACCGTTCTTTTAAGAGCATTGGGTTATAACGAGGAAGCAAAAAACTGGTCGAATGTGCCAACAATTGCGCAAAATCTTGGGATTATGAAGGGTTTAAACTTCTCTGCATCACAAACATTAACCCGCGGAGAAGCTTCTGCTATGATCTACAATGCACTAGCACTGCCTGTAAAGGGAAGCACTATTTCCCTTATGGCAGTGCTGAATTTAATTCCACTTGATATTAGCTATAACGCAACAGTTTTAAACGATTCTTTAAATTTAAAGGGGTCTGTAAAAGGTGTTAATGAGTTGAAGTTATACTTGAAATCAAATAACGTCATACAAACCTTAAATATTCCTTTAAATTCCGATGGCTCCTTTGACTATACCAAAGACGATTTAAGCATAGGCGAGTACAGCTATATAATCTTTAGCGGAACTCAATCTGCTAAGATGAAAACTTTCTCAATAACAAACATCAAATTCGACCTATCAAGTGTATTTGCAGACAATTTAAAAGAAATAAAGATAAATTTAAACAAGCCAGTTGATACAAATCTTTCAAGTTTCGTATACAACTATGAAACAAATGCTGGTGCGATAAATAGAGTTTATTATGAAAATGGAGATAAAACAATCGTTCTCGTCTTAAATGGGACGATGGAAAACAACAAAGAATATACATTGACTGCAAAAAATATCAGATCAACTACTAATGAAGTTGTAGAGTTCAAAGATAAAGCATTCACCGCAAACGATACGACTCCGCCTAGAGTCACTGGTATAGATGTTTTAGGGACTACTGGAATAAGAATTAATTTCTCAGAGCCGATTAAAACAGTCCCTTCAATGAACAACTTTAACATCAATGCAACGACATCGCTATCAAACCCAGTGCTATCATATAAGTCGATAGAGCTAAAGTATTCTACATCTACTACATTAGCCCCTGGGACATACACTCTGTTGACTCAAGGTTTGGAAGATTTCGCAGGAAACAAGATGAACATTGACACAAGATCATTTACTGTTGTAAAAGATTCACTTCCCCCTGAAATTGTCAAATCAACAGCTTCTGTAGATCAATTGACAATAGAGCTTAACGAACTAATTAATCCAATAACAGTAACTAAAGAAAACATATATTGGAAACAAGATGGTGTATATAGGAAGTACCCAGATTCAATCACAGTAGACGGTAAAAAAGTCATAGCAGTATTTAACGAAAATCCAATTCCTATTAAAGAAACTAGCATCTTTATAGAAGGCATCGGAGATTATTCTGATAACAAGATATCTCAGGCTTTAATAAAAGTAACTCCAACAGTTGACTCAAGAAAGCCTGAAATCGTTTCAGCAGTAGTAGGCGATACCGGTAAGTTCATAAAAGTGATATTCAACAAGACTGTAGTTGGAAATATTCCAAGTAGCTATAGCGTAGTTGATAAAAATGGCAGTTTAATACTGATAAAAGATGTTGTTGGAAGTGGAAGAGAATACACTATAAACTTCTACAGTGTTCTACCAAAGGGCGATATTAAGCTAACCATATCCGAAATAAAAGATACGCTTGGCACAAAGATAGAACCATTTTCTACCACCTTAAGTGTCAAAGATTTTGAAAGTCCAAGACTATTAAATTATTCAGGGTACGGGAACACAATCATCATGGAATTTTCAAAACCTATGGACGAAAAGACTACAAGTTATTTATATAACTACATTGCAAAAATAGGTGGAACAGAAGTTTATTTGATACAAGGTACTCAAATTAGCTTAAGCCCTGATTTAAAAACTTTGACAATAGTATTGCCAGACTATATGTACGGCAAAAAAGTTATGATAGGAGCTAGTGATAACCTTACCAATCTTGAAATTAGAGGCTTAAAAGATACGTCTGGCAATTTCACAGATCCTTTGGTATTGAGTTTGAAATTTGAAGGCACTGCTACTGGAAATGGCAAAGTAGTTGATTTTTATCCAAATATAACCGGGAAACAAGCAGTATTGGCAGAGCCAAATTTGATAAAAGTAAAGTTTAATATGCCTATAATAAAAGCTGATATATCGGATTTTGTAGTTGCAGGACACACTATTTCAAGAGTAATAGTTGACGGATCAAATACAGTGCAAATAGTGCTCGCTGATAGCACGACATATATTCAACCAAATACAACTGTCATTCCAAATACTAATAAAATAAAGACATCAATTGGAACAAATGTAGACCCAGGGCTATTTAATGTAGTGGATGAAGTAAGCCCAGTTCTAAAGAGCAATTTAGTGATGATAAATGGAAACAATATGGAGATAACCTTTAGTGAGCCTTTAGAAGAAGAGGGAGCTAGCCTTTATAGAAGAGATCTTCAAATAATTAGACTGGCTGACAATAAAGTATTAAGTACAGATGATTACACTACATCAATTAAATCTACTGACAAACAAACTTTAGTCATCACATTAAAATCTAAACCTATACAGTCAAAATATTCAATTAGAGTTATTGACAATCCGATTTATATAAGAGATACTTCAGGCAACTTAGTAAAGCCCTCTCAAATGATTGAAACAATTCAGCCATTTTAAAAAACCACAGTGAACATTTCGTTCACTGTGGTTTTTTAAAATTATTTACGAAATGTTCAGCTTAAAATTCTTTATTCTTATCTGTGTGATTACATAGTTTGAAATCGTCAATTTTTTAGTTATATTTCTTACTTATTAACTAATCTATTCTATCTACAAATATTTATAGAATACATACAAAAAAGAGGAGTATTCACTCCTCAAATTTATATGTCTTTACTATTCTTTTTACATATGACCTTATTTCATCATCACTAAGATCATTAATTGCTTTTCTCAATTCCTTCAAGTTGCTTTCTAATTCTTCATAATCAATGTTCGTGGGCTTTGCAACATATATCTTCTTATGCTTTGTAGCATTGACTCCTTCTTCGTCAAGTATTAATTCCTCATACAGCTTTTCTCCTGGTCTTAAGCCTGTGATCTTTATTGGTATTTCTGTATAGGGTTCAAACCCTGAAAGTTTGATTAAATCCTCTGCAAGTTTTATGATCTTCACAGGCTCTCCCATATCCAAAATGAATATCTCTCCGCCTTTAGCCATGGCTCCTGCTTGTATAACCAAAGAAACAGCTTCTGGTATTGTCATAAAATACCTTACGACATCTTTATGCGTTACTGTGACAGGTCCGCCCTCCTTTATCTGCTTTTTAAATATCGGAATCACGCTGCCATTGCTTCCTAGAACATTTCCAAAGCGCACTGCAACAAATTCAGTCTCGTATTTATCATTAAAAGCTTGAATGACCATTTCGCAAATTCGCTTGCTAGCACCCATTATGTTTGTCGGATTTACAGCTTTATCCGTAGATATCATGACGAATTTTTTAACTCCATTTTCGGCGGCAACTTTAGCCAAGTTAACAGTTCCAAAGACATTGTTCTTTATAGCTTCTTTAGGGCTAGTCTCCATTAGTGAAACATGTTTATGAGCCGCAGCATGGAAAATGACTTCAACTTCCTCTCTTTTTATTATCTCGCGAAGTCTGTTCTCATCTCTTATAGATGCTATGTAGACAACTAGGTTTAAGTTTGGAAATCTTTTTCTCAACTCATTCTCCAGCATATATGCGTTGTTTTCATAGATATCCAATATGATTAATCTTTTGGGATTTTGAATAGCAATTTGCCTTGCTAGTTCAGAACCTATTGAACCTCCTCCGCCTGTAACCAAAACAGTCTTTCCGTTCAAATATTTGCTTATTTCTGTCAGATCCGTCTTTATTTCTTCCCTGCCAAGCAAATCTTCAATCTGAACATCTCTTATTGCGCTTACACTAACGACTCCATCGATGAGTTCATACATGCCTGGCAATATCTTAAGCCTTGCCTTAGTGTTTTTAGATATTTCTACTATATTGCTCACTTCAGCCTTTGGCGCTGATGGCATGGCAATGACTATTTCATCTATATTGTACTTATCAACTAGTCTTGGTATATCATTTCTATTTCCGAGCACAGGTACACCATAAATGACCTTTCCTTGCTTAGTTTTGTCATCGTCCACAAATGCTACAACTCTATATTGGTAAGAATAATGATTCTTGAACTCCTTTAATATCATAGCTCCGGCGTCCCCTGCGCCGACAATCATAACTCTGATTATCTTTTTTCCATCGTCTTTGGCTCTATGACTTAATTTTTCATTTACAGTTCTAAGCGAAAATCTAAATCCACCTATTAACGCAATGTCAAATACCGTCATCATAGCATATACTGATCTTGGCAATGAAGTTTGCAAGAAAGCAAGCGTTGAAATCGAAGCTATGTTAGCTACCACACAAGCTGATACTATCTTTAACATTTCATCAACGCTAGCATACTTCCAAATGGTTTTATAAAGTCCAAATAAGTAGAAAACGACTATCTTTGCTAGTGAAATAAATATAAATGTATTTTTATACACTTCAAAGTAGCTCATAAATTGGGGATTATTAAAGCTTTCAAATCTTAAGAATAAGGAAAATATTGCAGATATATTAATAATTATTAAATCAACAATAACCATAAAAATAGTTTTTTTACTAAATTGCATATGATTTTCATCTCCATAAATGTCTTTTAGATTATCCTACAATAAATATGTGTTCTTTTCAATAGATAGTGTTAAATTCGTTAATATTTTGGTTAAAAATAAGCTTTAAATAGTGTATAATACTTATATAACACTATAAGGAGGTAGCTATGGCAAAGAATAAAAATTTAAATAAACAACCTAACAAGAAATACAAGTATGATCTATGGATAATAATTCCATTGATAATTGCACTTGCAATTATTCCTCTCATTGTCTACATGAAAGTTGTCGAAGTACCTGAAGGACTTAAATACTTCACAAACGGACAAGACAATGCCGACTTTTTTTCGTATTACAAAATGATTTGGTTGTCCATAACAGCATTTATTGGACTATTCATGTTTTTTTCAAGATGTTATTTAAATAAAAATATTGTACTTAGAAAAGACAAATTCTATTATCCTATGCTAATTTATGCAGCATTGATAATAATCTCAGTTATTTTTTCAAGCTATAAATCAGTAGCGACAAAAGGATTTATAGATCGCTATGAAGGAATGTATGCTCTCCTTTCATACTTAATTTTGATGTTTTTGGCATACAATACAATAGACAACGAAAAGCAAGTAAAGGCATTAATATACTCGCTCTCAATATCTTCTTTAGTTATGGCATTAATTGGATTAACTCAATTTTGGGGAAAAGATTTCTTTATGACTGATTTCGGCAAAAATCTTATATTGCCAAAAGCTTACGAGCATTTAAAGGATACCTTAAACTTCACATTTGCCGCAAGCAAAGCAACTTATGGAACACTTTACAATATAAACTATGTCGGTGTTTATACTAGTATGATTTTTACTATATCTATCACTTTAGTGCTATTGTTAAAAGATAAAAAGCAGAAACTTTTCTTCTTGTTAGTAAGTGCCGCAAACTTCTTGACACTGCTTGGGTCTAGATCAAGAGCGGCATTGTTGAGCTTTGGCGTCTATATAGTATTGGCGATAATCTTCTATAGAAGACAGATAAAGCACAGTTTGAGATTTTTTACCCTAGCCTTTGTAGTTATATTAGTTATATTCTTTGGGGTAAACAGCGCTTTGGATGGAACAGTTACTGATAGATTGATATCGGGATTAAAGTCTTTGATCGAAGTAAGCTATATCGACTTCGAAGATGTGGTTTTAGAAGGCGATGCAATCGATATAAAATTTACTGATCATGGGATAAGAATAGTAAATGAAGATGGATTTTTTACTTTTTATGACGAATTAGGCAATCCTCTTGAAGTCGAGATGGTTGAAGAAGGCACTTATAAGCCTACAAAAGAGCCATATAACAAGCACACTTTCAAGTTGCTGATGTCTGATACAAGCGGACTTATAGTTCAAGCAGATTTAGCCACAAATAAAGGAGTAAAATCTATTAGATTTGCATACGATGAGAACAACAGCCCTAAAGCTTTAGGCTATAGAGGAGAGCTTCTTGGAAATGATGAGATAAGAGCAAAGCACTTTAACTTTGAAGGCAGAGAATACATGGCATCAAATAGAGGTTATATATGGTCAAGATCTATTCCTTTGATAAAAAACACAATATTTATTGGTCATGGTCCAGATACTTATGCTATATACTTCCCCAACAATGATTTTGTAGGAAAAATAAAGGGTTTGAATAGCATATATACAGTTGTTGATAAACCACACAACATGTATCTGCAAACTGCTATAAACACAGGATTAGTATCGCTTCTTGCTGAGCTTTGCATATTTGTTATCTACATTGTTTCAAGCTTTAAAGCTTACTTTAAAAAAGATAGTTATAATGATTTTATAGAGGTTACAGGACTCGGAATATTCTTTGCAGTGTGCATGTATCTCTTTACAGGTCTTTCTAATGACAGTATAGTTTCAGTAGCACCTATATTTTGGGTTTTATTGGGTACAGGTTTTATAATAAACAGAAAAGTAATAGAAAAAGAAAAGGGGATAGCTTAGGCTATCCTTTTAATTTAACTTTGTTTCTATGACTTTTGATAACTCTGTGATACTTTTAGTAAGCTCATTTAGCTTTCCTTCGATCCTCACTAATAAAAATAGCGATATGACTATTGGAAAACCTAAATTAGCTATGTTGGTATAGAGTTCTTCCATGTTTTCACCTCTTTAAATTAAAGGGAGCCTATGGCCCCCTTTGTTAAAATTCTATTTCTGTAGTTGATGTAGTGACTATGTTGGCTTTATTTGGTGTTGCCAATAAACCATTTCTGGAGACAAATGTATCTAGTCCAACTAGATTTGTCATAGCTTGATGTATCTCTTCTTGTGTTAAATCTTCTCTAGGGTTGTCTACTGATATACTATATGCTTTGTTTGCTGCATCTAAAAACTGCATGATAAGTTTTCTTTTTTCCATAAATATTCTCCTTTCTTAAATTATTCAGTTACAATTGCTTCTTCGATTCTTTTAACGTTGATAAGTGTTTTTTCTTGTAATCCTGAAAGTATCTCCCCTGCTGATAAGATGTTTTCGTCAGTTGCTGTAAGATTGATGTTTGAATAAGTCTTTGATTCAATTTTTTGTTTTCCGTCAACTACTCCACCATCAAGCTCAAGCTTTAAACTTTTCTTTGTTATCTCAACCATTTTCTCACCCCCTTATACTCTATATATATGATTTAGGGGCAATATGTACTACATTTAGGCATAAAAAAACCTCGGTTGCCCGAGGTTTTTTGATTAATTATTTATAAGTTGTGAATTCAATTTTTGCAGTTATATTTCCATATCTATAAGTTGCTGTGAATTTATCGCCAGCAGATACTCCATTAATTGCAACATTTGTAGTTCCATTGCCACTTACTGTAAATGCTGAACCATCAACTTTTACAACATCTGTTATTATTATAGAACCACTAGTTGTAGGAACAACTACATCGTATTGATCCAATACTTCATCTACAAAGGCATATAATGCTGATGCAGTTATTGAAGCGTTTGTAGTTGTACTTACTTGGATATATGCTTTACCGTTTACGACATCATCTACTAATGTGATAGTTGTTGGTGTAGGTTCTACATTTGTTATAACTACATCTTTAGATAATACTTGTGCATATGACCCTGATACATTGGAATCTTTTACACTAACTATGATAGTTCTGGTTACTTCTTTGGTTGTTGCGCTTAAACCCAATGCAGCATCTGTTGTTGCAAAAATTTCTATTGGACTTGAAGTTGCTAATCCAGTAGGAACTGTTATTTCAAATGCTCCACTTGGTAATTTAACTTTTGTACCATTTTCAGTTACTCCATATACAACTACTTCTCTTGCATATACTGAACTATTACCTGAATATAATTTACCTATTTCTCCTACTTCATAACTCTTGAATTGTGATTGTGGCACCCTAGTGAATGTAACAGTTTTTGCACTATCTGCTACGCCTTCTAATTCAAATCTAACTGCTATAGAATTGTTGCCAGCCCATTCTTCTTTAGCTGTTAAAGTTATGCTTCCTGTAGTTATAGAAGCGGAAGTAGTTGCAACATTATTTAATTTTAATTCAAATGCTGAAGGTGAAGGTACAGTTACTTTTATAGTACCAATTTTACTTGCATTTGAAGTTCCGTTCATTGTTCTGCCATATTGGTCTTGAACGAGTATATTTCCGTAGCTTATAGTTACAGTATTTCCTTGAGCTACACTTGTAGGTATAGTTGATTTTAATCCAGTAACAACTACTGGTTTTGCTGCTTCTTTAACATTTACCATAACGTTTGAGTAATTTCCAGTAGCTGTTACTATGGATGTTAAAGAAACCAATAAATCTTGGTTATCACTAGCTCCAGTTGTTGGTGCAGTATATACCAATTTAGCTGAGCCATCTGGTTTTTCTACAAAGCTTAAATGATCAGACAATGTTACTTTACCGTTTAATGCAGCAAATTTAGTTACTGGGTTTCCATATTGGTCATATGCTGTAAATGGTATTTCTACAGTTTCGCCTTCTGCTACTATAGTTGTAGGAGCTGATAGTGTTAATGTTTTTAACATAGGCAAAGCATCAGCAGTTATAGTGTATGATGAAACTTTACCAGTTCTAGCAGATATAGCTTGGATTATAGCAGTTCCACCTGCAGCAGTGTTACTGCCAGCGCTAATTTTTACTCCTTGATATGTTACGCCATCAACCTCATAGCTATCTACTGCTGTGAAAGTTGAACCAACAAAAATAGGATTGTTTGATACGAATAATATATCGCTAAATGCTCCATTAGTTGAAGTTACAGTCATAGGATTGCCATATTGATCTTTTGCTGTAAACAACAATACATAGTTGTCAGCATTTGTAAATCCTGATGGAAGTGCAACAAATTTATTATTCTTTGCTACTCCAGCAAATACAACTTCATCAACATGAGAAGGTAATACTATTTGAACTTGTGTATTTATAACTGTTGCTGATTGTGTGTGAACACCAGTTAAATAAACAGTAGTTCCTGGAATAAATTGTGCACCAGCTGCATTTTGAATAGTTATTTCTCCTACGCCGCTATTTCCAGTAGAAACTGACCCAGTATATCCAGTTGATGCTGTCCAGTTTACTGAAACATTGTTCATTCTTTCTCCATATTGATTCAAAACTACAAATGAAACTTTAGCTGTTGAAGCATTTTGAGCTGTCATAGGAGCTTTGTCTGATAACAATTCAATCTTTGAAACTTTAACATCTTCAGCTGAGAGTGTTGCTGTTAAAGCTTCATCTGTCAAGCCAGTTACTTTTACAGTGTAATCGCCTTTAGTAAGGTTAGTTACAGTTGTAATAACTGCTGATTTAGCATCATCAGCAAATACTATGCTTTCAGTATTTACAGCGATTGAACCTTTGTTAACAGTGATTACTGCTTTTGTTTTGTCAACAGGTTTGTTAAATGTTACAGTGATTTTCTTAGCTCCTGTTGCTTTTGCTGTTACAGCAAATTCTGCAGGCATTACAATTCCCAATGTTTCAGCTAATGTCTTTTCACTGTCTTTAACTTTTGTATTAAGTGCTGTTACTGTCATAACTGACATATTTCCTCTTAGCAATTTTGCTGTAGCTTCAAGAGTTAGACCTTCTAATAAACCTAAGTCTTTAGCTTTTGTATAAGCATCTTTCCACTCAACATCTGTGTAGCCAAGAGCTCTTAATAATACTAGAGCGTAGTCTTGTACAGTTATGTCGTCAGTAAATCCGAATTTTGCATCATTGTATCCTTTGTAATACCCTTCTGCTTGTGCCCAGCCTAAGAAAGGTACATAATATTTGATTGTTACGTCCTTCCAAGTTGGAGCTGTTGGATATTTTGCTGCTACTTCTTCTTCACCAAGAAGTCTAGCAAGCATTACTACTGAGTCTCTTCTTAAAAGAGTCTTATCTAGCATTAAATTGCCGTTTTGATCTCCTTTAAGAACGCCTAATTGTTCAAGAAGTTTCCCTGCTTCCTCTTGTGGAGTTGCAGCTTGTGCATAAACAGGAATCATTCCTAGAACCATTACTAAAGCTAACACCAATGATAGGGTTCTCTTCATGTTCTAATTACCTCCTTATAATTTTGTTTTAATTTGTACTGTTAAGTACAGTAACTCGCACTTTACAGTTATTATAACACCTACTTTAGCCATGGTCAATAAATTGTAAATATATTGCAGCATATACTAAAGTAGTTACTATACTTTGATTATACACTAAATTTTGGATTTTAGTGTTACAAATTTGTTACATTTAAGTCATTTAGTTGTTTAAGTAATTTATTGCTTTCTCAAGCTGAGTATCAAAGGTTTCATTTTCAACTATTAAATCAGGCGTCACGCCTACTCCATTTATTTTTACCCACTTTGGACTAAAATACTCAGCTACTGTCAATTTCATCGCATCTCCTTTTGGAAGAGTGACTATATTTTGCACTGTTCCCTTTCCATAAGTCTTTGTGCCAATGATGCATCCTGCTTTTGTGTCTTTGACTGCTGCGGCTACAATCTCCGATGCGCTTGCGCTGTTGTGATTTACCAATACAACAAGTTCATATTTGGTCTTTTCTAGATTTGAATAATAGCTTTGCACATTTCCATATTTATCTTTTATGTGTACTATTGGTCCTTTTGGCACAAAGAGACTAGCTACTTTTACAGCTTCATCTAAATAACCTCCAGGGTTGTCCCTTAGATCCAGTATGACTTTCTTGGTTCCAACAGTATCTATATAGTCAAGGGCTTCCTTTACTTTATCACTTGCTTTGTCGCTAAAACTGCTGAGTCTGATGTAGCCAACTCCTTTGGATACATTGTATTCCACTGGTGATATTTCAATTTTTGTTCTTCTGACTTTAAAGACTTTTATTTCATTGTCCCTTTTTATCTCTATTCGAACAATATTCCCAGCTTTCCCTCTCAAAAGAGAAGTGACTTGGTCTAAACTTAGCCCTTCTACTTTTTGGTAATTTATGCTGATTATCACATCTCCTGCTTTAAGTCCTTGAGCTTGTGCTGGTGTATTGTCCAAAACTTTATCTATAACCACATCTTTGTTTTGAAGCTTTATTACAATGCCTATGCCTGCGAATGATTGATTTAAACTGTTGATAAAATCTTCATATTCTTCTTTTGTGTAGTAGTCGCTGTATGGATCTAAGTTTTGCAACAGACCCTTTAATATGTTGTTTTGATGAGTTTCGTAATCAATGTCTTTAATGTAATAAGAATTAATGTATTCCACAATAAAATCCACATAGCCATAGTCTATTCCACTTTGAGCAAAGCTTGCACTTGGCAGTAGAATTGTGAGAACAAGTAAAAAGATCAACAATCTATTCATTTTCTTTTTCAATCAACTCGCCCCTTTACTTAATGTACTCCTGGAAATAGTTGTTTTTCAATATATAATCCGATAAGTCTATTTCCCTTATACCCCTTTGGTAAATATCTTTAAACTTATTTATATCTACTTCTTCTCGAGTGTGCCTATTTATAGCTTTGCTATTTTCATAAACTCCATCTCTTGAAAACTCAAACATATAGTCTTTGGTTATGACAGAGCCTTTGTACAAATAAGTTTGTGGGAATACACAGTTCTCTCTAGTTGGATTGTTTAAGTCCATTCCAAAGACAATACCTTTAGTGTTTTCATATCCCATGACATTTGCTATCGTTGGATAGAAATCAAGTTGACTTCCCACAGTTGTTATGGTATTACCTAAGTTTTCATTTGGTATGTGTATTATCAAAGGAATATTCATCATTGTGTCATAGTCGTAAGGTTTATCCAATAAATAATTCAATATCTCTTCTTCAGTTTCAAGTCCTGCATTAATTGCAAAATGATCCCCATAGATTACTATAACAGAATCGTCATAAAGTCCATTGTCCTTTAAGCTTTGAATGAATCCACCTATTGCTTCGTCTGTATAGTGTATAGCTTGAAGGTAATTAGCTGTCAGAGTGTTCTTGTGCTCTTCCCTGATATTTATCTTTTGGTACTCTTCTGGCATCTCATATGGGTTGTGGCTGGTCAATGTAACTAAAAATGCATAAAATGGGTTTTCATCTTTCTGATCCAATTGCTTTAGATAAAACATTGATTGATTAAAAAAGTCTTTATCCGTTATGCCAAAGCCAATTTCTTCAGTGAAGTTAAAATTATCTTCTGCTATAAATCTCTCAAACCCTTGGTTTACGTATGCCTTGTCTCTGTTCCAAAACTCTCTTTTGTATCCATGAAATGCCCATGCAGTGTATCCATTGTCTCTCATTAGCCAAGGAAGCCCATAGAATTTGTTGTCAGCGTATTGAAAATAGGTTGGCTTTTCCATAGATGGATAGAGCGAGTTTAAAGATACGAATTCTGCATCTGAAGTGTTGCCCTTCCCTATAAGCTGAAAATAGTTATTGTAGTAAATGCTGTCATTCTCAAGAGCTAGTTTGTTTAAATTTGGAGTTATCTCTTGACCGTCGTAGTCCCTAAACATGACAAAATTGGCAAGGGATTCCACTTGAATAACTATAAGATTTTTGCCATTTCCAATGCCATGATAGTTTTGCCCTTCGTTCTTCATTCTTTCAGCAATTTTTTTTAATCCATCTTCTATTGTTTGTTCTTCGGCTACTGAAGTTTTTTCAAACCTCACTATGTGATAGAAGTCTACAACCTGATGTGAGTAAAACTCTTGATTTATAACCGACTTTAATTCCCCGATTCCAAACAAATATACCAAAACACTCAAAACAAAGACTGATGATGTTTTAAATATGTTTTTATAATCCTCCGCTTTTAATGCTCCTTTTTTCCCAAATGCTTTTTCTTTCTTGTTTAAGAAATAATATACAAATGGTATATCCAACACAAGTATTATCTTGTTTAAATCCAAAAGGTGCTTTATGCTATTTTTTACTGTGTTTAATTGCCTTGCCTGTCCCAGCACATTTATTGATAAAAGTGTGTTAAAATATGAAAAATACACTGCGTTTGCAAACATCAAAATCGAGATCAAGCTATAAAAAACTATTGTGTTTCTCTTCTTTTTATTTCCACTTTTCCAAGAAATAAATGAAAAAATGGCACAAGACAAGAAGAAAGTCAATACAATAATATAGGCTTCATTTTTTTCTACTTTTATTGCGTTTGTATATATAATGGATTTTATTAGCATCATCAGTTCTAGCATTTAAATTCCTCCTTAAAGCCAGTTATTCATTAAGCAATCTATCTATATAATTTGATTTCAATACATAGTTTGATAGGTTGATTTCTTCTAAAGCTCTCTCGCTTAAATCTCTGAATTTCTCTATGTCTATCTCTTCTCTAGTTATTCTATTGAATGCTCTGCTGTTTTCGAACAATGCTTTATCTCTGACAAACATCTCTTCCTCGGATATAACGGAGCCTTCTTTGATGTATCCCATTGGAAATACATAGTTGTCGGTAAATTCCCCGTTTAAGTCTTTGCCAAACATTATTCCTTTTTCATTTTTTATGCCCATAATATTTAATATGGTTGGCAAAAAATCTAATTGACTGCCAACAGTTGATACAGTTTTATTTATATTTTCTCCTGGTACATGGATTAAAAGAGGTATGTTCATCATCGTGTCGTAATCATATCTTTCATTGGTTATTTTACCCGCATTTTCACTTTCTGTTTCATCATAAGCGGCAATACCAAAATGATCTCCGTATATTGCTATTATCGAGTTTTCGTATAAGCCTTCGCTTTTTAAGTTTTCGATAAATCTGCCTACCTCCATGTCTGTGTAGTGAATTGCATGAATGTAGTTACCTGTAAGAGTACCTTCTAATTCACCTAAGTCAGTGTATTTTTCATTTGGAGGCATCTTAAATGGCGTATGGCTAGTTAGAGTGATTAAAAATGCAAAAAATGGATTTTCATCTATTTGATCGAGCTCTTTAATGTACTCTAGCGACTGCTTGAAAAATTCCCTGTCGGGTATTCCAAAGCCAATGTAGTTGTCAAACACAAAGTCATCTTGAGCAATAAACTTTTGAAATCCTTCTGATGCATATGCCTTATCTCTATTCCAAAAATCCCTCTTATACCCATGAAAAGCCCATGTTGTGTAGCCGTTGTCTCTCAATATCCATGGCAATCCATAGTATGAATTGTCGTAGTATAGGGTATTAGTTGGCTCCTCTAGTGAAGGGTAGAGCGAATTCAATGTTGCCACTTCAGCATCTGATGTATTTCCTTTCCCGACGAGGTGAAAATAGTTGTCGTAGTATATAGTGGCGCTGTCTTTAACTAGTTTATTTAAGTTCGGTGTAATCTCAAAACCGTTGATTTCTCTAAATAGCACAAAATTTTGAAGCGCTTCAACTTGAATGACGATCAAGTTTCTATTTTCGCCTATCGCTGTAAATTCATTTGTTTGAGTTTCTCTATGAATCAATTCTTCCAACTTGTCTTCTTCTGTTAAAAAATTTTCCACTTCATTATCTTTTTTAAAATAGTTGATTAAATTGCTTGTGTAAAATGAATATATTTCATCAGACGCAACTGCCTTTATCTGTCCTATTGTAGTTATATATATAAACAAAATGATCACAGTGACAGTCGATGTTAAAAGCAATCTCTTTGATTTCCTTTCAGAAATATTTAGTTTTGAAATTGTCTTATTTTTTCTTATTGCTATTAGATATGCTGCAATAATCGGCAAATCAAGTAGCAAAGCTAGTCTTTTAAAGTTTAAAAGCTCTTTAATGCTGTCCAATACATCTCCCACTTGACCGGCTTGTGTAAACGCATCTATGGATATCAGCTTGTTAAAATACCCAAAGTACATTGCATTTGCAAACAAAAATACTGAAAAAACAAAATAAAATAAAAAGAGTATTGAATATTTTTTATTGGTCTTTAGATTGAGAATAATGTATATTATGCCCAATGTTATTAAGGATGTCAAAAGCACCACAAATAATCTATTGTTCTCAACTTTTATTAAATTCATAAAAAGAATCGTCTTTAAAAAAACAAATATTTCTAGCAAAATTTCACCTCTAAAAATTAAAGAGTAAACCAAATTCTCAGTTACTCCTTAATAGTTTAGCACTTGATTAATTTTTGTTCAAGTTTTTCCATATTTTACAATTTAATTTTTGTGTTTTCATCAATTTGTATTGACCTCAATTTTATTGGCAATGCTCTTGATGAATCAGTTTCGTAGTAATTGATAAAAAATCGGTTTTCCATCTTTGCTGATGCATCTATCTTAACAGCACTTAAAAGCACTAGTATTTCTTTGCCTTTCCAAATGGCAAAACAATCGCTTTTCCTAAAAGATCTAGTTACCACATTCGCGACATACTCATGCCATGCTATTTGCTTAAGACTGTATCTGTTCCAATCAGCAAGCTCTATTATAAATAAATAGTCTGCTTCCTCATCGCTTTTTCTCTTTCGTTTAGCTATTTGATATACGGTCTTGAATTCTTCTTCAGTTAATTGCATCGGACCCTCTAAAGGTTGTAATTTTTCAATTCCGTTGTCAATGTATGTGTTTTTTTTATTTGCATTCAATAAATTCTCTAAGCGGTTGATGGAATCTATTGTAAAAACTCCTGTGCCCTTAACAAACTCATTTTGCAAGTACTTTACATGTTCAACTGCCGCTTGAATTTTCCCTTCGTTTATTAAGCTTTGAATTAGATATCTATGAAACTTTTCTTCATATGGTTCTTTAGACAGCGCTCTTTGGCAGATATTGATGATGTCATCGTCCTTATCTTGTAATTGATATTGCAAAATGATTTTTTCTACCGAATTTACATATAATTTCCTTAAATAATTTCTCATGGGCACTAGCCATATCTCATAGCCAATGTTGTTTAATAATTGATTTTCGTATATAGAAAAAGCTTTGTTGTACAATTCCAAAGCTTTTTCGAAATTCTCGGTGATCATATTTGCTTCACTTATATATTTTTCAAAAGTATCACTGTCTATGACGACATTTTCGCCGCTCTTTAACATATAATAGCCTTTAACAAATTCTATTGTCAAAGAATCTTCATCAATTCGAGCTTCTTTAAGTCCTTTTTTCAACCTGAATATCTGACCTTTAATGACATTTTTTACATCCATTGAATCATATTCTCCCCAGAGAGTTTCATAAATGGTTTCGGTCAGTATTTTCTGATTTCTAAAGGCAATAAAATACTGAAGGAGTTTCATAAGCTTGTAACTTCTTTTTAGATTTTCAATCCTCGAAGTTCCTTCATCTAATATATCGAAATCACCAAATGTTTTTATGTAAAGTACCATTTATATCACCTCTGTTATTCTAATATACCCCTTTGCACTAAAAAAGTAACTCTTTTTTTGATAAAACAATACTCCCATATCGATAAAATATGGGAGTGTTGCTTTAGCTTTTATACTATTTATTAATTAAATTTCTCTTTACTATTTCATTTGCTATAAATGTAGCTACGTCTTCTGCATATGATCCACTGCCAAACCCTGCGTCGTACCCTAATTCTTTTGCTAATTCATGAGTGATTCTAGGTCCACCACAAACCAAGACAACTTTATCTCTAATGCCTTCTGCTTCCAAAAGTTCAACTAATTCTGTCAGGTTTGGAATGTGAACATCTTTTTGTGTTACAACTTGAGATACAAGTATTGCATCTGCATTTAATTCAATTGCTTTAGCTACGAGTTCTTCGTTAGGTACTTGGCTACCTAAATTGTATGCTTCTATTCCTTCGTATCTTTCAAGCCCATAGTGGCCAGCATAGCCTTTCATGTTCATGATAGCATCTATTCCAACTGTATGAGCGTCTGTTCCTGTGCATGCTCCAACTACCACTATGTTTCTCTTAATATTTTCTTTGATGAATTTTTCTATATCTTCTTTTTCCATGACTTCTACATCTACTTTTGGTACTTCAATGGATGTAAAGTCGATTGTTTGTTTTGTCTTTGCATATACAATGAAATAAGTGTATTCTACTCCCAAGTCATGCGCGTATACTACTGATGCTTCTTCAAAACCCATTTTCAATACGATTTGCCTTGCAGCTTCTTTGGCTTCATCTCCATATGGCACTGGAAGTGTAAAGCTTAATTGCATTACTCCATCGTTTAATGTATCTCCATAGGGCATTACTTTTGTTAAATCAACCTTTTGAGCTTCAGTCATTACTTGTCACCTCCAAGCATCAATTCAATGAATGGGTTGAAGTAGCCAGAATCTTTTTTAGAAACTCCATCTAATCCCTTGCCACCGTCTCTCATTCTCTTTACTCCACCAAATTTCCCTTGTTCGATTGTTTGGAATAGCCCTTCTTTTTCTATTTGAGCTAATAAATCGCTTGCTTTATCTAAAACTTCACTTGCCCTTTGTTGAATTCTGCCATTTTCTTTGAATTCAATTTCTTCGCTTAAGTGTCTTGCATTGTTAAAGATGTATTTTGCGTTTTCAATTGAAAGGTATCTATCGTGCAAATGAGGTGTGTGTATTGCTTCTGTTAGCATTCCTAATAATTGGATTCCTTGGTTAGTCATGATTGAAACCATGTTGAACATAGCATTTTGAACATGTCCTTTAAATATGTTTCCTGTCATGAATTTAGTAGGTGGCATGTATTTTAATGGTGCTTTAGGGAAAATCTCTCTAGCCATTTGTGCTTGAGCTAATTCAAGCAAGAATCCATCTTCTAGCGAAGGATCCATTTCAAATGCATGGCCTAATCCCATTTGTTCTTCTTTTAATCCTGCTTTTAGAGCAAATTGCTCATTGATAAATTGAGATGCCAGTACTGTGTGAGCAGCTTCAACAGCATCGTCTGTTGTTAGGTAATTGTCTTCGCCTGTATTAATGATTATACCTGCAAATCCATTTATAACTCTTGAGAAATATTGGTCGATTAAAGTTCTTTGCATGTTTATATCTCTAAAAAGTATCCCATATAGTGCGTCATTTAACATCATGTCTAATCTTTCAACTGCACCCATTGCTGCAATCTCTGGCATGCATAACCCTGAGCAATAGTTAGTAAGTCTTATATATCTACCTACTTCTTCTCCAACTTCATCTAATGCTCTTCTCATGAGCCTAAAGTTTTCTTGAGTTGCATATGTTCCCCCAAATCCCTCTGTAGTTGCCCCATAAGGAACATAGTCGAGCAATGACTGCCCCGTAGTTCTTATAACTGCTATTACATCTGCACCTTGTTTTGCTGCAGCTTTAGCTTGAATGATGTCTTCATATATATTCCCAGTTGCAACGATTACATATAGATATGGCTTTGGGCCTTCTCCAAGAGTATTTAGATAATGTTCTCTTGTCTTTCTTACATTTCTAATTTTATCAACTGTTTGATTTGCAATCTTATATATATGTTCTCTAATTTCACCTTCATCTTTAGCAGGAAGTCTAGTTATATCTATTTCGCCTTTGGAAATTTTTTCTGCTATTTCTTGTGGTGTTAGGCTTAAATTTGCAATTGCGTTACCAATCCAGTAGGCTGCTCCTCTTTGGAGTCCTCCTCCTTCTTTGATATTGTCAACTACAACATTTGGAAGTGGTTTTCCTATTTCATCTACTCCATCTACTCCAAGTAACCTCACTACTGTTCTTTCTGTAGCCACAGTAGTGTGTTGATCTATAAATTTTTGTACTTCATCTGCTATATTCTTAGCCGATTGTCTTGATTTGTTTATTTTCTCTACATCAAGATTTAGTTTTCCCACTTTAACACTCCTTTCATGAATTCTTCTTTAAGTTTTTTTCGGCTAGTGAAATTATTTCATCATCCAATCCCATAATACGAGCTATATTCAATGCATCTCTTGGAATTGGAGTGTCTTTGTCAACAGTCCTTAGCCTATAGTCCATGTATTTATTGATGATTTCAAAACCTTCTTCTGCGTTCATTTCTTCTTTCAATTTCTTCAAATCTAAATTGGATAATCCTACTACTTGCAAATGGACCACATCATCTAAATCAGCTACATTGTCATAATGAGTGGTTAAAACTGTGATTGCTTGTTTGTCTTTTAAATACTCTACTATAGCTTTAGATATTGCATACCCCTCTTCTGGGTTTGTGCCTCTTGCCAGTTCATCAATGAGTATCAATCCTCTTTCATCAGCTCTTTCTATTGCTTCTTTTACGACTTTTACTTCTCCGCCAAAGGTAGATAAGCCACTGTCAGTAGATTGCATATCGCCAATAGATGACTTTATGTACTCACTAAGCCCGAGTGTCATCTTCTTGGCTGTCACAAACATACCATATTGAGCCATTGCTGTTAGAAGACCAACAAGTTTTAATGTTATGGTCTTGCCTCCCATATTTGCACCTGTAATGCAAGTTACACCTTTTTTTAATGATATTGAAATCGGTGTGAATTTTAAGTCTTTTTTAGAAAGCATCTCAGCTACTTTTGGGTGAATCCCATCCTCAATCTCAATGACATGTTCCTTCAATATTTCGGGTCTTACACAGTTGTAGTCCACAGCAAATTTTGCTTTTGCAATCAGCAAATCCAATTTCCCTATGCTTGATATATTCCTGTAAATTGCCTTTTGGTGTCTTTTAATCTCTTTTGTGAGGAGTTCTCTTATCCTCATCTCTTCTAATTCTTCTTTTTTTCTCAATAAATTCAGCTCTTTTTCTAATTCATCAATCTCCTCGGAAGTTTTTATGCTGAATTTAATGTTTAGATATGTTTCAGACACATAGTTTAGATTAGGATTTTCTTTTATTCTGTCTAGTACATCTTTCTTGTCTTTCGAAATAATGACTGTATTATCTGGTCTTATGTCTACTTTCAATTCCTCTTTAATTCTGTCTCTGATAGACTTTTGTTCTTTTTTAAGTATTTTATCTATTTCTCTTTTCTTCTCTCTTATTTTTTTAAGTTCTTCAGAGTACAAGTCATAGATATAGAAAGAAGATATCTTTGTGTTTTCAGGGTCTAGAAGTTTTTCTAAAGGTTCTATCGGAGTTATTTTCGTCTTTTCATATACAGGTATGCCATTTTCATGTATGAACTCATCTAACTCTCTTAAGAAAAATAGCATGGATTTTATCTCAAAAAACTCAACATCATTTAATATAAAGCCGTCATTAGCTCTTTTAATGGATTGCCTTAAGTCTTTAAAATGACTCAAGATATTGTTAAATCCACTTCTTATTGATGTGTTCTTGATAAATGGAATAAATGACTCGAGCATCAAAAACTGCTGGGAAAGAGCTTCCTCTTCCCCAGGTTTATAGCAATGCATTCTAGATTTAAAAATATTTCCATAGGGAGTTATACAGTCTATTTTGTCATAAACATACTGAAAATCCAATGCATCAATTGTCTTCTGATCCATAAACATAATTTAACCCCCTATCATAATATCAATAACCGGAATATCTTTTATATAGCTTCTCATCTTTTTTAAAAGTTCTTCTGGCTCAAAGTAATAGCCGTAAGGAGAATAGGGATTCACCGTTACTCCGATTAAATTGATCGGGTAAACTACTTCCAGCTTTAAACCCATTCTAAGAAAGTGCAAATAATCCTTGGGGGGGATAAATATTTTAGTTCCATCTGATACTGCAATGGTCACATTCTTATAATGGTGTGTAGAGCTTAGTAGTTCACTTATGGTCGATTTAACTAGAGAACCTGGTATCAAAAGGTATCTTGAATTTTTTTTAATGTGCTCTGATATTTCACGTCCCATTCCCAGAGCTGTTTTATACTTTAACCTTTCGACTTTAAAATCCTCATCTACTATCGCTATTGTATTTTCTTCCAAAAGGCTCTTTAAAATATTCTCATATTTGTCTTCTACTTTTTTGAGTCTTAATAGGCTTATAGTATGAAGTGTTTCTTCCACCACTCTGTTTATATCTCTTGATATGGCAGCTCCAGTTGCTAAAATCGTAGCATCTGATATAGCAGGAGCTGCTTGAGATTTTCTATCAAGGCTTCCATCTATGATTACAAATTTAGCCCCTAAATTCAACATATCCTCTGAAACTTTTTTCATTTCCTTTAGAGTCTGTGGCCCTGCGAGTTGGATGTACCCGGCAGATCTAACTTTTCCTATGACTACTTCTCCCAATGGCGTTCGATAGTTTGTAGTCATCATTATCTCCACATTTGCATCACTTAAAAGTAATAGACTTTGAGCAGTCGCAACATAGGTGTTTTCACATACCCAAATCTTTGGTTTTTCAGTTTCTGTAACTATGTCCAAAGCTTCTCCGTCTCTTCCAATTGAGCTTATCCCTATTGGTATATCTTCTTCGTAAGCTTCTGAGATTATCTCATTTAAAGTGGTGGTCTTCCCAGCGTTTTTGCTCATTCCAATTATTGATATTATCTTGTATTCATCTTTAATTAAATTTAGTAGGCGCATGACTATTTATTGTATTTCTCGCTTCTTTCATGTCTTTCTAAATAGCTTGGCTCGAGATTTTTTACTTCATTTCCTTCCAACAGTCCAGCAACACCTGTGGATTTAGATTCTTTCTTGCCTTGACATACATCGCAATGGCATTCTTCTTCAAGGTGATTTGGTTCAACATATGTTGTGATTACTCCTTCATAATTTCTTAGGACAACTTTTGTTGGAGATTGAGAAATCAAGTATTGTGGCATTACTGGAATCTTTCCTCCTCCACCAGGAGCGTCTACTACAAATGTTGGCACAGCATAACCTGAAGTATGTCCTCTTAGAGCCTCAATTATTTCAATACCTTTTGCAACTCTAGTTCTAAAGTGTTCAATACCCATTGATAAATCACATTGGTAGATGTAGTAAGGTCTAACTCTCATTTTTACAAGCCCATGAACTAAGTCTTTCATGATATGTGGGCAGTCATTTACTCCTCTTAATAGAACTGATTGGTTTCCTAAAGGAATACCAGCATCTGCTAGCTTCCTACAAGCTTCCATTGATTCAGGTGTTATTTCTTTTGGATGGTTAAAATGTGTATTTAACCAAATTGGATGATATTTTTTAAGCATGTTTACTAAATCGTCGGTAATTCTTTGTGGCATAACAACTGGGACTCTACTTCCAAGTCTTATTACCTCTACATGAGGTATTTCTCTAAGTTTACTGATGATGTATTCAAGTCTGTCGTCTCCGACCAATAGCGCATCTCCACCTGACAATAGAACATCTCTAACTTGTGGAGTGTTTCTGATGTATTCAATGCATTTGTCTATTCTTTCCATTGTTGCTGCGGAGTCGCTTTGTCCTGCAAATCTTCTCCTTGTGCAGTGCCTGCAATACATTGAGCATTGGTCTGTGATTAGGAACAACACTCTATCTGGATATCTGTGTGTAAGCCCAGGAACTGGTGAATCTGCATCTTCATGAAGTGGATCTTCCATGTCGGCAACTGATATGTGGGTTTCTGCAATTGTTGGAACAGCTTGCATCCTAACTGGGCAATGTGGATCGTCTGGGTCCATCAAAGAAGCATAGTATGGAGTTATTCCCATTCTGAATTTCTTCAATACTTCATTTATGTCTTGCTTTTCTTGTTCTGTTAAATTAATGATTTGGCTTAGAGTTTCCACATCAGATACTCTATTTCTTACTTGCCATTTCCAATCATTCCATTCATTTTCTGTTACATCTTTCCACAACGGTATTTCGTTGTATTTTCTCATCTTCATACCTCCAAATATTTTAACTATGCATATAGCTCTGTGAATATTTTTCTTAAGGTTTCTGATTCTCTCATCAAGTTAAGAGCGATAGCGGCATGACCTTTAGTATATCCATTTCCGATTATCATGGTTACATCTTTTCCTACTCCTTCAGCTCCCAATGCAGCTTTTGTAAAGCTTGTTGCCATAGAGAAGAAATATACCAATCCATCATCTTTAGTAGCAAGAATCGATGACATTTCAGTGTTTGGAATATTTACAGTGTTAATAACTATGTCTGCCATTTCTCCGTTTGTTGCTTCTGCTACCTTTTCCATGACTTCAACAGCATCTTGTGCATTTGCTTTGATGTATACGTCAGCTAAATTTGCGTCTTTTACTCTCTTTATAGTTTCATCTCTGCTTCCTATGCAGATTACTTTTCCTGTTACTCCTGCTCTTTTCTTTGCTTCATATAAGCAGAGCATTCCTGATTTTCCTGTTCCACCAAGTACAACTACAGTGTCTCCAGGTTTTACTAGTTTTGCAGTTTGTGCTGGTGCCCCTGCGACATCAAGTACGGAAAGGGCCAAGTTTTCTGGTATGTCATCTGGCAATTTAGCGTATATTCCTGATTCGAACAGTATCGCTTTACCCTTTATATCAACTTGATCAATATCTTTTCTTACTTCCAAAATCTCGTCTATTCTAAGTGGAGTAAGTGATAGAGAAACTAAAGTCGCGATTTTGTCGCCTACTTTTAAGTCAGTTTTGCCCTCTAAAGCTGGTCCAATTTGTTCAACAGTTCCAATCAACATTCCACCTGAGCCTGTAACAGGGTTTTGGTGTTTCCCTCTCTCTGCAACAATACCCATCATTATTTTTTTGATTTCTTCAATATCTCCATTAGCCTGTTCTTTTATCTGAGTGAAGCTAGCTGAGTCTACATTAAGCGTTTTTACATCAATAAGTATTTCGTTGTCGTAGATTTCCATAGTGTTATCAATTTTTAATGCTGGTTGTGGAAGCACACCCTTTGGTTCAATAACTCTGTGTACTCCATATGGACTTCCTTTTTTCATTGGCAACTCCTCCTTATATTTTTTTACACTATTTTATAATGCAATTTTCGTGCCAATAATCTTTGTTAAAAAAATAGCTATTTTCCTGACTTTATAAAAATAAAAGTCGGGAAAAGGTTTTTTACGCCGAATATTCGGCATTAAAGTAAAAAAAGAGCCCAGAGGGCTCATTTTAACTCAATATTGTATTTTTGAATTTTGTATTGGAGTGTTTGCCTTGGTATGTTTAAGGCTTCACTGGCTTTAGATATATTTCCATCTGTTGATTGCAGTGCTTCTAATATTAAGTTCTTTTCTGTATCTCTAAGCACTTGATTTAGATCAAGTTCTAGCTTCTTCTTATTTTTCTTATTGGCAATTCTCTTCATCTTCTCAGGTAAATGTTCTATATCTATTATGTCTACATCGTAGAGACTCATGACTCCTTCTATAAGGTGCTCCAATTCGCGGACATTTCCTTCCCAAGCATAGCTTTTCAATAAGTCTAGAGCTTTTTTGGATATGCCTTTAGTTTCCTTGTTTAAGAGCATATTGTATTTTTCAATGAAGTGATTGGTGAGCGTTTCGATGTCATCTTTTCTTTCTCTCAACGGAGGTATTTCCAACGTTATTACATTGAGCCTGTAAAACAAGTCTTTCCTCAACATCTTCTTATCTATCGCTTCTTCGGGATGAATATTTAGCGCTGTGATTATTCTCACATCCACATTTTTTACTTTTGTATCTCCAACTCTCCTTACATTGCCGTCTTGAAGCACTCTTAAAAGCTTTGGTTGAAGTTCAAGAGGCATGGAGTTTATCTCGTCTAGAAACAATGTGCCTCCATTAGCTAACTCAAATAGTCCAGGCCTATCTTCAGCGCCAGTAAAGCCGCCTTTAGCAGTTCCAAATAATATTCCTTCCAAGAGGTTGGCAGGTAGAGCTGCACAGTTTTGAGCTATGAATGGTCCATGTCTTCTTTTGCTCCCACTATGGATGGAGTGAACAAATAATTCCTTGCCTGTGCCCGTCTCTCCTGATACCATCACTGGCACATCTGATTCAGATGCTTTTTTTGCTAAAGCTTTCAATCTCAATATTTCCTTGTTGTTGCCCACAATGTCATAAAATGTGTATTTAGCGTATTCATTAGTCGGACTTAGTTTGTCGTTTTTCTTGAATAATTGGCTCTGCAAATCCACCACTTTTTCAGAGAGCTCCCTGACTTGCGTGATGTCTCTTGAAATTTCTATTGCACCCATTATCTTTCCTTTACTCTTTATGGGAATAGTGGAGTTTATTGTCGTTATTTTCTCCCCTTTGTAGTTTACAAAAGTCTGCTCTTTTCTCAATATAGGCTCTCCAGTTCTAATAGCAGTGAGCAAAGTGCTAGTTTGTTCATCTAAAGAAGGGTATATCTCCAACAGGTGCTTGCCAATAGCTTTATTTAATTCTACTCCATCTATCATTTGAGCAAATGCATTGTAATATATGCTCTTTCCAGAGGCATCTATTATATGTATTCCCTCCTCTAAATAATCCAATACCTCAAATATATTCTCCCTTAAAAATGTATCTTTCATATTATCCCTCCATGCCGAATTTTAGGCATTTACCGCCGAATTTTAGGCAGGTTTTCCCTGCCAAATAGTTGCAATTTCCTATACTTTTCTGAATTTATTTTGTTAAAGTGTGGAAACAATATGGATATTTTTGCTCCATTTTCTTCCTAGCATATTTTAATTTTTCAATATCTTCGTATATAGAAAATACACTAGCACCACTTCCGCTCATAAGAGCTCCTAATGCTCCATTTTGAAGCATAAAGTCTTTTATATCTTTTATTATTGGAAATTCTTCAAAGACTACCTTTTCCATTTTGTTTTCAAGCTTATTTGCCACTGTATGCAAATCATCCATTTCAATCGCTTTTATGAGTCCTTCCATGTCAATTCTATTGTCATCAATCTTGATTTTACTGTAAACATAGGGTGTCGAGATCTCAAACCCGGGATTTACAAGTAGTATATGTTTGTTTTTAAATGATTTAATGTCTCTTAATCTCTCGCCTTTACCCTCAGCTAATTTTGTGCCACCCACTAAGCAAAATGGGACATCAGACCCTAGCTCTTCTCCTATCTCCATAAGTTTTTCGATCGAAAGCTTCAAACCCCACATTTGATTTAGCGCAAGCAAAGTCGAAGCCGCATTTGTGCTACCGCCAGCAAGGCCAGCTGAGAGTGGTATATTTTTAGTTATTTTTACTTTGATTCCCGTTTTTGTATTGGCAATTTCCGCCATTTTCTTGTACGCTTTACAAACCAAGTTGTTTTCATCAATCGGCAATTTATTGTTGTTGGTTGTGATTTCCACGCCTGATTTTATCTCTTCAAATATCAATTTGTCACATAGAGATATTTCCTGCATTATTGTTCGGATTTCATGGTATCCGTCTTCTCTTCTACTTAGTACATCGAGTGCAAGGTTTATTTTTGCGTTTGCATCAATTTCGTAAACCACTATATCTCTCCTCGCATTGTTTTATATAATTATACCATATGCAAAATATTTTTTAAATGAAAAAGGACCTGCTTTGAGCAGATCCTTAAACTCGATTTATGTCGTCTTATAGTATTTCTTAATCTTCTAAAATTGTGATTTCTACAGTAGATGTGAGCACATCAGAATAAGTGTAGCTAACCATTCTGGTGTTGTCATAGTCGTTGTTAATACGGACTACGAAAAGACTGGGATATGCAGATTCTAGTATTCCCTCTCTAACAGTTGTCTTTTTTCTACCTTTGTTTGCTTTAAGTCTTACTTTTTTTCCAATGCATCCCTCTAAATCTTCTCTGATTTTGGTTATACTATCCATACCTATTAAAACCACCTTCCAAAGGAATCTCCCTTAACGGGGCAGAAGGAGTGTAGGGACACTCATCATAGGTATAGTATAACACGGGGCAAACAAAAAGTCAAACGTTCAACATTATACTATTTATACCCTGATACTGTCAATAATAACTATTGTTTATTTTATTAAGATTTATTAATAATTTATATGTGTAAAATCAATCTTGCAAAGTAGAAATAAATTGTCAAGCTTATGGCATCTGCAATTGTTGTGATAAGTGGTCCCGCCATAATTGCTGGGTCTATTTTAAATTTCTTTGCAATAATTGGCAGTATGCCGCCTAATAGCTTTGAGATAACTATTACCACAATTAGAGTCAGGCAAACCAGAAGCGAAATATTAAAATCAATCTTTTCTAGATAATACAATCTCAAGAAATTTATAAATGAAAGTACTACACCTACGATTATCGAAATTCTAAACTCTTTCCACAATACCTTAGCGAAATCTTTCATTTCGATTTCTCCTGTTGCCAGACCTCTTATAACGAGTGTCGATGATTGGCTACCTGAGTTTCCTGCTGTATCCATTAGCATTGGTATGAATGAATTCAAAACAATCATAGCTGTCAGAACTTCTTCAGCTCCATTTATTATCCTGCCTGAAATTGTGGCTGATACCATCAATATCAATAGCCATAATATCCTATGCTTTGCTAATTCAAATACGTTCGACTCCAAATAGGCTTCATCTGATGGCGCCATTGCTGCCATTCTTTGAAAGTCTTCAGTTGCTTCTTGTTCCATTACATCCATGATGTCGTCAACGGTTATGATTCCTGTAAGTCTGTTTTCATTGTCAACAACCGGAAGAGCTAAAAATCCGTATTTTCTAAATATGTTGGCGACAGTTTCTTGATCGTCATGAGTGTTTACATATATGACATCTCTTTCCATTATGTCCTCAATTCTTTGATCCAGCTCAGATGTGACAAGTTTTCTAAGGGAGATAATTCCTTCCAGCTTTCTATTTTCATCAGTTACATAGCACGTATAGACCGTTTCTTTATTCAATCCTGTCTCTTTTATATGTTGCAGCGCTTCTCTTACTGTCATGTTTTTCTTTAAATCGACATACTCTATAGTCATTATGCTTCCTGCAGAATCAGGTGGATATTTCAAAAATTGATTTATTAAATCCCTTTCTTCCTTGTTGGATTGCAATAATATCTTATTCACAATATTTGCTGGCATCTCTTCTAAAAGGTCGATCATATCATCAAAATATAACTCTTCTACAATGTACTTGAGCTCCTTGTCTGTTATGACTTTTATGATCTCTCTTTGCCTGTCTGATGTCAAATGTGCAAAAACATCAACCGCAAGGTCTTTTGGGAGCATTCTAAATAACAGCACAGCAGTTTGAGCATCAATTTCATTCAAAATATCAGCTAAATCTACTTCGTTCATCTCTTTTAGGATTTCTTTGAGCTCCACATATTTCTTTCTTGCAACTAGATCCAAAATTAGCTCTAATTGTTTTTCTTTGTCCATAGTATTCCTCCTTATTCAGTTTTCGAGGAACCACAGACAATGGCTGTGGTTCCAGTTATTAAGCTTTTACCTTCGGGCAGCGGACTAGAATCCACAGCCATCACTCCTTTCAAAATAAAATGCACCTATATTATAGCACAAAAAAAGGTGGTCTTCCCACCTTTTTTTGTTTAGCAGCTCGATTCTTTAGCCATGCCATTTGGCAAAATGCTGAAACCTCGTCTTAGCCAATTGTCACTATAATCTATAGTGAATGAATCAAAATTTTCAAAAGCTAAATCTTCTAAATAAAATTTGAATCCATCAGCCTCTACTTCAACGTCTCCTTCTTTTGGCTCATCCAGAGCCATACCAAAGCTTGGGCCGCTTCAACCATAGCCAGCTAAAAAAATTCTCAATGCTTTTGCATTGTCTTTTCTGCTATCAAGAACTTTTTTTAGTTCTTCCTTTGCAGAATCTGTCAACATTATTTCCATTTTATCACTCCTATACCCCCTTATGGTATATTAATAATAAATCTTTTTATTTGTTTTGTCAATATATTTTATACTCTTCTTCCAGGGAGCAGCGCATCTACTATGCCTAAAACCAAGGCGCCTATAATTGCTCCCAGTATTGTGATATTGTAACCGTCGACAAAGTATCTGGTCAAGTATAAAACTAGAGCCGTCACAATAAAACCTATAGCCCCTGCTCCAAATGGAGAAGCGTTAACCCCTACTACCTTTACAGCTACCCAATTTAGCACTCCTATTACTATTGCCGCAAGAATCAAAGTCCCAATCCCAGATGTGCTAAAACCGGGTGTGAAAAATGCTGTTATCCCTAAAACAACAGCTGAAACTATTATCTTAACGATCAAATCTAAAATCCCTGAATTATTTTTTGAATCACTCATGATATCGCCTCCTATGTATATTATTCCCAAAAATTGATTTTTGAAACAATTACAATTTAAAAAAACACTAGCCAAAATTTAATTTATATGCTAGTATTATAGTATGAATTAAAGGGGGTTTTGAATATGGAAATTAAAAAAGATATGCTAATCGGCGAAGTTATCAGGAAAAAACCTGAAGCAATAGAAATACTTCTTAGACATGGAATGGGCTGTGTAGGATGCCCTTCAAGCCAAATGGAAAGCCTTGAAGAAGCAGCTATGGTTCATGGTCTTGATTTAAACAGCCTTATGAAAGATCTAAACGCATAAAAAATAGGGTAGATAATCTACCCTATTTTTTTATGCTCCCAAAAGAGCATCTATTTTGTCTTTGTCAAATCCAACTATTTCTTCGCCATCAATTAAAATGACTGGTACACCCATATGTCCCATTGCCATTAATTCTTTTCTTGCTTCATTGTCAGTTGAGACATTTTTTTCAACATAATCTACACCTTTTTCTTTTAGATGATTTTTTGCCATGGTGCAGTATGGGCAAGTGCTGCTTGTATATACTACGACATTTTTCATAGTTATCCCCTCCAATTATTTAATATATCTGTTACATTTATTATACCCCCATAGGGTATTGTTGTCAATACAGTCTTTTTTTACCCAATAATCCTACTTTTAAACTCATGTCCCATATTTTAGTTAAATTTATATATTCTTCTATCGTCAAATCCTCTGCTCTTCTATTTTCGTCTATGTCTGCTATATATAGAATTTCCTTGATGCTTTGTTTGTCCTTGTCAATACCCTCATAGCTCGATAGAGCGTTTATAATGGTCTTTCTCCTCTTTGAAAAAGCAGCTTTTACTATTCTAAAAAAAAGTTCTTTATCCACATCATATGATTTGTTCAACTCCATTTTTACAACAGCGCTGTCAACTTTGGGCTTGGGCATAAAAACTGTGTTTGGCACTTTAAATTCAATTTTCGGTTCAGAGTAAAATCTGACAAAGACAGACAACGAGCTGTAGTCTTTTGCCCCTGCTTGCGCAGTCATTCTCATTGCCACTTCCCTCTGTACCATCACTGTTATTGAATCGATTGGAAGATCATTTTCAAATAGCTTTTCCAATATGGGTGTGGTCACATAATATGGAAGATTTGCAACTACTGAAATTCGCTCACCGTTGAATTCTCTTTCAATAATCTCTTTTAAGTCGAGCTTTAAACAATCGCCATATATCACATTTACATTTTCAAAATCTCTTAGAGTTTCTTCAAGTATAGGCTTTAATCTCTCGTCCAATTCTATTGCAACTACCTTTTTGGCATTCATAGCTAATTCCTCAGTAAGCGTGCCTATTCCCGGGCCTATCTCAAGTACGTTTGTATTTTCATCCACTCCCGCTGCATCGCAAATTTTTCTTACTATATTCCCATCAATTAGAAAGTTTTGACCAAGCGCTTTGGAAAAATTAAACCCATGTTGTTCGAGAATATCTCTTATTTGATTTGGTGAATAAAGTCTTTTATCGTGCATTGTTATCTATCCTTTTTAAAGCGTCTATGAATTCTTCTTTAGTTACTCCAAAGGCGTTTAGTCTTTCAAGAAAAGTCTTTGAATTTGCATAGCCTATGCCTAATATGTTCCCCAACTGTTCTCTCCTATATTTTGCGCCATTTCCATTTGCGAGGTTATTTGCTATCATATCTTTCACTGTAAATATCTCTTCTTTTTCTATCATCGTAGGTCTTACTTTGCTTATAGCCTCTATGATGTCTTCTTTATTCGCATTTTCTATTCCGATATCTCCATCTTTAAGAGCTTTCTCTTGAGATAAAAATGCATGTTTTGCATTTGGAAACAATTTCTTTAATTCCCGTCTTATTTTTTCTCCTTGGTAGTCGGGATCTGTAAAAATGATTATTCCTCTTTCTCTGTCGATCTTCTTTAATATGTTGATGAATTTCTTGCCGTATGCAAAGCCATTGGTAGCAATACATTCGCATTCAATTGCTGATTTAACTTTAGCTATGTCATCTTTTCCTTCTACGACGATGACTTCTTTAATCATTTGCATCACCAGTCGCTATGCCAAAGAGCTTCTTTGCATTTGCGCTCGTGCTGTATGCTATTTCTTCTAAATCGATCTCTTTAATTTTAGCAATTTCTTCTGCGGTGTATTTAATGTACTTCGGTTCATTCCTTTTGCCTCTAAAAGGTTCTGGCGCTAAATAGGGACAGTCTGTTTCAATCAGCAGATTTTCTAGTGGTATAAATTGGGCTACCTCTTTTGTGACTCTAGCATTTTTAAATGTGACAACTCCTCCGATTGCAATGTAAAAGCCAAGTTTTATATATTCTTTAGCAATTTCTACACTACTAGAAAAGCAGTGCATGACTCCTCTTAAATTTGAGCTTTTCTCTGATTTTATTATATCCAAGGTGTCCTTAACCGCTTCTCTAGAGTGAATGACTATTGGCAAATCAAGCTTTTTTGCCAATCTAATCTGCTCTATGAAATATTCTTTTTGTAGATTTTTAGGTGAGTTCTCATAGTAATAATCCAAGCCTATCTCACCAATGGCGACAGCTTTGTCTTGTCTGGCTAAATTCTCTATCTCGTCCAATCCAACTCCAACAAGTTCACTGACTGAATGAGGGTGAACTCCAACAGCGGCGTATATGTTTTCATGTGTTTTAGCAAGGTTCATAGTGCTTATGCTAGAAGCAATATCAGCCCCTATATTTACCACTAAATCAATTTCATTGGCTTTTAAGTTTTTTATGACTAAATCTCTATCGCTGTCAAATCTCTCATCATCTAAATGTGTGTGACTATCAATAAACATCTATTTCTTCTCCCTATTAAGATATGGTTGCACCATCTTCAATTTCATCTAATGTTGAAAGCAAAGTTAAGTTTCCGTTTTCGTCTTCAGCAGCTAGTATCATGCCATTTGATTCTATACCTCTTAATTTAACTGGCTTTAAATTTGCTACTACTATGACTTTCTTTCCGATTAGATCCTCAGGTTTATAATATTCCTTTATACCTGATACTACAGTTCTTGTTTCATCCCCTATTTTTAAAGTAAGCACTAGCAATTTGTCAGCTTTTGGGTGATTTGTGCAATCTATTACTTTTGCTACCTTAAGTTTTACTTTTGCAAAATCGTCTATTGTAATAAGTTCCTCTTTTTCCTCTATTTCCTTAGCTTCTTTAACTTCTTTGTTTTCTTCCAATTTCTTCTTCTCCTTTAATTCTTTTCTTTTTCTAATTAGATCAGAATTAGCTTTTTCAAGCTTTACTAATTCTTTTTCAATATCCAATCTAGGGAACATGATATCTTTTTTGTTCACCCTTAGATTCGATTCCAGTTTTCCCCATTCTCCTGCATCTTCCCATGATAAGCTTTCGGTTACTCCAAGTTGATCTAAAATGTCTTTTGATGTATTTGACATAAATGGATTCAAGAGAACTGCAACAATTCTTAAGCTTTCAGCTAAATTGTACAGCACAGTGTCTAGTCTGTCTTTTTTATTGTCTTTAGCTAATATCCAAGGCATTGTTTCATCTACATATTTATTTGTCCTTCTGATGAGCTTCCATATCTCTTCGAGAGCATATGAGAAATTAAATTCTTGCATGTACTCATCTACTTTTTTATGCGTTGCGCTCGCCATGTCCTTAAGTTCTTTGTCTATGCCCTCTTCAAGTACAGGCTTTGGTATTAGAGAATCATTGTATTTTTCAATCATCGTGATCGTTCTGCTGACTAGATTTCCCAAATCATTTGCAAGGTCTGAATTTAGTCTTTGCAGGAACTTTTCTCTTGAAAAAGATCCATCTTGTCCAAACGAAAATTCTCTTAGTAGGAAATATTTAAACGCATCTACTCCATAAAGTTCTATGATAGGCTCTGGGTAAATGACATTTCCTTTGGATTTTGACATCTTGTCGTCATCAAATAGTATCCAGCCATGCCCGAATACTTTTTTAGGAAGCGGCAAATCCAATGCCATGAGCAAAGCAGGCCAAATAATAGTATGGAATCTCACTATTTCTTTTCCGACTAAATGAACATCTGCAGGCCAGAATTTTTGAAAGTTCTCATCATCCTCTGTTTCGTATCCCAAAGCTGTTAGATAGCAAGATAATGCATCTATCCATACGTATATTACATGTTTTTCGTCAAAAGGTACTTTTATTCCCCAGTCAAATGTGCTTCTAGATACGCTTAAGTCTTCGAGTCCATCTTTGAGAAAATTATTTATCATTTCATTTTTCCTTGATTCAGGTTGAATGAAATCTGGGTTTTCCTCATAGAATTTTAAAAGTTTATCTCTGTATTTTGAGAGCCTGAAAAAGTAGGTTTCCTCTCTTTCTATGTGAGTTTCCCTCCCACAGTCAGGACATTTGTTGCCATCCACCAATTGGCTCTTTGACCAGAAAGACTCGCACGGAGTACAATAGTAGCCTTCGTAAAACGATTTGTATATTTCATCTTTTTCATACAGTTTTGTGAAGATTTTCTGTACAGTTTTTTCGTGGTCGGGATCAGTAGATCTCCTGAAAAAATCGTAGTCAATCTCAAGTGTCTCCCAGAGTTTCTTTATGTCTTCCACTATGCCATCTACATATTCTTTAGGTGTAACTCCATTTTCTTTAGCTTTTTCTTGGATTTTTTGACCATGTTCATCAGTGCCCGTAGTAAAAAACACATCAAATCCTTTTAATTTCTTGTATTTTTTTATAGTATCTGCAGCAATAGTAGTGTAAGTATGCCCTATGTGAAGATTGTCGCTCGGATAATAAATCGGTGTGGTGAGATAATATTTATTCATTTCCATCTTCCTTCCCTTAGCCTTAATAAAAAAACCTTCTCTCTCAATGGAGACGAAGGATTCGCCATCGTATTAATACATATATTATAGCTAATTTATGAGCTTTGTCAAGATAATGAACAGTCGTATTTTTTAGAATATTACGTCTATTTACTCAAAAATTTGACAAGTTTTGAATAATCGTTTAGAATACTAAAATAGTCTAAAAAGTTACAAAAGGGTTACAAAGTTTAATCTTTTTGTAATAAAAACAAGGAGGAAAGTATGGACAGATTAAGAGCTGACTCGTTCAGTAAAATCAAAGTCCTCGTACTCTTAGCTATAGCAATGTTGCTGTCTTTGGGAATGACATTCTTGCAAAAAAGCAATGTCACACTAAATGTAGATGGTGAAGTTAAAACTTTAACCACCTATTCACAGACGGTAAAAGAGTTGATTGATGAAGAGGGAATTGTTGTTGAAGAAGGTGCTTATGTAAGTCCTTCACTAGACACAGAGCTTGAAAACAACTTAGAGATTATCATAAAAAATCCAAAAGATTACACTATTAAAGTAGATGGTAAGAGCATAAAAATAACCACCATCGAAACAATTACAAAAGACATTTTAAGAGAAGCTGATATAAAATTAAATTCGCAGGATGAGACTGACCCTGCATTAAATGCTGCTGTAACTGACAATGGAGAGATTGAAGTTTACAGAGTAGAAGAAAAAATCATAACCACAGATACAAAATTACCTTTTGAAAAACAAGTTATTTCTAATTCTAAAATGGAGATAGGAACTCTAAAAACGCTTCAAAAGGGAAAAGAAGGTTTGAAGAGAACTCAAGTAAAGGAAAAATATGTAAATGGCGTCCTCGTATCCAGTGTAGTCATAAGCGACAAGATCATTGAAGAACCAGTGACTCAAGTGGTTGAAAAAGGAACTAAAAATGTCATTGCGACATCACGTGGCAGCACTAGATTTAAAAAAACAATTATCATGACTGCCACAGCATATGACAATTCATATGCAAGTACAGGTAAATATCCTGGCCAAGCCGGTTACGGTTTAACTGCTACGGGCACTTATGCTCGTCCCGGAACAGTTGCCGTAGATCCAAGAGTAATCCCTCTAGGCACAAGGCTCTACATAGAGTCACTCGATGGATCTAAAGATTATGGATTTGCTATAGCTGAAGATGTAGGAGGAGCCATTAAAGGCAACAAAGTAGATTTATTCTTTAAAACATCTTGGGAAGTTAAAAATTTCGGTAGAAGACAAGTGAAAGTTTACATTCTAGAGTAAAAAATTCGGGATCAATCCCGAATTTTTTTTATCTAATTGTTTTTACTTTATATGCATATGTTGAAATTGCCTGTGTTTGTACTCCATTAGCGTGATTTAGATTTGTGTTGTTTCTTACAATTCCGTGTTCATCAAATATGAGATCAACAGTCATGTCTTTAAATTCGTCTTTGTATTTTTCAACGATGTGTTTTTTTAGGATTTGATAAGTGAGCAAACACGGAGTTGAATTTGCATTGTGAACAACTAGAATGTAATTCCCATTTTCTTTGATTGTGTAAGCTATTGTTGGACAATACTCGACATGGTCGAAAAACTTTAATCTATCCCTTATCTCTTCTCCATTGTCTAGTCTAAATGCTGAATGAGATTTTCTAAACTCAATCAAGTCCTTTATATAATTGAATACATCTATGTTCTTTTCTTTAAGCGACCAGTCTACCGCATTGATGCTCAAAGGAGCATTGTAAGTGTTGTGATGCCCATTCTTTGACCTTAGAAACTCGTTTCCCGAATGTATAAAAGGTATGCCTTGAGATAAAAACAGTATCGAATGTATGAATTTGTTGTATGTTCTAATTTCTTCTTCTGTTTTTTGAGGAAAAACTTTCAATAATTTATCCTGTAAAATTAAATTGTCATGTGAATTTACGTAGTTAATGGTTTCACGAGCTTTTTGAGTAAAGCCAATTCTCGCTTCATCGTAAAAAATACTGCCCGCTATCCCAGTTTCTGTATTTCTTTTTTCATCTAGATTCCCTTGTGCAAATCCCAATGAATATCCGTCATTATCTCCTTTTATCGCATTTCTGAAGTTATCATTGAACAAAGCAAAAGATGCCTTTGATTGAGTCCCTTTAGATGTCGTCTTGTTTGAAGGCAGTGGTGTTCTATCAGCCATCCAAGGTTCCCCGTATATCAGGATATCTGGTTTTAATTCTCTCAATTCTTTTACTGCCAACTCGATCGTGTCGATATCGATTAGTGCCATTAGATCGAATCTAAATCCATCCACTCTAAACTCATTTACCCAGTATTTTAGGCTGTCGATGATGAATTTTCTAGCCATAGGCTTTTGTGAATCAAATTCGTTTCCACAACCTGATCCATTTGAAAAACTTCCATCAGGCCATTGCCTAAAGTAATAGTTTGTAGCCAGCACATTAAAATTTGAGGTCTTTCCTCTAAAAGTATGGTTGTATACAACATCTAAAACAACTTTGATTCCTCTCTTGTGGAATGCCATGACGGCTTCTTTGAATTCATAAATCCTTTTTTTGGGTTCGTCTGGATAAAGTGTGAGACTTCCCTCTATTGTATTGTATAGCTCTGGATCATATCCCCAATTGTAGTTGTCATCGTCAAATGTAAACTCTCTGTCCTCTTTTACTGTGAGATAATCAAAGACCGGCATTAAATGAACATGGGTTATTCCAAGCTCAGATAGGTGGTCTAACCCTGTTTTATAGCCGTTGTAGCTTGTGTTGTTTTCTGTCATGCCAGATAAAGAAGCTTTGTTTTTTATATTTGATGTTGAATGGGATGTAAAATCTTTAACATGAAGTTCATATATTATTGAGTCTGTGGGATTGATGATCGGAGGCTCTGGATGTTCTAAAAATCCCTCCGGATTCGTCTTTGATAAATCTATCACACACGATCTATTTGAATTGATGCTTGAAGCTATCGAGTAAGGGTCTGTCACTTCAAATTCATTTTCAACTATATAAGTGTAAAAGTATTCGTCTAAATCGCCAAGAACCTCTACTTCAAATACACCATCATTGTCCTTTCTCATGTTGTACTCTTTACTCTCTAAGCTAAGCGCATCTTTAAAAAGCCTCAGCTTAACATTGTTTTTATCGGGAGCAAAAGTCCTAAAAATAGTCCTTTCAGTGGTGTATATTGCTCCTAATTCTTTATTAGAAATCATTTCCAAACTATGTTACCCCTTCCGTTTTTTAAAATAAATAATCGAATTGGCTCTTTACCACTGAATCAGAAGAATATTCCTTGATCAAAGCTATGTTCGAAATGGCCCTTTTATGCCAAATATCTTTATTTAAGAAATCTTTATCTATATTTTCTCTCACTTTTCTATAATCATCAAAGTCCTTTAAAACTAGATTTATATCATTAAATTTAATCAATAAATCAAATAACTCTTTAAATTCATCTGGCAAAAAAAGTCCATACGCTCCATTTAACGCGTCTATGCTCTTTCTTAAAGCGGCATTTTTATAGTACAATTCCTGTGAGTTGTAATTTTTATTTTCATATATCTCTTGTATTTCTTTTTCTTCAGATCCAAAAAGATATACGCCGTCTTTTGCATAACTTAAGAAATTTAAATTATATTTGTTTTTAGAGCCTATTGCAAGACTTCCATTTACCATGCTTATGAGTTTAAAAGCATTCACTTTTTCTTTAGTCGGTGTTGCAAGGGATTCTGCTAAATCGATTGCCGAATATATATTGCCTAAACGATCTAACGCGGCATCATCAAGGAAAAACAATCTCAGCTTATCTTTGATAGTCATGTCTTTGTTTATTTTTTGTGATAATTTGAATATCAGTTTAATAATGAGTTTCCCAATTTTATCGTTTGAATCAGCTTTCCCCGCAATAAAGAAAACCTTTGGCAGAATATCTATGTTAGGATTGTCAATTAGCCTTAAATACTCATATATGATGTATAAAGTCTCTAACAATTGCCTGTTTTTATCGTCTATTTGAATGATGTGGCCATCATATAGATGATAAGGATTTATCTTAACCCTATATTGATTGAATATTTCTTGCGCTAATCTAATTTTATGTCTTTGCTTTATTTTCTTAATTTCTTCAACAAAACTAACATCGTTGACTAAATCTAAAATGCCGTCTATTTTTTTAATGTCTTTAGATAAATCCTCGGATGTTGCGGTTTTTAAAAAATCAAACAACTCAGGATTTCCATATTCCAAGTACTTCCTATGTGATATCGCAATTAAAGGATTTATGGTGTCCACCTTGGTGTTTGTGGCTTTTGCCAAGTTGATAAGCCTTACCTCTCCGTCCCATAGAATTGATTCTTCTTTTATTTCCCCAGTTGGATTGTCGGCAGTGATTTTTTTAATATATCTATGATGGATCTCATCTAAAATCATCCAGACTCTAGGAAGGACTTTCATCAAGAGATTACCTTCCGTCTGTAAATAGTCTTCTTTCAATCTGATGTATGTGAAAGTATTTTGCGTTAGCTCCCACGCTTCATCCCACTCCAAATTGTATTCATCCAGCAATATTCTCATAAATTCTGGCAATGCTATCAACAAATTCGAATCTGCTAGCAAGATTCTAAAATATGATGAAAATTTTCTGATGTCCTCGTTTGTTTCCAAATATTCTCTGATTGCATCTTTCAAACTAGATGATACCAAAATATACCTTTGTACTAATTTTTTCTCTCTATCCGACGGGGTTGTTGATTTAGGCAATAGTCTATTTGTGTAATTCCCATCATCAAGGAGCCTTATCTTTAAGTAAAAGTCAGTACCTTTTGATATATATGGAAGATCATAGCATCTAATATTTAGTTTGCTAGTGTTTAGCTGATTAAACCTGTATTTTCCATCTCTATATTGAGTTTCAACTTCGCCATATGTGTCAATTGAGTATTTAAATTCTTTTTTATAGAGCCAATTTTTTCCCCTGCTCCACCAGTCATCTGGCAATTCATGCTGGCCTTCCTCATCTACAAGCTGCTTAAAATAGCCATCTCTATATAATAGTCCATAGCCTATGCAGTTTATCTTTAGATTAGAAAAACTGTCCATTAAAGAATCTGTATATATTCCCATGTAGCTTTTTCCGAGTTCTATGCTCTTGTCTTCTTCCAATAGAGATTTTAGATTTACAACCTCTTTAGATAATGCATTTTGAATGTCATTTGAAATTCCCATGTAATTAATATGTTTAGCCAGTAAATCTCCAGGCAAGTATTCAAGCGATAGAAAGACATTTGTCTTTTTATCGCTCATTGATTTTTCTGTCTCATATAAGTTCTTCCCTATAGTCTGCCTCAAATAGTAGCAAGTCGCTCTGTATATTTCACCAATCGATGCCTCTTCCAGTACTGTTGCTTGATGTTGATAGAGAATGTCTTGTATGTCTTGTCGTATATAATTTAAATCTTTTTGCATCCATTCACCTTCTATTGTTTTAAAAGAAATTCGTATAATTTGATGTACTCTATTGACGAATTCTCCCAGTCGTGTTTTGCTTTCATCGCTTGTATGACTAAATTCTTCCATTTATCCTTGTCTTTATACAAGCTCAGCGCTTCTTTTATCGAAAATAGAAGCTCATGTGCATTGTAATTTGCAAAACTAAAGCCAGTGCCTTCTTGTGTGTATTTATTGTATGGAATGACGGTATCCTTAAGGCCGCCTGTTTCTCTTACTACTGGAATTGTTCCGTATCTCATGGCTATGAGCTGAGATATTCCACAAGGTTCAAACAGCGATGGCATGAGAAATATATCTGAACCTGCATACACTAAATGGGATTCCTTCTGGTTGAAATATATATGCGCACTCAGTTTAGCTTCATATTTCCACGCGTACATTTTAAACATTTCTTCATACTCTCTATCACCAGTCCCCAAGACCACAAACTGAATTTCTTCTTTCAATAACTTTTCCAATATATATCTTATAAGATCAAATCCCTTTGAGCTTACAAGTCTAGATACAACCGATATTAGCGGTATGTTTTCGTCTTGCGGCAAATTGTATAGCTTCTGCAATTCTAATTTGTTTTTCTTCTTGTTTTCCAGATTGTTTATAGAATAGTTGAAAGGTATGTTATTATCTGTTTCAGGATTATAAATTTCATAATCTATTCCATTGACAATGCCAACTAGTTTATTTTCGTGTTTTCTAATGATGCCTTGGAGATTTTCTCCATAAAAATCATATCTTATCTCTTCTGCATAAGTCTTTGATACAGTAGTCAAAGCATCGCAATATACTATCCCAGCTTTTAAAAAATTGACTTTGTCGTAAAACTCCAACCCGTCCATGTTGAAATACTCAAAGCTTAAACCCGCTATTGAAAGCACTTCTTTGTCAAAGACGCCTTGGTATTTTAAATTGTGAATTGTAAAGACTGTCTTTATGTCCTTATAATATGGATCTCCCTTTGCAAAGTCCTTGATATAAAGCGGAAGTAATCCTGTATGCCAATCATTTGCGTGCACTATGTCCGGCTTTAAATTGAGCTCTTTTAACATCTGGCAAACCGCTTTGTTGAAAAATACAAATCTCTCGCCATCGTCAAAATGTCCATAGAGTCCGTCTCTTTTAAAGTAATATTCGTTGTCAATAAAGTAGACATCCACTTCATCATCCTCGTACTTCAAGATGCCTGCGTAAACATGCCTCCATTGCAAATCCACATAGAAGTGCTTTATTTTTACCATTTTTTCTCTATATTTAGCGTCTATTTGAGAATACAATGGAATAACCAATGATATTTTTTGTCCTTCCTCTTTAATGGCTTTAGGCAAAGATCCTGCCACATCAGCTAGACCTCCAGTCTTTATAAATGGCGCTGCCTCCGAGGATACATATACGATATTCATACTGCTTCAATCCCTTCCAATTATCTGATTTTTCTCAACTACAAAAGGTATAGATCTAGTGCCAGCTATCCTTACCCCTTCTGTGATTATTACTTGTTTATCTAAAATTGAATTCACCACAGAGGCGTTTTCCAAAATCTCTGATTTTTGCATGACAACCGAATTTCTGACGATTGCATTTTTACCTACTCTAACGCCTCTAAATATGATTGAATTCTCTACTTTCCCCTCAATTATGCAACCATTTGCGATTAATGAATTTTGTACCTGAGCGCTATCGGTGTATATGGTTGAAGGTTCATCTTTTGTCTTTGTAAGCACAACTCCATTTTCTTGAAAAACCGCGTTCGAGATGCTTCGCTTTAACAAATTCATATTTGCGTCATAATATGTTTTGAGATTTCTTATATTTTCCACATGCCCGTCGTATTCGTAAGTATTTATCTTGTATTTGTGTCTATTTTTTATGATCGCCTCTTGGATGTAATCTGCGTCTCCTTTTTCTATCGACTCTTTTACAAGTTTTACAAACACTTCTTTTTTGATGTATCCCATTCTCAAATACATGTTAAAGTCAATTTCCGTTCCAAGATTTAAGCCTATATTTATCATATCTCCATCTTCAGAAATACTTATCTTTTCACAATTTATATAGTTTCCTAATGGATCATGTATTCTCTTATAAAACAATGTTATGTCTGCGTCGGTTTCAAGAAAATGCTCCATCGCATCGTCTAGATCCACCTTTGCAATTATATTGGGTTCATTTATTAAAATTACCTTCTCTTTTACTTGTTCAATAAACTCTAAAGTACTAAAAAAGTGTGGAATATCTCCATATCTGCTTATGGTGTAATCCTGTGTTATCGGAGGTACAATGTAAAGCCCATTTATTCTCCTGTTTAAATCCCATGGTTTGCCATCACCAAGGTGATCCATAGTAGACCTGATTTTCTCACCCGTGTAAACCGCTACCGTTCGAATTCCGTGGTTGACCATATTCGATAAGCTAAAGTCTATCAGTCTATACCTGCCACCATAAGGCAGCATATAAACAGGTCTGTGTTTGCAGAGTACTCCAAAGTTGTTCTCTATATTTGCAGTGCTTATAATCCCAAGGCTTCTTACCATTTTTCTCCCTCCTTATTCTGCTACTACCTTGTCATTTGTTACCATGTAAATCTTAAAACCATCATCCAGCCCAATTTCTTTACCGCTTTCGACTGTAACATCCTCCATTACCACTGCATTGTAAACTTTTGCGTCTTTTTTTATCACCGAATTGGACAATATTACAGAATTTTTGACGACTGCTCCCTTTTCAACTATTACATCTCCGAAGAGCACACTCTTTTCAACCGTTCCTTCAATATAGCACCCTTCGTTTATCATAGAGTTTATTACTTTAGATGATTTGTGAATATATTGAGGAGGGAGATTTCTTGTCCTAGTGTATATTCTCCAATCTCTATCATAAAGGTTTAAAGTGTTGTCAGGATTTAATAAATCCATATTAGCTTCCCAATAGCTCTTTACTGTACCAACATCTTTCCAGTACCCTTTAAATTCCCAAGTGTACATTTTTTTATTTTCTCTGAGCATAAGTGGAAGTACATTTTTGCCGAAATCATTATCTGAAGTCTTGTCTTCATTGTCTTTAATTAAATATTCTCTAAGTATTGGCCAATTGAACATATATATTCCCATACTCGCTAAATTACTCTTGGCTTTTTTTGGTTTTTCCTCAAATTCAACTATCCTATTGTCATCATCTACATTGATTATTCCAAATCTATTTGTTTCTTCCAATGGCACAGTAAGCACAGCTATAGTTACATCGGCATTTTTTTGTTTATGCGCATCTAACAAATCGTTGTAATTCATTTTATAGATATGGTCGCCAGAAAGTACAAGCACATATTCTGGGTCTAATTCATCTATGAAATTCATATTTTCATAAATTGCATTTGCAGTCCCTCTGTACCATCTGCCGCCTTTTTCCGACATGAATGGTTGGAGTATTCTTAACCCCCCTACATTTCTGTCGTAATCCCAAGCTGTTCCTATTCCTATGTGAGAGTTTAATATAAATGGTTTGTACTGAGTCAATACCCCGATGTCTTCAATCCCAGAGTTTGCTGCATTGCTAAGCGCAAAGTCGATGATCCTGTACTTGCCTCCAAATGGAACCGCAGGTTTTGCTATGTTTTTAGTGAGCTCTTTTAATCTAGTTCCCTGTCCACCTGCTAAAAGCATGGCTACAATTTTGCCTTTTTTCATATTATCCCTCCTAGATTTTTGACTCTCTTTTCTTAAGATACATTCCTCCAAGAGGAGGTAAATCAACCCTTATGCTTTGATCTCTGCCATGAAAAGACTCATTTTTTGTCTTGTAGCTCTTAACTCTCTTAGTATTGCCTCCATATCTTTGGTGATCACTTGTGAGTATTATCTGATAAACCCCTTCTTCAAGCACTCCAATAGGATAGTTTTCTCTTGGCACAGGAGTAAAGTTGAATATCGCAATAAGTCTTTCGCCTTTTTTATTTATTCTCTCAAATGAGATTATACTTTCTAAATAATTGTCATTTTCAATCCATGTAAAGCCTTCATAACTATTATCTATATCATAAAGGCAAGATTCCTCTTTATATAATTTATTCAAGTCCTGTACAAATTTTTGGAGTTTCTGGTGTTTTTCATAGCCTAACAAATGCCACTCCAAGCTCTCGTAAAATCTCCATTCTATGAATTGACCGAATTCCCCTCCCATGAACAAAAGTTTTTTCCCAGGGTGAGCATACATGTACTGATACAATAACTTTAAATTTGCAAATTTATCCTCGTAATAACCCGGCATTTTATCTATTAAAGACTTTTTCCCATGGACAACTTCGTCATGGCTTAAAGGCAAAATATAGTTTTCTGAAAATGCATACATCATGCTAAAAGTGAGGGCATTGTGATGGTCTTTTCTAAAGAGAGGGTCAAGTTCCATATATTTTAATATGTCATTCATCCAACCCATGTTCCACTTGAAATTAAATCCAAGCCCACCATCTTCAACTGGATATGTGACTTTTGGCCACGCGGTGGATTCCTCAGCAATCATCATCGTATCTGGATAGTATTTGAAAACTGTGGTGTTTAACTTCTTTATAAAGTCTATAGCTTCTAGGTTCTCTCTGCCTCCATAGATGTTTCTTAAGTTCTTCCCTCCAAAATCTAAATAGAGCATATACGCTACGGCGTCAATTCTAAGTCCATCTATGTGATAATAATCATGCCAGTAAATAGCATTGGAGATTAAAAAAGAATGGACTTCGGGCTTTGAATAGTCAAAGTTTAGAGTGCCCCATTGCTCGTTTTCTGCCTTAGCTCTATCCAACGACTCATACAAATATGTACCATCAAATCTTGCTAATCCAAAGTCATCTTTGCAAAAATGTGCTGGCACCCAATCCAATATGACTCCAATGTCATTTTTGTGACATTCATCTACAAAATACATAAAATCTTTAGGTGTTCCAAAGCGACTGGTAGGCGCAAAGTATCCAGTTGTCTGATAACCCCAGGAAGCATCGAGAGGATGTTCTGTTATAGGCAATAGCTCTATATGGGTATAGCCCATTTTTTTAACATAACTTACTAATTCCTTGGCAAGTTCCCTATAAGAATACACTTCGCCTCCTTCTTTTTGCTTCCACGATAGCAAATGCACTTCATATATCGAAATTGGCCTATTGTATAGATTTTTCCCTCTTTTCTTAAGCCACTCTCTGTCGTTCCATTTGTAGCCTTTTATGTCATATACTTTTGAGTCAGTAAATGGTCTTGTATCCGAGTGGAAAGCGAAGGGATCAGCTTTATATCTAACTTCGTTTTGCTCTGTTATAATTCTATATTTATATTTGTCGTATTCTTCAACTCCCTCAACTGCTATATGCCAAAGGCCACTATTTTCTATTCTCTGCATTGGGAGAGAGGTTTCATCCCATTCGTTAAAATCTCCAGTTAGATATATTTCTTTAGCTCTAGGAGCCCACACTACAAATCTATATCCGTGAAAATTTCTCTTTTTGTATGGATGAGCGCCCATAAACTCATAGGCTTTATAAAAAGTGCCCTCATGAAATAAATATGCGTCTAGTTCTCCTTCTTTAGGGTAGTAGTATTTTAAATCAGTCATTTATTCGCCCTCCTTAGCTACAATTTAAATTAAAGTTTGATATATCTATACCCAAAAGGAGTAGATTCTCTTCCTATTAAATTCTTTTTATAGAGATTTTCTAACTTCTGTATTAATTCATCTTGTGCTAATGTTATCTTTTCATCTCTTTCTATTTCCATAACCGCATTTAAAAGATCCATTTCTGAAATAGGAAGTTTATTTGATATTATTCTCATGAATTTCTCATCATCTTCATCCTTTTTTTGTCTTAATTCATCAAATGGATTTTGGGTATGAGGACTTATCGTATATGCAGCTCTTATTCTCGCAAAAATCGTGCGTCCCACCACTGCAGAAGATATAAAGACATCTCCTGTCCTTAAATAAGGCAATCTCTTGGCTTCTTCGCTCGTTATATCCGTTTCTTCTTTAATAGTGTCTATATCTGATGCACGAACAGTTCTAAAAATGAGTTTAGTGTTTAATTGAGCAGTTATTGTCTCGTCTAAAAGTGTGGGCCTTTGAGTTGCTAGAGCTAGAAAGACACCGTATTTTCTTCCTTCTTGAGAAATTTCTTTCAATATGGATTTTGAAGGGGAGTCATATCCCTTGGGTGCAAAATTATGAGCTTCATCAGTCACAACTATAAATGGCGGAAAATAAGGGGCCTCAACTCTTTTGTATTGAGCGTCTTTATATTCTCTCCTCTTATGATAGATGTTGTTTAACAAATATGTGCTATATACTTGTAAAATTCTGGTGTTGCCTTGAATTACAACCAAAAATCCATCCTTTAAATAATTCTCTATATCCCTTGAATCCTTGGAAAATATGCCTTCATTATATAGCCTTCTCAATCTCCATAGAATACCCTTTACAGAATTATAGGGACATGTCTTGTCGTATTGCATGAAGAGCTCTTTTCTTAACTCCCAAGCTTCTTTTTCATCATTGTTTTTAGCAGTTTCAATCTTTTGTTGTATCCTCTGCACAGATCCTTCCTCTTGAGCTTCCGTAAGGGCTTGTAGTCTATTGGAAAAGCTCAGATACGAGTCTTTGTTTTTAAATAACACATCTACAACATTGTTCATAGCATCTGAAAGAGGGCTTGAAGCATCCAACAGATTTTTTAAATCCCCAGCAGTTAAATCCTCAAATTTAACTCCTACATGAACTCCTACTTGCAGACATTTGAAGCTTCCATTAAAGTCTCTTTTTTCATCTTTAAAATAATCTGGGCAATCGGAAAAATCCATTTCATAGTGGGGATCTAATACAATTGTGGGAATTTCTTTTTGCATCAGCTCTTCTAATAGAACTCTAAGTCCAAAAGATTTCCCCGAGCCGGATCCGCCAAAAACTCCAATGTGTGGATAGTGGTGCATCGACTTTAAATCCATAATATATGGCAACTCTCTCTGCTTCACTAGGCCTCTCTCTTCAAAAGTATAGAGTAAATCTTTGAATTCATCTTCGCACTCATCATATAGGCTATCTGTATTTCGTATAACTCCTAAGCATAGTCCATCTTCTTTTCTGGTTCTTAGCATCAAATTCTTTATTTCACTAAATCTTGGAATTCGGACATCAGAGCCAGTTTCAACAGGGTATAGAGCTTCCTCCAGCAATCTGAGCTTCGCAACATATATCGTTTCTTCATCCACATCATAACCTAGTGCTTTCATGCTTTCTATGACAGAAGCATCCACAAAATCCCCATATACATTTAGCGGTATGTATCTGTTAAATGTCTCAGCTTCAACCACTTCCCCTATTAAATCACCCTGTCTATCTTCAACAACTAGGAATTCATTGATCCTAAAGTTTCGCTCCTTTGAGCCTACATAAAATTCTTGTTGCGTAGTTATTCCCAATACTTTCATCTTTTCACCCCTTAAAGATTTCTCTTATCTCTTTCTGACACAAATAATCTCTCGTATATGTCTCTATCTAAATACTTCTCTAATAGAGCTTTTATTAAATCATCGCTTATTTTTACCTCTTTATCCACAATGTCAAGAAACAGTGGAACTCCTCTAGAATTTTCAGGTGTTAATGTTAAGACAAGTCTTGCCATGTCAACTAGGAGATGTCTTTGTTCCTCGATTATATCTATGCCAATTACATTTGGGCTTTTTGAACTTCTCAAAAATCCCGAGCTAAAGCCGCTCTGCTCTTTTTTATTTAATTCATCGTATATGACTAGCATTTCTTTGTACTGAAGTTGGCCAAATAGTACTTCTCTATCATATATAAGTCCTTTTAAATCTTCATATCTATTTTTAATCTCTTCTCCGATGATTTTCGTCTTAATGTCTTTAATCGTGCCAAATAGTATCACATCATTTAACAGACAGTATTCTACCAACTCTTTCCAAAGCTCTTTTGCATAAATTGTATACCTTATAAGCCCTCCATCCATCACCAAAGCATAAGGCGTTTTCTTTTTCACGCTTTCAAGTGCAGTTTTAACTTCGATTTGGGCTAATCTCCAGTTTTTTTCATCTGTTTCCAATTCTACATCTTCAAGTGGATTTTCTTTTATTTCTGACAATATAGGCGTATAAATATCTGTAAGATACACATCGTCTACATCTGGATTTGTCGACTTTGCCAGCCCTTGATACAGTTCAATATAATGGGGAAAGCTTCCCCCTTTTCTATTTGTAGAGCCGTCTACCGCTATAAGTCCACCTTTTTCTTTTATTCTAGCTAGTTCTTTATCATCAAGTTTTTTAAGTGTTACTATAGTCCCAATATTTTGTTCCAAAAATAATTTCATGTCTAAGTTGTTGTTTAATATTGGTGAATATTTCTTTGCGATTTCTCCATTCAAGTCTGTAAGCTTTGTTTTTAATTCATCATTTATAGAAAGCATATCCGCACCTACTTTAATATTTTATTATGAAAAAGCATTGACTTTATTTTACAAATATGTTAATCTTATAGTAAGTAGTTATGTAAATCCACAGGAGGTGGTAATATGAAATCAACAGGCATAGTTAGAAAAGTTGATGAGCTCGGCAGAGTTGTAATTCCAATAGAGTTAAGAAGAACTTTAGACATCGATGTAAAAGATCCTATGGAAATCTTCGTAGAAGACGACAAAATAATCTTGAGAAAGTTCTCTCCTTCTTGTGTTTTCTGTAATGAAACTAAAGATGTCATCGAGTACAAAGGCAAAAATGTTTGCCCTAATTGCATTAAGGAATTATCTAAAAAATAGGGATCTAAAGCACTTAGAAATAAGTGCTTTATTTTTATTTTTCCAAGCTTTCTTTGTAAACTTTGTTTTTTGGTAAATTGAATTCTTTCGCCACCATCTCGACTGCCTTTTTGTTTGATATTCCCTTTGCTCTTAGCTTTTCTAGCTCAGCTTTAATGTCAATTTCACTTTCAATTCTTTTATATCCTTCAACTACAACCACTATTTCACCTTTTAATGCTCTTTTCTTAATTTCTTCAAGAATTTCGCTTATAGTGCCTCTTAATGTTTCTTCATACATCTTTGTCAATTCTCTAGAAACAGAGATCAGTCTATCCCCAAATACCTCTAGCATATCTTCCAATAGCTCGACGATCCTATGAGGCGCTTCATAAAACACAATCGTCCTTTCTTCCTCTTTTATTTCTAATAGTTTTTTCTTTCTCTCATTGCTCTTCGAAGGCAAAAACCCTTCGAAGCAAAATCTATTTGTCGGAAGTCCAGACTTCACTAAAGCCAATAAAAATGCACTTGGTCCAGGCAGCACTACTACATTTATGCCTTCTTCAACGGCTAGTCTTATGAGCTCTTCTCCAGGATCGGATATCCCAGGCATGCCTGCATCTGAAATCAGGGCAATGTCTAGTCCTTCATTTAATTTATTGATTAAGTAATCGCTTTTTTGTGCGATATTGTATTTATGGTAGCTCGTCATAGGTTTTTTGATTTCAAAATGGTTCAATAGCTTTATCGAATGCCTTGTGTCCTCAGCAGCAATCAAGTCTACTTTTTTCAATATATCTATTGTTCTAAATGTCATATCGCCTAAATTTCCAATAGGGGTTGGACAAATATATAGTGTTCCTGCCATAGTTATCTCCTACTTATACATTTCTAGTATTTCTTTGGTGTATTTATCTTCCTCATCGTACACACATAATTCATTTAGCACTCTCAATTCCCTGTTGCCTCCTTTTACTCCTTCTATCAGAAACAAATTTGGGTTGGAGGAAGGCTTTGGTTTTATCATTCTCATGCGCTTGGGTTCGATTTTATAGTACCTCATGAGATACATCACATCTACCATTCTATTCGGCCTGTGTATCATAAAAAACTTTCCATTTGGCTTTAATAAGTAATTAGAAATCTCAATTAGTTTTTCTAGAGATATGTGTATTTCATGCCTTGCGATTGCGTGGTTTGAGCTCTCGTTTATCAGCGCGTTTCCCAACTTCATGTACGGTGGATTTGTGATTATAGTATCGGCAAATGCTTTTGGAAATAAATCAGGCAAATTGTTTATATCCTCATTTATCAATTCTATTTTATCAGTTAAATTGTTAATCTCAATGCTCTTTTTTGCAAGTTCATAAACTTCTTTTTGTATTTCTACTCCATATATCTTCTGTATCTTAATTCTGTCTGCGATTCTCAGTGGTATAATGCCATTTCCCGTTCCCAAGTCGAAAACTATCCCTTTTGGATTCGCAAAGCTCGTGAGAATTATGGAGTCAACTCCAAAAGAAAAGTTGCTTCTGTCTTGATATATTTTATAATTGGTTCCTGGCACATAATCTATTTGTATGTTTTTATATTCCATATAACTCTCCTAATACACAAAAAGACCCAAAAGGGTCTTTTAGTTTAATAAGTACTACTCTGGTTGTGGTGCATCAACAGGGCAAACACTAGCGCAAGTCCCACAGTCAGTGCATTTTGCTGGGTCTATAACATAGATGTCGCCAGGGCTTATTGCTCCTTCTGGGCATTCTGGTTCGCATGCTCCACATGCGATGCAGTCTTCAGTAATTTTGTATGCCATTTCTTTACACCTCCAAGATGTTTTATTGTTTGACTATATTCTAACAGAAAAACATTAAAATTAAAAGCAAATAATTATTCTTCTAATAATTTAAATTCTTCTTCGATTTTTTCTTCTGCCTTTTTATAGCTTGGGTCAAATTTATCGGTTATTTGAATTTCTTTTAAGTCAAAGTACAATAGGTCTTCGGTGCCATCTTCCAATTTTACTTTTGCCTTTACTTTGCTCTGTATGGTTTGTCTATCCACAACGACTCCTTCGCCTAGTTCAGTTTCAATTATTTGACCTATTTCGGGCATGTACTTCAATATGTCTTTATAAGCTTCTTCTTCATACTTTAAGCAGCACATGAGTCTGCCGCAAAGACCTGATATTTTTGCAGGATTCAAAGATAAGCTCTGCTCTTTTGCCATATTTATTGAAACTGGTGTGAATTCCGACAAAAATCTAGAGCAACATACAGGTTGCCCACATGGCCCTAGCCCCCCTATCATCTTAGATTCATCTCTTACGCCAATTTGTCTTAGTTCGATTCTCATCCTAAAAATTGACGCTAAGTCCTTAACTAATTCTCTAAAATCAACTCTTCCGTCAGCTGTAAAGTAAAATATGACTTTATTCTCGTCAAATGTGTATTCGGCATCGATTAGCTTCATGTCTAGTCCATGCTCTTTTGCCTTTTCTTCACATATCTTTAAAGCTTCTTTAGCTTTTGCTCTATTTTCTCTGTATTTTTCAAAGTCTTCATCGGTGGCAATTCTAATCACTTTTTTAAGTGGTGCCACTATCTCGGACTCATCAACCAATTTTGGCCCAATCACAGCTAATCCGAACTCTATCCCTCTTGCTGTCTCTACTATGACAAAGTCATTCTGCTTTATATCTAAATCATCTGGATCGAAATAATAAATTTTTCCAGATTTTTTAAATCGCACTCCAACTACTCTTACCATCAATACTCCTCCTGTATGTTGAAAAATAAGGTCTCTATCAAGAGCTCTCTATTTACATTTAAATCGATGCTCTCTTTAGTAAAATATATTTTCTTTATTATATCATTTATTTTCTCAAATTCCAAAATAGAATGTTTTTTAATTAGATCAACCTTATCTTTGTTTATCAAAAATCTGTCATTTTGAGTAAATTTATAAAAGTAGACATCTCTAAGATATAGAAGCAGTATCAACAGCACATTTTCTGAAATCTCTTTTGTTTTGGCAAGCTTTTCACTCATTTCAAACACTTCATACTCCCTGCCAAAAATACAATAATCCACTAGTCTTATCACATCATCTCTTAGCTCAATGAACTCATCCGATTTGATAAGCTCAAAGGCTCTGCCGATAGAGCCTTGAGAGAAGTCTGATATAATCCTAGCTCTTTCCAGTGGAATATTCTCTTTTTTAATCAAAAATTCTACCATGTCATTGGCATTGATAGATTTGAAATGAATTTTCTCTGCTCGAGAAATTATTGTATTAAGGATCAGTTTAGGGTTGGAGCTTACAAGTATTAAATTTATGTAACTTGGTGGTTCTTCTAAAGTCTTTAAGAGTGCATTTTGGCTTTCTTTATTCATCTTCTCGCAATCGTCGATTAAAATAACTTTTTTTGCTGACTCAAATGGGCTAAAAGAGATCTGCTTAATCAGATTATCTATTTCATTTTTTCTTATCATTCCGTTGCTAGGAGCTATCTCCAAATAATCAGGGTGGGAACCAGATTCAAATTTTCTGCACGAACTGCAAACGCCACAAGGTCCATCATCTTTTTTAGCTTTGCACAATATGTGTTTTGCAAAGACCTTTGCAGTTGCTTTTTTGCCTATTCCTTTTTCGCCTTCAAAGAGGTAGAAATGGCTTATATGGTCATTTTTAATAGCTCTTTGAAGGCTTTCTATCTCTGTTTTATGGCCTATAATATCATCGTAGTTCATTCTCTCACCACTAAAACTTTCTATAATCCTCAACAGGCACTATAAATAAATTTGCAGATACATTGACTTCTTTTTTATCCAGTTCCACATTTTTGTCAGATGAGTTCTTTCTGAATATCTCCTCTACAAGATTTATCTTGTCATCTTCTGAACCGATCAAAAGTGTGGTGTTTCCCGATTTTAGAAACCCGCCTGTAGAAGCCAATTTTGTGACTCTAAATTTGCTGTCAGTTAATTCTCTTATGACTTTATTCGCATGTTCGTCCTGTATTATAGCTATGATTAATTTCATGATTTTCCTCCTAGATTCGCAAGTATTTTTCTACATTTACTATGAATACAGTTGCTCCTCCTATTCTAACTTCCAATGGGTAAGGCATATAAGTGTCTCCCGGCATAGTCACTGTAAGAAGTGATGTGGTTATATCTCTCGTCTTGCAGTTGTCTTCTATGATCTTTAAAACTTCATCGACTTTATCATCTTCCACGCCACTTAAAAGAGTTGTATTGCCCGCCTTCAAAAACCCTCCTGTGGAAGCTAATTTTGTAACTCTAAAATCTTTATCCATCAATTCTTCTAATAGGCTAGGCGCATCTTGGTCTTGAACTATGGCTATTATAAGTTTCATTTTAATCCCTCCGTTTTCTCAAGAAGTGCATCTATGAGCTTTACTACCTCCTTATACACTTCTCTTATTGGTCTTCTAGCATCGACTATCTCAACATTTTCGGGATACATTTTGATTATCTCTTTATAACCTTCATAGACTCTCTCGTGGAATTTGTCTCCTAATAATTCCAACCTGTCTCCTCCGGCTTTTGTTTTTCTGAGGATAGTCAGAGTTGGATCACAATCGAAAAATATTATTAAATCAGGTTTTACTCCCCTAAGCCCAAATTCATTTATCATCTTTACTCTCTCTACTCCAAGTCCTCTTCCTACGCCTTGATAAGCTAGACTCGAAAATAAAAATCTATCGCATACTACGACTTTGCCTTCTTCTAAACTTGGGCATATCTTCTCATGAACATGTTGAGCACGAGATGCGGCAAATAAAAGCGCTTCTGTTTCCGCTCCCATTGCCTTGTTCTCATTGTCGACTATTATATCCCGTATTTTTTCACCAATTTGAGTTCCACCAGGTTCTCTGGTTATAATACAATCTATACCCAGTTTTTCAAAATACTCTCCAAGTAAGTTTGCAACAGTTGATTTTCCAGAGCCGTCTGGCCCTTCAAGTGTTATAAATAAGCCTTTCATTTAAACAGCTCCTATTCTACAACTACGATGCTATCCTTGTTTTCACCCATGAGCCCCACTACTTCGATTCCGTTTTCCATCAAGAAAGATAGGTGTTCAGATATCTCTTTGGTTATTTCTTCTCCAGGAACCATTAGAGGAATTCCAGGTGGATAAGGAATAACAGGCGCTGCCGCAATTCTACCCACAGCATCTTCCAACTTTATTTGTTGTTTTGAACTAAAGTATGCTTCAGAAGGTAATGTTCTCATCTTTGGAGTTGGCATTTTGATGCTGACTTTGTATATTTCTTCATATGGCTCATTCTTTGCTATATGTTCAATAGCTTCTACCGCTCTTTCAAAATCTTCTTCTGTATTCATGGCGCTAGTCAACATTAAAGCATAATAATAATCAGCCATCTCCAGTCTTATGTTATACTCTTCATACATTTTTTTCTTTAAATTAGATCCAGTCATTCCATCTATGCTTATGAGTATCTTGGTGTTGTCCTTGGCATATATTGTTTCGTCGTTTTCATCGCCTGTAAACACATTTACCCTGTCGATTTTCTTAAGCCTTTCGATGACCTCGTCAACTTTTCTTATCGTGTAATCAAGTTTTTCTCTGCCCTCACCATCCATATACGCAATAGCTATCTCATTTGACAATGTAAATAAATATGATGGGCTTGTAGTGGTAAAGAGTTGAAATCTATCTCTCAATTTATTCAAATCTATCCTGTCAGATCCAACATGAATTAAAGAAGTTTGCGTAAAGCTTGGCAAAGTCTTGTGGGTGCTTTGAATTACTATATCTGCTCCAGCTTCGAGTGCTGACATTGGCAATTTGTCTGAGAATGTGAGATGTGGCCCGTGAGCTTCATCAACCATCAGTATTCTGTTGTGCTTGTGAACTATTTCCGCAATGGTTTTTAGATCCGAACATACTCCATAGTAATTTGGATATGTCAAAACTACAGCCTTGATGTCTTTATCATTAGCCAAAGCCTCATCTATGTCTTCTGGATATACTCCCGTCAACACATTGTAATCTTCGTTGTAATTTGGATAAATATACACAGGATTCAATCTATTTATAATTAAAGCATTGTAAACTGCTTTATGACAATTTCTCTGAATTAAAACTTTATCTCCAGGTTTTGTGATTGTGGCAAGGCTTATGTGTATACTTCCAGTAGAGCCATTTACTGCGTATATAGTGGACTTTGCGCCAAATACTTTTGCAGCGTACTCTTGAGATTCTTTAATTATACCCCTTGGTTCAAGCAAGTTGTCCATTCCAAATGTTTCAGTTGTGTCGATGTAAGGAATGTATTTGCCCCACTCAATAAGCGAGTTTCTGCCCTTATGTCCTGGCATGTGGAAAGAAACGCTATTTTCTTCCATAAGTTTTGTTAATGCTTCCAATACAGGTGTTTTCATCTTGAATTGATCTACCTCCTAAAAATATAAATTTATAAACAATGTTTTAATTATAACTTATGTCTTACTAAAATTAAATAAAAATTTTACTATTTCTAAACTTTTTTATCAATATATGATAGGAAGCTTTTGTCCACAATGAATACACCTGTTTTTATCAATCCCAACTATCTCTATTTTTAAATTTCTGTCAATTAATTTTGCATGACAGTTAGGACAATAAGTGGAGTTGTCAAATCCAAACACATTCCCTATATATACATAGTTTAGATGTCTTTGTGCTATCTCTTTAGCTCTAATTAGCGTGTTTAAACTCGTTGCTGGTCTAGTCATTTTATGCTGTGGAAAATATCTCGAAAAATGCAAGACGATATTTTTATCTATATTTGAGAGAAAATATGAAAGCTTCTCAATTTCTTCTTCGCTTGCATTATAATCATCGATTAAAAGCGTTGTAACTTCTACATGAGCCTTGCTAGCGGCTAGTTTTATTGTCTCAAGAACCGGGTCTAGCTGTCCTTTGCATATTTTTTTGTAAAAATCATCAGTCATCGCCTTCAAGTCTATGTTCATAGCATCAATCAGCGGAAGTATGTTAATAAGCGGCTCATTATTTATATACCCATTTGTAACAAGGACATTTTTCTTTCCCCTGTTTTTCATCTCTTTAGCTAGATCTTCAACCATTTCGTAAAAAATGGTAGGTTCATTGTAGGTATATGCCATGCCTATTGAATCTGATTCTTCTTCTAATTGCACAATTCTTTCTACGTTTAATTCTATTGCCAAATCCGCTCCTTCAACTATCTCGTAATTTTGACAATAGTCGCATTTGAAATTACAGCTGAAACTTCCTATTGAAAAAATCTTCGTGCCGGGATAGAAATGAAACAGTGGCTTTTTTTCAATTGGATCAAGTGCAACAGAAGTTATTTTTTCATAATTCAAACTGTACAATACTCCATCTATGTTCTTTCTGACTTTACATACCCCGGTTGAGCCATTGCCTATTTTACAATTGTGTGGGCAAAGCGTACAAAGTACATGCTCCCCTTTATTTTCATAAAATTTGGCTTCTTTCATCCAAAACACCTCTATCCGTGTCTGATGACTTCAAATTTTGATATATCGTACTTCTCATGTTCGCCAATTCCAGCTTTGTTTAGAGCTATTCGTATCTGATCTCTAACAGTGTCAACTCCCTCGATATCTGGAAGCAACAGCCCTCTCCTAAATCCGCTTTCAACAATTATTCCATATTTTTTAGGATCAAGCTCGCTTAACGACTTTACTTTTTGAGCTGGCATTAGCACATCCACTGAATAAGACAAAAATGGAAGTTCCTCTTCTGTGACAGGTGGAAATCTTGGATCTTTTGTTCCCGCTTCTACCGCAAAATATATTATTTCTTCAGCAAGATTGTTTTTTATTGGCGATGTTGAGCCGATACAACCTCTAAGTTCTCCGAATTTTTTTATCGACACAAAAACTGGCATTCTCAAAGACAACATTTCACTGTCTACATATTCAGGAATATCCATATATTTGCCATTATTAATGTAATACTCTAAACTCTCTCTGGCTAATCTCTGATATTTATCCTCATTGGATCTCTTCATCTTCATTTTTTCATCTATTTTTTCTTTTATTTCACCGACATGATCTTTAGGATTTTCTGCTGATATCTCAAATATTGCAGTCATGTACCCAACTCCAAAAGGACCTTCATATGACAATATTCGAGGAATAAAGTCATGCTGGCTCAATGCACCAGAAAGGATCATAAAGGATCTCAGCCCACATTCTCCAGCCTCTTTTGCTAAATCCAAGTCAAAGCTCAACACGCCAGTCAAGTCTTTGTTTTTAAAAAGAGAAATGATTTTTTTATCGAATTCTTCTCCTTTCGGACTATAGCTATATGGTCCGCTGTCTGACAGTCTATGTGATAAATCTCCACTAGCTATGATAGAAATATTTCGTTTCCCTTTCGCTTCTTTGTCTATTATCTTGCCAAATTTATACAATTCTATCGGAGATAAAAGCCCATATGTTATGTGCACCAATTTAAAATCTGTGTATTTTTGAGTTACAAAGTGCAATGGCACCAATACTCCGTGATCAAGAGTATCCTCCAACCCATACATCTCATACATCTCTTTATTCATCAGAGCAAGTTGAATTTTCTCTTTCTTCGCCATATCGTAGATGTCTTTTACTATTTCTAAATCATTCTTAAAGTGATATCTGAGTTCACTATGTCCAAAATTTCCAAAATCTCCATAAAGTTCTTCCCCTATGGACATTGCTATGGCATCTGAAAACAATGGCCCGTGGGGAGTTATTACAATTATGGTTTCAGGCTTTTTATTCTCAATGTCTTCAGCTATTTCCCTTAAACCATTTATCGTATTTATGCATTTTTTCTCCTCGCCATTACCAATCTTATCGATTATTATAGGTGGATGAGGAGATATATATGCACTGACCAAGCCTTTCATTTTATCACCTCCTGAAAAAATTGAGGCAGACCTTAAGGTCTGCCTCAAATTATTCTTCATCTTTAACTAGCTCAGGTTCAGACACTTCGGTCTCTTCTTCCTCTTCTTTATAGTCCACTGGTCTATTGAGTACGCATATTGTCATATCATGGTCTGTGATCACCCTGATGTTTTGATTTTTCATTATCTCTAAATCCTTTACTTTAATCGGCTCATTAAAGTCTAAATCTTCGACATTGATTTCTATCGCTTCAGGTATATCGCCTGGCAAGCACTCAATTTCAATGTTTTCTATCATCTGCATCAATACTGATGGCTGCTTTTTGATTTTATCTCTATTGTGAAGAATTATAGGGACTTCAACTTTGACTTTTTCTTTCATATCCAGTCTTTGAAAATCAACATGAATAATGTTTGCTTTAATTGGGTCTTTTTGAATAGACTTTATAATAACAGGCATAGTTTCATTGCCAACACTTAAATCAATTAGATTTGAAGTACCTGCTTCTCTAAATACCTTCATGAATTCTATGCTGTCGATCTTTACAGGAATAGGTTCTCTATTTCTCTCATATATGATGGCTGGAATTTCATTTTCCCTTCTGATTTTCTTAGCTTTGTTTTTGCCTATCTCTTCTCTTATTTCAGCATTTAATCTGTAACTCATATCTACTACCCCCTATAAACATTTTTGTACATATAATTACTACCCTATTTACAAAAATGCAAACTATTTAATGAGTTATTCTCATCTTATGTTTAATTTTATATATTTGGGCAATCCATTCTCATATTTAATCTGAGGTTGGCCCTGAATTAATGGAGTTAAATATTCTATCAATTCTTCCTTTACGAAATTGTCAGTGATCCATTCTCTTGGAATTTCTTTTACTCTATTAGCTACTAATGAAGGGTCTATTTCAACTATTTCTGTTTCAAATGGTGTTTTAGATTTTACTTTTATCCCTGCCATAAAACCAGATTTCCCATCTAATACCATTTCATACGCCCTTAGCCCACATTGATGAGATACCTCAATATCCGTTAAACTCGCACAGTGCATTGCTGCCCTTTGGGCCGTTCCCAATTCAAGCACCTTTATCCTATTTGTTATATTTGCTTCTTCAATTATGCCTTTTAAGTAACCTCCTACTCCGCCTAATTGAGCATGTGCAAATTTATCATGCACTTCAACAGTCTTTGATTTGAATACATAATCTCCATTAGCGTCTTTTAAACCTTCTGAAGCAACAATGTATACCTGTTTTTTTTCTTCATAGCATTTCCTCACATCAGTTAAGAATTTCTCCTTGTCAAATGGATTTTCAGGCAGGTATATAAAATCCACTACTGGCTTTCCATTAATTTTAGCCAATATACTTGAACTTGCTAGCCAACCAGCATCTCTGCCCATAGTTTCAACAATATAAACTCCATTGTCTTTGTATACGCTTGCATCTAAATAGGTTTCCAAAACAGTAGTGGAAATATATTTAGCAGCTGACCCAAAACCTGGGGTAAAATCTGTTTCCATTAAATCATTATCAATAGTTTTAGGAATTCCGACAATTTTTTTGTCTATGCCTTTGTTTTTTACATATAAGCTCAATTTATGGACAGTGTCCATTGAGTCGTTCCCACCAATGTAGAAGAATGTGTCTATGTCGTATTTTTCTAGAGTATCTAAAATCATCTTGTATTCGCTTTCATCTTCATTAAAGTCCTTCATCTTGTGCCTACATGAACCTAAAGCGCTCGCTGGAGTCAATTTGAGCAAATCTATTTCATCTTTTGTAAGATGAGAAAGGTCAATTAATTTACCTTCCATTACGCCTTGTATGCCATTTTTCGCCCCATAAACCACCTCAAAATAATTGTATTTCATATTTGCATCTAATATTCCACTTACACTAGCATTTATAACAGCGGTTGGACCACCGGATTGAGCAACTAAACAGTTTTTTCCCATAAAAAGCCTCCTAAAATAATTTTAAATATTTATACCCACAAATTTATTGAAATACGCAGGTCTTTATGCTATCATAATAGTACTTGGGTGGTTAGTTCAGCTGGCAGAGCGCCACGTTGACATCGTGGAGGTCGTTGGTTCGAGTCCAATACCACCCACCAAAAGTTAAAGCACCTTTTTAGGTGCTTTAACTTTCTTTATTTATGATATCTTTAACTTTCATAAGTCTTACTATTGTACTTCTTTCATTTTCATCTAATTTCATTCTAATGAATCTGATTGTTTCTTCAAGTTCAGGAATCGTCCTATATTCAAGGGCATTTACTCTTCTTCTTGTTTTTTCTATCTCATCTGCCATAAGCTGGCATGCTTTTTCAACTTCAGCTAGTTCCAACAATTTAGGCATTATTCCATACAATTTAGAGATAGCTTCATCAAGCTCTGGAGAAGTTTGAGCGAATCCATACGGATAAATGCTTCCCTCGTCATTTTCTAAGCTCCTGATGAAATTCATCACAGGAACTCTAACGCTCATTACATTTTTCTTTTTTATATCTACAGAAATGCTCTCTTTTGGAAAAGCAACTGCTTCTTCTAGGATTTCAGGACTCATCACTGCACTCGCCAATAAGAAAGCTTCGAAAGCTTCTTTCAATTCTTTTTCGACTTCTTCTCTAAGCCTTTTATTTTCTTTTATGAGTTCAATAAATCTCCTCATGAGTTCGTCTTGTTTGTCTTTTAAGAGCTTATGGCCTCTAGTAGCTGTTTTTAATCTATCTTTAAGCCTAGTTAGCTCCATTCGGGTAGGGTTAACTTCTAGTACGGCCATCTACTCATCCCCTTTTTCTTCAACAGGCAAGTACTTGTCTAAGTATTCCTGTCTTATCCTCTTTAGCTCCGATCTTGGAATTAATTTCAACAGCTCCCAACCTAAATCCAATGTTTCTTCAATGGATCTATTGTTGTGATAGCCTTGATTTACATATTTTTCATCAAAAGCTTCAGCGAATTTTGCAAATGCTTTGTCTGCATCCGATAAAGCTGACTCGCCGAGTATAGTCGCCAACTCTCTAGCCTCAATACCAGAAGTATACGCCGCATAAATTTGGTTCATCGTGTCTGCATGGTCTTCTCTGGTCTTCCCTTTCCCAATTCCCTTGTCTTTTAGTCTTGAAAGTGAAGGCACTATATTTATAGGCGGCTCAATACCCCTTTTGTAAAGTTGTCTTGAAAGAATTATCTGCCCTTCGGTGATATACCCTGTAAGGTCGGGTATAGGGTGTGTGATGTCGTCTTCTGGCATTGTCAATATAGGGATCTGTGTAATAGAACCCTTTCTTCCTCTAATTCTTCCCGCTCTTTCGTAAATTGTCGAAAGGTCTGTATAAAGGTAACCAGGATATCCTCTTCTTCCAGGCACTTCTTTTCTTGCAGCGGATGTCTCTCTTAAAGCCTCGGCATAATTTGTCATATCTGTCAATATAACAAGTACATGCATGTCTTTTTCATATGCTAGATACTCAGCGCATGTCAGTGCCATTCTTGGTGTCGCAATTCTCTCAATAACTGGGTCATTCGCTAAATTCATAAACAAAACCGCCCTGTCGATAGAGCCTGTTGAAGTGAAGTCGTCGATGAAAAACTGAGCTTCTTCAAAAGTTATCCCCATTGCAGCAAACACAACGGCGAATTTTTCATCGGTTCCTAATACTTTCGCTTGTCGCGCAATCTGTGCGGCTACTTCCCCGTGAGGAAGTCCAGAACCAGAGAATATAGGAAGTTTTTGTCCTCTTACAAGTGTGTTAAGCCCATCTATACATGAAATACCCGTCTGAATAAACTCCTCTGGGTAATCCCTTGCAACAGGGTTTATCGGCGAGCCATTTATGTCAAGTCTTTTTTCCGGAATTATCTTGGGTCCGTTGTCTTTAGGCCTACCAAGTCCATCAAATATTCTCCCGATCATGTCTTCAGAAACACCAAGTTCAAGAGGCCTTCCTAAAAATCTTACTTTGGTTGAATTCAAATTGATTCCAGCAGAGCCTTCAAACAACTGAACCATAGCTTTGTCGCCATTTAATTCAAGTACTCTGCCTCTTCTTTTTTCTCCATTCTTTAGTTCAATGTCAACTAGTTCATCGAACTTGACACCTTCTACCCCTTCCACAATCATCAATGGGCCTACTACTTCTCTTACTGTATTGTATTCTTTACGCATCTAGAAGGCCTCCTTCCTCAATGAGTTTTGCAATCTCTATTTCAAGTTCTTTTTCAATATTTCTTATCTCGTCTAATTTATCTTCCTCGATGTATTTTGCTCTTGCTATTTTTTCTCTAACAGCCATGTTTTCAATGTCTTTTAAATATACTCCCTTGTTTAATGCATCTAAACTCATGTCGTAGAATTTCAAAATTAATTTCAACATTATATTTTGTTTTTCCAATGAACAATAAGTGTCAACGTCATGGAAAGCATTTTGTTGCAAATAGTCTTCTCTGATGGATTTTGACGCTTCAAGTTTTAATTGGTCCTCTGGCGATAGAGAGTCCCTACCTACAAGCCTTACTATTTCTTGCAGTGAAGCTTCTTCTTGAAGCAACGTCATCGCTTTTATTCTGCTTTTGGCAAATTCTTTATCTACATTTTCATTCATCCATTTATCAATACTCGATTGATACAGAGTGTAAGAATTTAGCCAGTTTATAGCTGGGAAGTGTCTTTTATATGATAGCGAGTGATCTAGTCCCCAGAATACTTTAACTATTCTTAGAGTAGCTTGAGAAACCGGTTCGGATATATCTCCTCCAGGAGGAGATACTGCACCTATTACTGTGATAGCTCCTTCTCTATCGTCACTGCCTTTGCAAATTACTTTCCCCGCTCTTTCATAAAACTCTGCAGCTCTAGATGCTAGGTATGCTGGATATCCTTCATCTCCTGGCATCTCTTCAAGCCTTCCAGACATCTCTCTTAGTGCCTCAGCCCATCTAGATGTAGAGTCTGCCATAAGAGCAACAGAATATCCCATATCTCTAAAGTATTCAGCAATAGTTATTCCAGTATAAATTGAAGCCTCTCTAGCAGCAACTGGCATGTTCGAAGTGTTAGCAATTAGAACAGTTCTCTTCATCAAAGACTCTCCTGTGGTAGGGTCAATGATTTCAGGGAATTCCATAAGAACATCCGTCATCTCATTTCCTCTTTCACCGCAGCCAACATAAACAACTATTTCGGTATCAGCCCATTTTGCCAATTGGTGTTGAACTACAGTTTTTCCTGAACCGAATGGTCCTGGGATAGCTGCAGTACCACCTTTTGCTACAGGGAAAAATGTGTCAATTACTCTTTGCCCTGTCACAAGCGGAACTGTTGGGTTCAATTTTCTTTTAAATCCTCTAGCTCTTCTTACTGGCCACTTTTGCATCATTGTCAATGATATTTTATCATCTAATACGCAAACTTCTTCAGTTACTGTGAATTCTCCTTCTTCAACCTTTGTTACAGTTCCTTCGACATTTGGCGGAACCATGATCTTATGAAGAATCAATGCGGTTTCTTGAACAGTTCCGATTATGTCTCCTTCCATGACTTTATCTCCAACTTTAACAGTTGGTGTGAAATGCCATTTCTTATTTCTATCAAGATTTTCTACTTTTGTTCCTTTTACTAGAAAATCCCCCGAAGCATCTCTAAATGCTTCAAGTGGTCTTTGAATACCATCAAACATGGTCTCCAATAGTCCAGGCCCTAATTCTACTGATAGAGGTTCACCTGTCGTATATACAGGGTCCCCAGGCCCAATTCCTGTGGTCTCTTCATAAACTTGAATGGAAGCTCTATCGCCTCTCATTTCAATTATTTCACCGATCAATCTATTTTCAGAAACTTCAACAACATCGTAAACATTCGCTTCATCCATTCCCTCCGCAACAACAAGAGGTCCGGATACTTTTATGATCTTTCCTACTTTCAAGTTAAGCCCTCTCTTTCTATAAAATATTTGAGCCTACGGCCTTTTCAACATTTTCATTTATTCTATCCATACCAATGTTAAGTGTGCCTTGATTGCTTGGTATAAGGATTACCGCAGGTACTATCTCTTTGTCATATCTAGATACAGTATCTGGAATAAGACTTGCAATCTGTTCTGTGATAAATATAATCCCGTATTTATCTCTAGCAGCACTGTCTAAAGCTCTTCTAGCACTGTCCCTATCCGAAACTGTAAATACATCGACTCCAAGGGCTTTAAAAGCCAATACTGAATCTTTATCCCCTATTACTCCTATCTTATACATATAGCTCACGCAGCCTTTCTCTAATTGCCTGAGGTGATATATTGTTTAGTTTTGATACCATTATGATTCGCAAAACTTTTATTTCCATTTCTTTAGCGACGAGATAAGCAAAAATTGGTTCTGGGCCAAAGACTACAGATTTAGATTCTTTTATTAAGTCAATCAAATGGTTGTCCATGCTCTTTTCAAATGCTGAAATCCTGCCTGAAGAGTTGTATGCTTCCAATCCATTTTTTAGCCATTTGCTGATTCTAGAATTTTTAAATTTCATGACCATAGCGTCTGGAGATTCAATATATATTATGGCTATCTCTTCAGGGTCTATATTTCCATTTTCAATTAAGACATCGCTTAAAAATTGAATGTCCTTGCCTAGCTTTCTTAACCTCAATGCAGTCAATATGTTTATGAAGTCTATGTTGTCTTTTACATAGTTAACAATCATCTCAACTTCTGTTTCTGCCGCTAGATTGTAGAGATCCTGAAAATAAAACTTGTCGAGAATGATATCTATTCTCTGTGGGTCTTTATTTTCTTCATAATCTTTTATAACTGTATTGATAGCTTCCCTGAATTTTTCAGGTATGTTTTTATAATCCGAGCTCAAGAAAAAAGCTTTGATTTTCTCAAAATCCACAGTGCCAATTGGCATATATAATTTTGAAAGGTCTGCATTCATGAAGTATTCTTTTAGCATCACTTTTAAATTATGGTAATCGTATTTTAGCTTTGCTAGATTTACAATTCTGTCATCCGGCGACAATTCCTGCATTTCTTTAAATCTTTTGTTGAGCTCATAAGAAAGTGTTTTTTCAGTGTCATTATCATTTATCTTTGATATCGCAGCGGCATACTCAGTGTCTTGTAAGATTCTTATGACCTCATCCATGTCTTTTGCGTCTACTAATTTATCTATTGTCACAGAGTCCAACAGTCTTTTTTCCATGACCCTTATTCGTGTCACGCTCTGCGTGAAATTCATGCGATCCATTGCATCACTCCTCTCTTTTAAAGAGGATAGAGGCTATCTCTGTTTCAAGTTCCTCTCTTATTCCATTTATCATTGAATCAAAAGTAAAATTGTAATAAACATTATCTTCTTTAATTATAAATCCACTATCTAGAGTATTATCTATTTCAACCTTTATTTCTTTATTAAGTTTAGACATTAAATCCTTTTTATCACCAGGTAGCAAGATTGTTAAATTAGAGTCTTTCTTAGTTTGTTTTATTGCTCCAGTTAATAATTTCTGATATTTGTCATCGTCTAAATTCTTGAGCTCTAATTCAGCCATAGCAAAAACACTATCTAAAATATCTTGTTTTGCTTTTAGTATTTCATCTCTTGATTTTAACTTAGCTCCTGAAATAGCTCTTTCTTTAATCAGCACTGCTTCTTGTTTACTCTTCTCTATTATTTTTTTAGCTTCATTTTGTGCTAAAGATACCTTACTTTCGATAATATTTTTGCTCTTTTCATCTGCTTCATCTTTTATCTCTTGAGCTTCTTTTTTAGCATCTTCTATTATTTTTTGGGTAAGGTTTTCTAAGTTTGACATATATTCACATCCTTACTGTTTAAAAACTTACTGAGTTTACAAGTATAAGTGAGATTACAAACGCTAATAGTGCATAAGTCTCAACCATTACTGCATAAATAATACCCTTTGTACTGTGTTCTTCATTTTTAGCTAAAATTGAAATACCTGCAGCTGCAGTCTTGCCTTGGGATATAGCTGATTGCCATCCAACAAATCCTACAGGCAAACATGAAGCAAACAAATACATTCCTTCAACTAAAGACATATCTGCATTCAATTTACCTAAAACCAATAGTCCAATTACGAAACCATACAAGCCTTGTGTACCTGGTAATAATTGTAGGATCAAAGATCTACCAAATTTTTCAGGTTCTTCAATAATTAACCCCGATGCTGCTTGTCCAACAATTGATATACCCTTTGCAGAACCTATCCCTGAAAAAAGTACAGCAAAAGCTATTCCTAAACCTGCGAAAAATACTCCACCATTTGATACAATAAACTCTGTAAATGTCATAATAATTTCCTCCTTATTTTAAGTTGATATATTTTGGTTTGGCTTTGAAGATATTAAATTTTTGCCCTCCACCTTCGTAAAATTTGCCAAAGAATTCAACGAAAGTTAATCTAATAGAATGGACATAAGCTCCCAATAAACTCAATCCTAAGTTGAACACTTGCCCACCTATGAATATGAGTATTGCAAATACAAAACCTATTACACCCATTCCTGAAACCATATTAGCAATCATATTTATAGCGCCAGCAATAAACCCACCTGCTAGTCCCAATGCCATAAGTCTTGAGTATGAAACAAAGTCGCCTACATACCCAGTTATTCCATATAAAGAGTATACTCCTCCTGCAATTTTTCCACCTATGCTTTTTGAGCTTCTTCCTCCAGTCAATATAATGCCTGCCATGCCTCCTACCATCAGCACTAATCCAATGGTGCTTACTATGCTTGGCATAGCAACCATCGAACCAACTAAGAATAAAATAGCTCCGCTTATTGCTGCATACCATAGTCCTACATCAAAGACTGCATCTAAAACTTTGCCATCTCTAATAAGCATGTATGCCTTGATCCCAAGTGCATAGAATACATGTATTACTCCAAATGCAATCGACAAGACTAGAAGTGTGTTGTAGTCAGTTGCCGGATCAACAAGGCCTGGAATTTTAACAGCATCGCCAAACATCGAGCCATAAATGAATCCCCAAATGATTACTGAGAAACTTAGGTAGTAGAAGAATTTTATAGATTTTCTCTGATCGGGCGATAGATTAAACTTTTTCAAGACAAAAAATGTTCCCAAAAGCATTATCAGACCATATCCAACATCTGCTGCCATCATTCCAAAGAAAATGGTATAAAATGGCGCTAAGAAAGGAGTTGGATCGATTTCGTTGTATTTTGGCAAAGCATACATTCCCGTCAAAGACTCAAAAGTCTCTGCGTAATTTGAATTCTTTAGCAATATTGGAACTTTAGGATTTTCTTTTTCTGCATCCTTCACTTCTAAATAGTACACATTGCCTAAAGCCTCTCTTATACTTTTATCGAATTCTTCTTTCTTATCTGTGGGAATATATCCTTTTATAAACACTACTTTTTCGGTCTTGATAAAGTTTTCATTTGCAGAAAGTCTGAGTTTGATATTGTTCAGATAATCAAATGCTAATTTTAAATTCTCTAAATAATGCACTCTCTCTTTTAATTCTTCATCAAGTTTTTCAATTTCCTTTTGATATTCTTGTATCTTTTGTTCTCTTGATTTTATCTCTTCTAATGGTGTGAGTTTCGCTTCAAGTTTCACTCTCGAGAAACTGACATTCTTTATGGCGTCAACCACTTCTTCTGTATCTGATTTGTGTGTTATTAATAGTAGATATAGATTAGTCTTATCCTCGTTTAAGATCTCATAGTACACATTCTCTAATTCACTTATTACCTCTATGAACTTGTCTTTCAATTTCTTTGGTACAGTGCCAATGAGGATATCTGAGAAATGAGTTTCATTAATAGAGTCTACATTTACACCAAGGTTTTTCCATGGTTCCAACTCAATTATCTCGGATTTTAAATGTTCAATGCTCTGTCGCAATCCATCTTTTCTCTTGGTGATTTCTAGTACTTCATCTGCATAATCCATATAGTTAGAATCTGCTACCATTTGCTCGAGTTCTTGGAAAGTATAAGTCTTGTTGCCTTCCATCATAGCTTTTAATCCAGATTCTTTTCCCTCATATTTAGAGAGAACATTGATAGCAGATGAAACTTTAGATAGCTTTGTTTCTACTTCTGTTAGCTTTTGTGAATCCCTTATCGGTTCTACGCTTAATGCTTCATCTTCTAACTCTTCATTGAGATTGTTAAAATGAA
>JAHDQA010000071.1 GCA_018434075.1 Tissierellaceae bacterium
ATCTTCTACTGAATTAATTTCAATATCCATTACTAATTTATATTTCATCTTTTATCACCCAATAAAATTGTATATTTTTATTGGATTTTGTACATAGTTATATTTGCATTTTTGTACATTTTTATTTTAGCATTTATATCCCTTTCTTTCCATCAGCTTTCTTTCCAGCCATTCAATTGTGTCGTTGTCCAGGTGGTTTGTTGGTTCATCCAGAATCAACAAGTCTGATGGCTGGATCAATGCAGTAGCAAGGGCAACTCTCTTCCTTTGACCTCCTGAAAGATCCCTTATCCGTGAATTATAGTCTGTAATCCCGAGCCTGGTAAGAATGTTCTTAGCATCTGCCTCAAGCTCCCAGCAGTTTAACCTGTCCATCTCAGCTGTAAGCATCATTATATGATCATTCTTAATATCCGAGGCCGAGATTGCTCTCTCGTATTCCCTGAGAACTCTCATCCTTTCCCAATGACCACCAAACACCTGATCCAATACAGTGTTTTCGTCCTTAAAATTTGGGTTTTTAGGGAGATATGATACCACAGCATCACTGGCTCTTATTATCCTGCCTGAATCTGACTCCTCCAGACCTGCAAGGAGCTTAAGCAGGGTCGACTTCCCAGCTCCGTTGGTTCCGATCAGGCCAACCCTGTCGCCCTCATTAATTCCGAAGCTGATTTCTTCAACCAACTTCCTCTCAACATATGATTTTGTAACTGATTCGATGGTCATTAAAAGCATGATTATCCCTTTCCTATGATGCAGAGTTTAGTATTCCGTGGCTCCAGTTGTCCTTCTTGTATATATAGTACCCATAAATATCAATAATCAGGTTACTTGCGCTCATTGCTATCCAGATTCCCGTTGAACCCAGCTGAGTGTAGTTTTTGAATAGAAGAATCAGCTGAACATTCCCGTCAATGGCATGGTAAAGGCAACATATGCCATGTAAGTTATGCCTTGTCTGATTACTTCAGGGTCGTCCTTAGACTGAATGAAGAAATTTACCAATCTCTCGTTAAATATCAAAAGAAAAATACACCCAACTAATCCCATTGCTAGCGTTAATATGCTTGCCTTATTGAAGGATTCTCTTGACCTGTCGATCTTTCCTGCACCGATATTCTGACCAATAACTGCTGTCAGAGCTGCTCCTATACCCATCGCCGGCTGCATTATCAGTGAAGTTATCCTGTTTACCATTCCAAATGCTGCCATAGTTGCAGTTCCATAGGAAACGATGAAGCCGTTCAGTATTATGAAGCCGAAGGCTGCGCCTGACTGACCTATTGTAGCAGGAAGTCCTACTCTTATGATTTCATCAAGAATACTCTTATCAAACCTGAAATTCTTGAAATCAGGTCTTAGGATATTGCTTCTGTCGAATATCAGCTTCGCTCCATAACCGGCAAGAAGAGCTCTGGAGAGAACAGTAGCCCATGCAGCTCCCGCAACACCCCACCCAAAGGTGAAGATAAAGATTGGGTCCAGAACCATGTTCATAAGAGCCGATATGCCACTTAAGATAGTAGGAGTGAGAGTATCTCCCTGAGCATTTTTTATTGAGTTGATGCTGAAGAAAAGAAATATGAAGGGCAACTCCAAAAAAGTGATCCTTAGGTAGATGTTCCCATATTTAAGGTTATCACCTGTGCCTCCCATGGACTTGACGATAAAAGGACTTAGTATCACTCCAATTATAGCAAAAACAACTGAAAGCAGCACGGAGGCTGCTATTATCCGTGTTGTGTATCTCCTGCCTAGCTCTTCCCTGCCAGCTCCCACAAGCTGGGAGAGTATTGACGTTCCAGCTACGGAAAGTCCAATACCAAGTGCAATAAAGAGAAAATTTACTGGAAAGACGAATGAAGTTGCTGCGAAATGTACCGAGGATCTCTTGCTGACCCATATACCATCCACCAAATTGTACATCGTTTGGATCATACTGTTTACCATTAGGGGAATTGAAAGAGTGAGGAGCACCCTATAGATGTTTCCGTTTAGAATCAGTTCTTTTCTGCTGCTCTTCAAGCTTTACTCCCCCCTCAAGGATATTTCGTATCACCAAATTATTATACCAGTGTTTGTATGGGTTGAGAAGGATTTGAGGTAAAAAAATAGCCTGAGGTGCTTCCCTCAGGCTTAATAGAATCATGCGTTCTGTTTCAGGGTACTCCCCTTCAAAACAGAGACTCTTACTCTTTTTATTATCATAAATACCAGTAGCAGTATCCCGACATATCCGTTTATTACATATATAATATTTACAAGCCTGTTGAATGGGACCAAAAGCCCTACGAATACACCAACTGCTGCTAAAACAACTGACAGTATTCTGAATTTTTTTGTCTTCTCCTCAGCAAATCTTGCAACTACCTGCCATAGTAAAGGAACTGATGTCGTATATATGCCTGCAACTACGATCAATGAGAAGATAAATGCCATGACCGGTGATATGTTTTGTGCCAGGACAAGTGATGGAACCATTGTCCCTGCAAGCTGCTCGATATTTGCCATTATTCCCAGCGCTATGATCGCAAGGCCAAAGCTGAAGCCCAAAGCCCCAAATGATGATCCCATCAGGGCTTCCTTCTTGCTGATCGAGTCCTTCCCAAGGGAAGCCATGAATGATGCCAGCCAAAGCATACAGAAGCCTACATAAGACCCAGCAGCATAGAACCAGTTTGACGATGCCTTCATAAGGTCAAGTGTTGGAATTATTTCGTCAGCCTTTGCAAGTCCGGAAGGATTCTTAATTATCGCTGATATACCAAGGAATATTGTCAACACAACTATCCCTGGACCGATCTTGCCGATTACATCTACTATCCTTCCAAGTCCAAAGATCACTGTAGAAACTGCGAGAATTCCCATTAGGATACCGCCTACCCAAACGGGGAGACCGTATTGCTGATTTATAGTTGCTCCTGCACCGCCTATCATAACTACAAAGGACATGAATATGAAGGCTATGGAGAAGTAATCGTAGAATGTACCGATTATATTTCCACAATAGTACCTGTATATGTCGTTTCCATGCTCGAACCTCTTTTCATGACCTGTCAGCATAAAATCTGCGCCCACATAGAGGAATAGAATAAAAACAACCAGAATACCCACTATTCCCATTGTTCCGTAGGAACTGAAGTATTGAATGACCTCCTGCCCTGTAGCGAAGCCTGAACCGATTAGAAAAGCAATAAACGCTCCGGCATATGAAATAACTTTCTTCCATCTTACGTTTTTTTCCATATCAATGCTCCTATCTTGATTTATTCCCAGAGAGGCTTTCGCATCTCCGGATTTAGAAGTATGAAACCTCGGTCACTTCAGTGGACAGCGCTGTGAGTGCTCTCTTTACAAGCTTTTCTCTCATATCCGTTTCAACATCCTTTGAAAGGCTCGGATTACCTACAGGATATGGTATTGCTATTGTAGGCACTATCCTGTTTGCTCCTACAGATTCAGATATGGTTGTTATAGTTGACATGTGAACTATTGGGATGCCATATCTTTCGATTTCTTTTACCATCGTTGCACCGCAACGAGTACAGGTGCCTCAGGTTGATGTGAGGATAACCCCGTCCACTCCAGCTTCCTTAAGCTCTTTGCCTATTTCCTTACCAAACTGGATCGCATTTCCAACTGATGTTCCAGTTCCAGTAGTAGTATAGAAGTACTCATATACTTCTCCGATAAGTCCTTCCTTTTCGAATTTCTTAAGCATATCAAGAGGTGCAACTCTATCTGGTACCTCATTTGCATAAACCGGGTCATAACCACCGTGAATTGTGTAGTATCCACCAGTCAGTTCACTAATATCTGAAACGTTGTATTTACCCCATTTTTGTGCACTTGCTGATTGGATTCTGTCAGGGTTTCCAATCGGTACTATTCCGCCGCTTGTTACAAGAGCGATCTTGGCCTTTGAAAGATCCTTGATTGCAGCAGCTGGTGCAACTTTATCAAATACCGGCATTGGCAGCTCTGTTTCAAACTCCTCACCCTTGAATCTTGCTATGAGCATTTCTACTGCTCTTTCTGAGCCCCTTTTGTCAGCAAAAACTGTAAGTCTCTTCCCTTGAGCTATATAACCTTCTTCCTTCGGAGTTCCAAGTTCTTCCTTCTTAAGAAGCTTAAGTGCTATTTTTGCCATTACAGGAAGCGCCGTTCTCATACCTGCTGCTGAGTCGGTAACTTCAGCTATGATAGCCTTAGCCTTGCATTGGTCAACACCAGGGTTTTCATGATACATACCAGTAACTACAGGTATTCCTAGTTTATCTATTACTGCATTGGCAACTCCTGCGCAGGCCATACCGTATCTTCCTGCATTGAATGCCGGTCCTGCTACTACCATATCCGGTTTGACCGCAGCGATAGTGTCGTAAATGAATTTTAATGATTCCTCGGTATTCTCATTGAAGTAGTTATCACCACAAACGATAGTTCCAACTACCTGCGCTTCTCCTTTCAGGAGCTGCTCAAAGCCCATTGCAGGTCCAATTTTTTCCTCCTTGTAGAATGGAGCTATACCTGCCTGCTCCTCTCCGCCTACCTGTCCAAAGAACTGGTTTACATAGTACAGAATTTTATATGACATTTCTCTAACCTCCCTTTCTAATACAGCTTCACTGTTAGATTGTGATAGCCGATTTCAGAAGTAGCACCTATGACTGCATTAAGCTCGCACTTCATGCTGCCGTCTTCACTCAGACATCCTTCCCAGCCACCTGCAAGTGTTGCGATTGCCTTAGCATTTCCGATAACCTTGTCAGCTGGTGGAAGCTCAACTACGTGGCTTACATTTCCTGCTGAAACTACTGCTACTGCCTCAGGTGTAGTATCTGCCAATGGCTGGCTCATTCCATCCCAGCCTGAACACTCGTCAGTTATAAGTACAGTCTTTATTCCTTCACTCTCAAGTCTCTTGCAGATCATCAACAAATCTGAGTCCGGATTTCCGTATCCTTCCTCAGATACTATGACTCCATCTGCTCCAAGGCTCTTACAAAGCTTTGCTGTATAGTCACAGGTCCTGAATTTTCCTGCAAGTGTCGTAAGCTCAGGCGTAAGGATTACTCCCAGGAAGTTAATGTCTTTCCCATGTCTGTTGTAAAGATCCAGAATAGCTGAGTTGTTCTGGTGCTGGTAGGTAGTGATCTTATCACATGCAGCAACGCAGTTTCCGCTTATAACAGCTCCATCAATCTCTTCATTTGGGTGTATCATAGTAGGTAGTATCTGCTGGCTGTTTACTCCATAGATGTAACCGTCATGAAGCAGCCCTTGAGAGATAAGCATCTCTACATATACTACTTTAGGAAGATCAGGGTACTTTTCAGTCTCTTCAAAAATGCTTCCCATTTCGAATACCTCTACCTCATCAGCAACGGCATCCTTAGCTGCATAGCCGATAAGCTCTGCTGCCTTAAGACCTGCAAGTCTTACAGTTGTTTCGTGAGTATGTGGGTCCAGTCCATTAGCCGGGATTATATCAACCACAATATTCATAGTCTTCGAGAAAGGAGTCCATTTTGCACCTTCTCCCCACATATCAACTACACCTTCCTGGAATCCTACAATATCTCCTATGGTAACAACTGCTGCTCCGTCAAGAACATTGACTGCTCCAGAGCCCAGTTGTTCAATAGGTGTAGTAACTCCCGGGAAACCATTCCCTTTCCCCTCGACCTTAACTCTTGGCTCGATTACGTCCTTAACAGGGATAATTCTCGTCTTATCTCCTGGCTTTGCCAGATCGATCTTGATTTCCTTTACGTTTACATCATCCTTCAAAGCTGCGATAAGTCCATTCACATCCACTGTAAGAACACCATCGGCAAACTTCATTTGATCCCCAAGTACGATGTCCTTGACCTTTACCTTTCTTAATTCCAGCTTCATTTTTACACCTCCAAATTTTCTTTAACCATCTTCAGACTCTCATGTTCCTTTATAGCTTCCAGAAGCAGATGCTTGTCTATGAGAGCATAATCTTTTTCATTCTTATGGTCGATTATTCTATGCTCAGTGTTCTTTCTGTACGTCTCAATGCTGCTTTCTATAACCTCTGCAAAGACACCATTAAGCGTATCCATTTTTTCTCCTACAAGAACTGATCTGTAAGGAGAGTACATCATCCTTATACTGGCTCCCAGTGGATGACTTATGAGTTCATGTCCCTGGTGGATCATATCTCTCACCTTAAGAAGTACATCCTCAAAGGTTCCGTCTATCCTTTCTGTTCTGAATATTCTGAACTCAGACTCAAAAAAAAGAGGATTGTTGGTCACTACATAAAAACTATCGTTTATTTTCATTCCCCCCCATTCAATCAGGTAGTGTCAATAAGACACTCCTTTTTTTTATTTAAAACCTTATATTATTAAGGGTTACATCATTTTTATAAAATAAAAAACAATGACCCCCCTTTTTCTGTTATAATTAGCTCGTTGCAGAACTCTACAACTCGCATTAATACTACATTTTATATATTGAAATGGCTGGATTCCCCCCATTTTGGGTATATATTCATTAATTAGATGTATATAACTCAAAATAATTTTAGAAAGGAGAATCCTATG
>JAHDQA010000132.1 GCA_018434075.1 Tissierellaceae bacterium
ATCAAATCCTATGCCAGCAGAAAAACCTGCTCCCATGCAGATAACTGTATCTCCAACATAAAGTGGTGCTGATGCGCCAAGGCTGTAACATCCAATATCTGAAGTTACATTTATTTTGTTCTTGTATTTACTCATCTCATAAAATATTCCTCTGTGAGGACATCCTGCGCAAAGTGCTGGTGGTCTATTTGGAGGTAGAATGTCTAATTTATATGTAGAGGGTGTGCTTTCTCCTAAAACAATTCTTCTGATTATTTGAGGGGTTATTTCACCGCACAGTGGAAATTCTTCCTTACCTATACAGTCAATCCCCAAAGCTTTTATATAGTTTTCCATGTATGGTTCATTTTCTTCTATAACATAAATTTTTTCTACATGCTTTGCGAACTCTTTAAATTTTTCATCTGTAAGTGGATAACTAAAACCTATCTTTAAATATGATGCTTTATCTCCAAGTGCTTCTTTGGCATTCATGTAGCAAGCACCAGAAGTAACTACTCCTATTTTTGAATCATTTAGTTCAATCCTATTTAAGTCGGTGGTATTTGAAAATTCATGTAGTTTAGGAAGTCTATCCCTTTCCATTTCTATGTGTTTTTCTTTAGCATTTGCAGGAACCATTACATATTTTTTAGGATTTTTTATGTATTCTCTTATACCTACTTCTTCTCTTTCTCCTAGTTCCACTACTCCCTTAGTATGACAGACTCTTGTAGTAACTCTAAACAAAACTGCCGTGTCAAATTGCTCTGATATTTCAAAAGCTCTCTTTAGATAATCTTTGCATTCTTGACTATCAGATGGCTCAATTAAAGCAACTTTAGCATGTGGTGCATAGAGTCTATTGTCTTGTTCATTTTGAGAACTATGCATACCTGGCTCATCTGCTGTAATCACTACCAAGCCCCCGTTTACTCCTTCATATGCTATCGTAAAAAAAGGATCTGCCGCAACGTTTAAGCCGACATGCTTCATACTAGCCATAGCTCTTGCACCGGCTACACTTGCACCGAAAGCAGCCTCCAATGCTACTTTTTCATTAGTCGACCATTCAGAATAAATTTCATCATATGTGGAAACGTTTTCCAAAATTTCAGTACTAGGTGTTCCCGGATAAGCACAAGCAACCAGAACACCTGCTTCATAAGCTCCTCTTGCTATTGCTTCATTTCCCGTCATTAGCTTTTTCATACCTACCACCCTTTCAAGTAATCTAATAACAATATATCATAATTTTTTTAAAAATCTTAATTTTCCTCCTGTTTTTTTA
>JAHDQA010000094.1 GCA_018434075.1 Tissierellaceae bacterium
ATCAAATCCTATGCCAGCAGAAAAACCTGCTCCCATGCAGATAACTGTATCTCCAACATAAAGTGGTGCTGATGCGCCAAGGCTGTAACATCCAATATCTGAAGTTACATTTATTTTGTTCTTGTATTTACTCATCTCATAGAATATTCCTCTATGGGGGCATCCTGCACAAAGTGCTGGTGGTCTATTCGGAGGCGCTATGTCTAATTTATATGTAGTAGGTGGTTGTTCTCCTAAAACAATTCTTCTTATTATTTGAGGGGTTATTTCACCGCACAATGGAAATTCTTCTTTTCCAATGCAGTCAATCCCCAAAGCTTTAATGAAGTTTTCCATATATGGTTCATTTTCTTCTATTACATATATCTTATCTACATGTTTTGAGAACTCTTTGAATTTCTCATCTGGAAGTGGATAACTAAAGCCTATTTTTAAATATGAAACTTTATCTCCAAGAGCTTCTTTAGCATTCATGTAACAAGCTCCAGAAGTGACAACGCCAATCTTTGAGTTGTTTAATTCAATCCTATTTAAGTCGGTGGAATTTGAAAATTCATGGAGTTTTGGAAGTCTGTCCCTTTCCATTTCTATGTGCTTTTCTTTAGCATTTGCAGGAACCATTATGTACTTTTTAGGATTTTTTGTGTATTCTTTGATGCCTACTTCTTCTCTTTCTCCTAATTCCACTATTCCCTTAGTATGGCAAACTCTCGTAGTTACTCTAAAAAGAACAGCGGTGTCAAATTGTTCTGAAATCTCAAATGCTCTCTTCAAATAATCTTTGCATTCTTGACTGTCAGACGGCTCAATTAATGCAACTTTTGCATGGGGTGCATAAAGTCTATTGTCTTGCTCGTTTTGAGAACTGTGCATTCCAGGTTCATCAGCTGTAATAACCACCAATCCTCCATTTACACCCTCATAGGCTATTGTGAAAAATGGATCAGCTGCAACATTTAAGCCGACATGTTTCATGCTTGCCATAGCTCTAGCTCCTGATACACTTGCACCAAAAGCAACTTCTAATGCCACTTTCTCATTAGTGGACCATTCAGAATAAATCTCATCATACATGGAAACGTTTTCTAAGATTTCAGTACTAGGCGTTCCCGGATAAGCACTAGCAACTAGAACACCTGCTTCATAAGCTCCTCTTGCTATTGCTTCATTTCCCGTCATTAGCTTTTTCATACCTACCACCCTTTCAAGTAATCTAATAACAATATATCATAATTTTTTTAAAAATCTTAATTTTCCTCCTGTTTTTTTA
>JAHDQA010000047.1 GCA_018434075.1 Tissierellaceae bacterium
AAAGTCAAGTGTTTTTTGGAAAAACATAAAAATAATGCAAGGATATTTTTAAAACTTGCATTTTGATATAAAACCCTATTGAAAAATAGGAGGAATGAAAAAAATGATGGTATAGCAAAGTGTTGTGCCATCTATCTCGGGGTATTCCGAGAGACTATGTAAGTGAAAGGAGGTAAAGATATGAATTGCATTCGGGCATGAGGCATAGTAAAAAAGACTCTTGCATATCCCCATATCCAACTGTCTAAAGTCAAAATTTAGGAAGATAATGTTAGAGTCCTTCTATGTCATTATATGATACAACCTTAAAAAAGGCAATGAAATTTTAAGGCTTTTACACCTTTGATGACACTTAATATATTTAATTGTTAGTTTATAACTACGTGATTTATAAAAGGAGATACTTCAGTTAAATTTTCCAAGATGAGTTAACGGAGATGCTTGACAAAAGCACATTATTATAGCAACCTTCCTAGAAAAACAGACAGAAAAACAAATAGCTCTCCAATATGGAATATCACAACCAGCAGTGCACATGATAAGGAAACGAGCATTGAACAAGCTAAAAAATATTTTGTCCCAGACAAGCCCATTGCCAAATAGAGTATTGCCTGGGACAGATAATTCCCTAATATGTAAATCTTTTTTAAGGAGGAGATTGATATGGCTGAATGGCCAAGACAACCCCGTTTAGGTTGTATGGGAAATCAAGCAAGAAGAAATTCTGTAGGTAATCAACATTGGATACAGCTTAGAAACTGCTCTGGTTCATGGGTAAATGCTTTTTATGTAACTACCAGCAGCCGTGCAGATATAATTTCCAGTAGACTTAATTCCATCTTTCAGAATTATCCAGGAGCAGATTTAGACTTTATTACTCCAAGTTGGGAAAATGGTTCTTATGTAGTAGTATGGTCCCAGGTAGTATGGTTTCAAAACCAGTCACACTCAACTGTAAATGGAGGAGGGGGAAGAACTTACGAAAATCTTTACGCTGGATGTGTAAGCTCTCTATATAGCTATCCGTACAGGTCCAGGACAAATGTTCATATAATAGCAACAGTGACAAATGATGATATTCAAGCATATGGAGCAAATCCGTGGGAAATGGCCCTGCAATGGGCAAATTCTATAAGGTCACCTATGAATGGATGGAACTGTACAAAAGATGCAGTAAATACCACTCTTTATTGCAATGGGCAAATTTGTCAATTGACTACACCTACAAGCAGCTATAGTGATTCAAGCTTGCAACTTACAGCGACTTATTATGGAGCAGGTGAGACTCTCCCTAGTTTCTTTACTGGAAATTATAATGTTTTCCACACCTGTGACTTGACTGTTGCAAGGCCAGCAAACCGGACTTGGCCCTATAATTCTTGGATTAGAGTAACTGCAAATAATGTCTCTGTTGTAGCCCGGGTTATAGATGTTTCGGATATAAACTCTATAGATCTTAGCTCTGGTGGTGTTGCATATGCATTGGGTTATCCAAACCAAGTAACAGTTAGTGCTCCATAATCCAATAACAAAGTGAAGACTGTCCTAAAACAAAAGGACAGTCTTCACAATTATTATAATAAACTACTTACAGCTTCTAATAGGTTGCAGCAAGGAGTATATTGCATGTATAGAGTCTGCTAATAAGGAATGTAC
>JAHDQA010000026.1 GCA_018434075.1 Tissierellaceae bacterium
AATAAACTGGCTTTATGGCTAAGATAAGAAGCCAAAGAAATGTATTTAATGATTAGAAAAGAAGACTATATTATTATTTAAGAAATTGATAATTATTACAGTGGAAAACTGTAATTTGATTATAACTATATTGTACAAGGATGGATTTTATGGGGAAAATCAAAAAAATTCCATTGCCGATTTCAGGGCTTATACTTGGGCTTGCTGCAGCCGGAAATTTAGTACAAAGCCATGGAGAAGTATATCGCAATGTATTTGGTATTATTAGTGCTGTACTTGCAATACTTTTGATTATTAAAATATTTGCTTATTTTGAGGATTCAAAAAAAGAATTGGAAAATCCAGTGGTAGCAAGCTCATTTCTAACATTTAGCATGGCAATTATGATTTTAAGTACTTATTTAAAACCATATTCAGAACCAGCAGCAAGGGGATTGTGGATATTTGGTTTAGGATTTCATATCGTATTGATAATCTGGTTTACAATTAATTTTGTGACAAAATTCGACATCAAAAAAGTATTTCCTTCATGGTTTATAGTTTATGTGGGGATTGTTGCAGGGTCAGTTTCTTCTAAAGCATTTGGCTATGAGTCTATAGGTAGGATATTGTTTTATTTTGGATTAATCAGCTTCATAGTATTGCTGCCTATCGTCATAAAGAGAGTATTTGTTGTTAAAGAAATACCTGAGCCAGCATTGCCAACTATAACTATAATGACTGCGCCAGCAGGGCTATTGCTTGCAGGATATATGAATGTATATGAAAACAAAAGTTATGCAGTAGTACTAGCACTTTTAATAATTTCGCAAATCCTTTATATTTATGTGTTAACTAAGCTGCCAAAGCTATTGAGCTTAAAATTCTATCCATCTTATTCTGGATTTACTTTTCCAACCGTTATAACAGCAATAGGGATAAAGGGAGCAGCAAATTATTTAAAAGGAGTTAACGAATCATTAAGCTTTTTAACTTCAGTTGCATTGATTGAAGAAATAATAGCAGTTTTATTGGTTGTATATGTTTTAATAAGGTACATTTCATTTTTAAGTAAGAAGACAATTTCTAATTAAGGAGTGATATGATGACTAGAGAAGAATTAGTTAATCAAGTGAAAAATGAAGCTGAAGGCTATTTTCAAAGAGGAGAATTTTTCTGTTCTGAAGCAGTTGTCAGAACAATAAATAATTTGCTTGGGAAACCATATGAAGATGATGTTGTAAAAATGGCATCTGGTTTTCCAATTGGCATAGGCAAATCAGGTTGTCTGTGTGGCGCGGTAAGTGGGGGAATCATGGCGTTGGGAATGGTTTATGGCAGAAATTATGGCGAGAAAATGGACGATTCAATGTTTCCTGTAGCAGCAGGATTGCATGACTACATAAAAGAAGAGTATGGGTCAACTTGCTGCAGGGTTATGACAAGAAAATGGGCTGGAGATAATTTCCAAAGTCCTGAACGAAAAATGCATTGTGTTGAGATTACTGGGAAAGTCGCAGAATGGGTCGCAGACAAGTTAATTGAAGACGGTAAAGTAGTTGTAGAATAAGGAAACACTGTATGGTTTAACCATACAGTGTTTTAAGTGTGCCCAGCATGAGCAACAACTAGGTGGTGAAAGTCCACTACGGGCTTGGTAGTAGGAACCGTTAGCCAAGAGCAAGGGTGTCCATGGTGACGTGGAATCTGAAGGAAGCTAGAGGCAAAATTCTGAACCGAC
>JAHDQA010000038.1 GCA_018434075.1 Tissierellaceae bacterium
AGCCTATTACCTTAGGCTTATTAAGGTAAAGTAAAATTAAAATTACAAATTATTACAATATATGATTATGGAGTTATTATTCTACTTTTATTTAGAAAATTATTATTAGTTGTTTTCCAACAATTAATTGACACTATCTTTAATTTACTAATTGTTGAATTTATAATTATAGTATGCTATACTATTTGAGGAATTACACACACATCATGATGTGCAAGGGGTTCTCTGATTGAGTCCTTGTGCAAATGAGTGAAGTGGAGGAAAAAAACTTGGAGGTGCAAATATGTCAGTAGTATCAATGAAAAATTTATTAGAAGCAGGAGTTCACTTTGGTCACCAAACTAGAAGATGGAACCCCAAAATGTCAAAGTACATCTTTACAGAAAGAAATGGGATCTATATTATTGATTTGCAAAAAACTGTTAAGATGATAGACGAAGCATACGCCGTTATGAAAGATATAGTTGCTAATGGAGGAGAAGTTCTCTTTGTAGGAACTAAAAAGCAGGCACAAGAAGCTATAGAAACAGAAGCAAAAAGATGTGGTATGCACTATGTTAACCAAAGATGGTTGGGTGGAATGCTAACAAACTACAAAACTATCAGAAAAAGAATTGATAGACTTCATGAGTTAGAAAAAATGGAAGAAGATGGCACTTTTGATGTTCTTCCTAAAAAAGAAGTTATACATTTAAAACACGAAAGAGAAAGATTAGAAAAATTCCTCGGTGGAATAAAAAATATGAATAGAGTTCCAGACGTTTTGTTTGTTGTAGATCCTAGAAAAGAAAGAATAGCTGTTAAGGAAGCTCATATACTAGGAATACCAGTAATAGGAATAGTAGATACTAATTGTGATCCAGACGAAGTGGATTATGTAATACCTGGAAATGATGACGCAATAAGAGCTGTAAAACTTATCACAGAAACTATTGCTAATGCTGTAATTGAGGCTAGACAAGGAGAACAATTCTCTGTTGAAGAAACCAATGATAAAATTTCTGAAGATATAGTAGATATAGAAGAATAAAAATAGGAGTGATAAAATGGCTATAAGTGCTTCTTTAGTTAAAGAACTAAGAGAAAAAACTGGTGCTGGTATGATGGATTGTAAAAAAGCACTTGAACAAACCAATGGAGATATAGATAAAGCGATAGATTATCTTAGAGAAAAAGGATTGGCTTCAGCTTCAAAAAAATCTGGTAGAATTGCAGCTGAAGGATTAGTAGATGCTTATATTCACGGTGGGAGAATCGGTGTTTTAATAGAGGTTAATTCAGAAACAGATTTTGTTGCCAAAAATGATGAGTTCAAACAATTCGTTAAAGACATGGCGATGCAAGTAGCTGCATCGAATCCAAAAGTAGTTTCTAGAGAAAATCTAAGTGCAGATGAAATTGCACATGAAAGAGAAATTCAAACTAATAAAGTTATAAATGAAGGTAAACCCGCTAATGTCGCTGAGAAAATAGTTGAAGGAAGAATGGAAAAATATTTTGAGGACGTATGCCTACTTGATCAACCATTTATAAAAGATCCAAGCCTGAAAGTTAAAGATGTATTAGCTCAATTAATTTCAAAAATAGGCGAAAATATTGTAATAAGAAGATTTACAAGATATGAAGTTGGAGAAGGGCTTGAAAAAAGAGAAGAAAATTTTGCTGAAGAAGTTGCAAAACAAATGAACATGTAACTGTTTATAGGAGAACACTTGTTGTTCTCCTTTATAAGATATTAAAGGAGTGTACATATGGACCTTCAATACAAGAGAATCATATTGAAATTAAGTGGAGAAGCTTTGTCGGGAAATAATGGAATAGGAATAGACCTTGATACGGTTAAGAATATATCTTATCAGATTAAAAAAATTCATGATTTTGGTGTTGAAGTCGCAATAGTTGTTGGTGGTGGAAACTTTTGGCGTGGTAGGTCCTCAAAAGATATGGATCGTGCAACTTCAGACTATATGGGAATGCTAGGCACTATGATGAACGCATTAGCATTGCAGGATGCGCTTGAAAAAATAGATGTTGTCACAAGAGTCCAATCTGCAATTGAGATGAGGCAAATTGCTGAACCATATATTAGAAGAAGAGCAATAAGGCATTTAGAGAAGGGAAGAGTTGTTATCTTCGGAGCTGGAACAGGAAACCCATTTTTTTCAACTGACACTACAGCTGCGTTACGTGCTGCTGAAATAGAAGCGGATGTAATTTTATTAGCTAAAAAAGGAGTAGACGGTGTATATGATTCAGACCCTAAGATAAATAAAAATGCGAAAAAATTTGACACTTTAAATTATATTGATATACTTAACTTAGGTTTGGGTATAATGGACTCAACAGCAACATCTCTTTGCATGGACAATAACATACCTTTAGTGGTATTCGGAATAGATGAGCCAGATAATATTGTAAACGTTGTTTTAGGAGAAAAAATTGGTACAAATATAAAGGGGGATTTGTAAATGCAGTTAGAGATTCATAAAGAAGCAGAACAAAAAATGAAGAAAACAATTGCAGTTTATAAAGAAGAACTTCAGGCTATAAGAGCTGGAAGAGCAAATCCAGCGTTGCTCGAAAGAATTTCAGTAGATTATTATGGTCAAATCACACCTTTAAAGCAAGTAGCAAGCATTACTGCACCAGAACCTAGGCTGCTTGTAATTCAACCTTGGGATTCTAAATTAATACCAATTATTGAAAAAGAGATATTAAAATCGGATTTAGGACTAAACCCTTCTAACGATGGGAAAGTTATAAGACTATTAATTCCTCAATTGACCGAAGAAAGACGTAAAGAACTAATAAAGTTAGTTAAAAAAAGTGCTGAAAACGCAAAAGTAGCAATTAGAAATACACGTAGAGAAGCCTTAGAAAAAATCAAAAAGGCTGAAAAGGATAAAGAAATTTCCGAAGATGAAAGAAAACTAGCAGAAGAGGAAATGCAAAAAATTACTGACAAATATATTGAAGAAATTGATGAAATAACAAAGCAAAAAGAAGACGAGCTACTTGAAATTTAACCCTTCATCTTGAAGGGTTTTTTATTGATGGGGGTACATTTACTATGAATATAGATGATGATTTCAAATTAGATCTTTCCAAGATACCATCTCATGTAGCAATAATTATGGACGGCAATGGAAGATGGGCGACAGAAAAAGGATTGCCAAGACATTTAGGACATCAGGAAGGTATGAAACGCGTTATTGATGTAGTTGAAGCAGCAAATGATATTGGAATCACTAATTTAACATTATATGCATTTTCAACTGAAAATTGGAAAAGATCAAAAATAGAAATAGATACTTTGATGAATCTATTAATAATTTTTATCAGAAAAGAACTCAGAAGATTAATGAAAAATAACATCAAGATAATTGCACTTGGAAACATAGAACAGTTACCTTCTAACGCTTTAGCTGAAGTGAAAAGAGCGGTTGATAAAACTAAAGACAACAGTGGAATGGTATTAAATATAGCATTAAATTATGGATCTAGAACTGAAATAATCGATGCAATTAAGAAATTAGTAAAAGATTATGATGATGGTTTAATTAATATTAATAATATAAATGAAGATGAATTTAAAAGATATTTATATACTAATGGTCAACCTGATCCAGATTTAATAATTAGAACAAGCGGCGAACAAAGATTAAGTAATTTTTTAACATTTCAATCAGCATATTCCGAATTATATTTCACAGACCAATATTGGCCTGATTTTAACAAGAGATCTTTTTTCATAGCAATAAACGATTTTCAAAATAGGCAAAGAAGATTTGGAGGAGTTTAATTGGAAAATTTAAAGAAAAGAGTTTTGTCTGGGATTATAGGTTTATCTTTTTTAATCTTAGTTATATTAAAGGGTGGTACATTATTAAATATATCTTTACTCATAATATCAATTATAGGTTTAAGAGAAATATTTAAAGCATTAATAAACCTTTCAATAAAACCAATTGAATGGGTTGGTTTTCTGTCCTGTTTTTTCATTTATCTTTCAATATATCTAGATTTTAACAACAACATGACTATGATATTAATAGCTTTAATTCTATTAATACTTTATGTAGTAAATGACAAAATTCATTTTATAGATATTACATCAACTTTTTTTTCAATAATATATATTCCTTATATGATGATAAATATTTCTTATCTAGGAAATACAAAATATATTTGGATGATATTTACTATTGCTTTCGGTACTGATACTTTTGCATACTTAGTAGGTAGTACTATGGGAAAACATAAGCTTAGTCCTAAACTTAGTCCTAAAAAATCAGTTGAAGGAGCAATCGGTGGAATTATTGGTAGTTTAATTACGACTTTAATCTACAGTTATTACTTTGCAATAAAACCATTATGGTTAATTGCCTTGCTAGCCATTATTGCTTCTATGCTTGCGCAAATCGGTGATTTAGCGGCTTCTAAACTAAAAAGAGAAGCTGGTATAAAAGACTATGGTAATATAATACCTGGTCATGGAGGCATTCTAGATAGATTTGATAGCATAATTTTTGTTGCACCAATAGTTTTTTATTTTACAAAATTCTTTTTATAATAAATGAGGTGGTATAGGTATGACAGCTTTAGCAGCAATATTTGTTTTTTTAATTGTCATTTTTCTTCATGAATTGGGTCATTTTACAGTTGCAAAAATTGTTGGAATAAAAGTGAATGAACTGTCAATTGGCATGGGGCCTAGGTTTTATCATAAAAAATACGGGGATACAGAATACTCGATACGAGCTCTTCCAATTGGAGGATACGTAAAAATGGAAGGTGAAGATGAAGAATCTGACGACCCGAGAGGCTTCTCGAAAAAAAGTCCACTGGCAAGAATAGCCGTAGTTGCAGCTGGTGCAATTATGAACTTTATTCTTGCTATAATAGTATTGTCAATTGTTTCATTTATGATAGGTGAACCTACTACAACAATATCTGAAATTATAGATAATAGTCCTGCAGAATTGGCTGGATTAGAACCTGGAGATAAGATAATTTCAATCTCTGGGAAAGATATAAATTCATGGGATGACATTGTGGAAGCTATTGAAAATTCCAATACAGAAACACAATTAGAAATCATGATCGAACGGAATAATGATATCATGAGCATTCAAGTTACTCCAAGGAATGAAGATGGAAGAAATGTTATTGGCATAGTGCCTAAAGGAGAAGGGAATTTTATAACAGCAGTTAAAGAGGGTTTTTCCAATACAGCGTATTTTATAAAATTAATGACGAATTTCATTACAACTGCATTTAAAGGCAATGTATCTGCAGATGATTTGTCAGGCCCTCTAGGAGTAATATCAGCTGTTAATCAAGCAGCCAATCAAGGAATAATTAGTTTACTCTATCTTTTGGGTTTCATAAGTGTAAATTTAGGTTTCATAAATTTGCTTCCATTTCCAGCGCTGGATGGTGGTAGAATAGTATTTCTTATAGTAGAGTTACTGAGAGGAAAACCAATAGATCCAAAAAAAGAAGGTTTAATTCACTTTATTGGTCTGATTCTATTATTTGCCCTTATGATATTCGTAACTTATAATGATATATTAAGAACTAATTTATTTTAGGAGAAATAAATATGATTAGAAAAAAAACAAAGAAAATAAAAGTTGGAAACGTATATGTAGGTGGAGATGCTCCAATTAGCATTCAGTCTATGACAAATACAATAACTCAGGATATTGAAAGCACTGTAAAACAAATGCTTGAATTAGAGAAATATGGTTGCGACATAATAAGAGTAGCTATTAATACAGATGAGGATGCTAAAGCGATTAAAGAAATAAAAAAACAAATCAAAATGCCTATAATTGGCGACATTCAATTTGATTATCGATTAGCTTTAAGCGCTGTAAAATACGATATTGATGGACTAAGAATCAATCCAGGAAACATAGGAAATGAAGAAAGAGTCAAAGAAATAGTCAAAGCTTGTAATGACGCTAATATATCTATAAGAGTGGGAGTAAATTCTGGTTCTATCAAGAAGGAATTTCTTGAAAAATACAATGGTGTTAATGAAAATTCCATTGTAGAAAGTGCATTAGAACAAATTAAACTTTTAGAGAGTTTAAATTTTAATAATATTAAAATATCACTGAAGGCAAGTTCTGTACCTCTTACTATAGAATCCTACAAGAAGATATCAGAATTAGTAGATTACCCACTACACTTGGGAGTTACCGAAGCTGGAACTCCATGGAGAGGGACAATTAAATCGTCTATTGGGATAGGCACTCTTTTAGCAATGGGTATTGGTGACACAATAAGGGTTTCTTTAACTTCTGATCCTGTAGAGGAAGTTAAAGTTGGAAAGGAAATTTTAAAATCTCTGGGATTAAGAAAAGAAGGATTAACACTTATATCTTGTCCAACATGTGGAAGAACAAGGATTAATTTGCTAAAACTAGCAGAAGAAGTAGAAAATGCTCTTGAGACTATAGACAAACCGTTAACAGTTGCTATTATGGGATGTGTGGTTAATGGACCTGGAGAAGCAAAAGAGGCAGATATAGGCATTGCTGGAGGCATTGGCGAAGGTTTAATATTTAAAAAAGGTAAAATAATTAAGAAAGTAAAAGAAGAAAATTTGCTAGAAGAATTACTAAATGAAATTGAAAAATTATGATTGCTAGGAGTAGATTACTATGCTTTCTGAGTTTCAAGCTTTAATAAAATTTTTCCCTAATAACAACCCATTAGCAGAAATCAAAAATGTGTATATAGAAAAAGTGATTTTTGACCCAAATAAATCAACGTTATCAATAAACTTGATCACTCCATCTAATTTTAACGAAAAATATATTGAATTGATTCATAGTTCTTTTAAAAATACATTTCCAGACTATGATATATCATTAATATTTGCTAATGATTTAATTGAAGATGTTGATTTTAGCAAAAACTATATTGTATCAATGATAACAAATCATATACCCTCAAGTAATTCTTGGATTGAAAATTTGATAATTTATAATGATGAGGAGTCAGTACAAATTATATTTCCAAATGAAGTTTCTTTACATTCGTTTAATTTAAATGGTCTTCATTCAGAAATAAAAGAATTTTTAAAATCTGTTTTGAATAAAAAGTTGATAGTATCAATTTGTGAAAGTCAAAATATAGAAACTTTTTTCATAGATCAAAATTCTAAAGAGCAAGAAATTATTAAAGAAATCAATCAATTAGATAATTCGAAGAACAAACAGGCTAAAACGCTTAAATTTGATAAGCGCAAGAATAAAGTTTTTGATAAAACACTGATTTCTAAAACAACAGATATTATTAATATCAATCTAAGTTCAGGGAATGTTACAATCTTTGGGGAAATCTTCGATTTAAATTATAAGGATATAAAAGGGAATAAAAAACTTCTATCATTCTATATCACTGATTTTACAAACTCTATACAATGCAAATTATTCATTTCTTGTGATTCAATTGATGATTATGAAGAAGTATTAAAGGAAGGAGTATCTTTATATGTAAATGGTGATGTTATTTTTGATAGTTTTAGTAGAGAAATCACCTTAATGGTAAAATCAATGAATCCTGTAGATAAAGAAAACAAAAGAGACTTAAATTCAAACAAAAGGGTAGAACTCCACCTTCATACTAATATGAGTACAATGGATGGCATTAGCTCAGCTAAAAGTATAATCAAAAGAGCCATTGAATGGGGTCACAAAGCTATTGCGATAACCGATCATGGTGTTGTACAGGCATTTCCAGAAGCAAGTGAATTTGAAAATGAAATAAAAATCATCTATGGTGTTGAAGCATATATGGTAAATGATCAAAAAGAAATAATCACCAATCACGAAAATCATAATGTACTTGACGATTTTGTAGTATTTGATATTGAAACTACCGGATTGTCAGCACGTAACGATAAGATTACTGAAATAGGAGCAGTTAAAATAAAAAACGGAATCATAATTGATAAGTTCGAACAGTTGATTAATCCCGGAATACCTATACCTAGCAATATAACATCCCTAACCGGTATCACTGATGATATGGTAGCAGATATGCCTAAAATAGAAGATGTTTTACCAGAATTTCTAAATTTCATTGGAAATTCAATTTTAGTAGCCCACAATGCCTCTTTTGATGTAGGATTTATACGGGAAGCTTGCAATCATATGAAGATCAATCTTAACAATGCAGTTCTTGACACTTTAGAATTATCAAGAGCTCTATTCCCAAATTTAAAAAGCCATAAGCTCAATATTATAGCAAAATTTTTAAATGTTGAGCTTATAAATCATCATCGAGCCGTAGATGATGCAAAAGCAACTGGAGATATCTTGATTAAGATGTTAGATATTCTTGAAGAAAAGGGAATTAATACACCGAATAAATTAAATACAGGTTTAAGCTTTTCGAATATAAATAAGAAAGATGTATTCCATTGCATAATACTAGCTAAAAATCAAGATGGAATTAAAGATTTATACAATCTAATTTCAAAATCCCATTTGGAATATTTCTACAGAAAACCTAGAATGCCAAAGAGTTTAATTAAAAAATACCGAAAGAACTTGATAATTGGAAGTGCATGTGAACTTGGTGAAGTTTATAAAGCGATACTTTCAAATAAACCGCTATCTGAAGTTAATGAAATTATCGATTTCTACGATTATATTGAAATTCAACCAATTGCTAACAATTATCACTTAGTAAGAGAAGGAGTAGTAAAAAGTGAAGATGAATTACAAGATATTAATAGAAAAATATATGATTTAGCAAAGTCAAGAAACAAAATTGTTGTAGCAACTGGAGATGTACATTTCTTGAATCCCGAAGACGAAATCTATAGACGAATTATAATGTGTGGTCAAGGATTTCACGACGCTGATTATCAGCCTCCACTTTATTTTAAGACAACTGACGAAATGTTGGAAGAATTTCTCTATTTTGGAGAAGAAATTGCTGAAGAAGTCGTAATTAAAAATACTAATTTAATTAGCGATTTAATTGATAAATTAAAACCTATACCTGATGGAACATTCCCACCCAAAATTGATGGAGCTGATGAAGAACTTAAGAATATGGCTTATAATAAGGCTGTAGAAATCTATGGAGACCCCTTACCAAACATTGTGGAGGAGAGACTAAACAGGGAATTGAATTCCATAATAGATAATGGCTATTCCGTATTATATATAATAGCTCAAAAATTAGTTGCAAAGTCGATGCAAGATGGATATTTAGTAGGTTCTAGAGGCTCTGTTGGTTCTTCCTTTGTGGCAACAATGAGTGGAATAACAGAAGTTAATCCTCTACCACCGCATTATATATGTGATGTTTGTCACCATTCAGAATTTTTCGTTGATGGCAAAGTTGCTTCAGGGTTCGATTTGGAAGATAAGACTTGTCATGTATGTGGCAAACTATTGAAAAAAGATGGTCATGATATTCCTTTTGAAGTATTCCTAGGGTTTGAAGGAGATAAAGAACCTGATATCGATTTAAATTTTGCGGGTGAATATCAACCTATTGCTCATAAATACACTGAAGAGCTTTTTGGTGAAGGCAAGGTTTTTAGAGCCGGAACAATTGGAACTATAGCTGAAAAAACAGCTTATGGATTTGTAAAAAAATATTATGAGCAGAAGAATATTCCAATTAGTCAAGCTGAAATTAATAGACTAGTTAAAGGGTGTACCGGGATTAAAAGAACCTCTGGACAGCACCCAGGAGGTGTTATGATTGTTCCTCATTATAAAGATATCCACGATTTTACACCGATTCAGTACCCAGCAGATGACAACTCATCAGGAGTAATTACTACACATTTTGATTATCACTCTATTAGTGGAAGAATATTAAAACTAGATATCTTAGGTCATGACGTACCAACTATTATTAAAATGTTAGAGGATCTCACAGGAATAAATCCGTTGTTGATACCACTTGATGACAAAGAAACAATGAGTCTGTTTACGAGTACAAAAGCTCTTAAAATTACACCAGATGACATTAATTGCCCTGTAGGAACTCTTGGCATACCTGAATTTGGTACAAAATTTGTTCGCCAAATGTTAGTAGAAACATCACCAACTACATTCTCCGAATTGGTAAGAATATCTGGTCTTTCACATGGGACTGACGTGTGGGTAAACAATGCTCAAGATTTAGTCAAAAATAATGTTGCTACTTTAAAGGATGTTATATCCACAAGAGAAGACATAATGCTGTACTTGATAAATGCGGGATTAGATAAGAAAAAAGCTTTTTTCACTATGGAGAAAGTAAGAAAAGGCAAAGGTTTAAGTCAAGAAGATCAAGAAATAATGAGAAATTTAAATGTACCTGAATGGTATATAGAATCATGTAACAAAATAAAATACATGTTTCCAAAGGCACACGCCGCAGCTTATGTAACTATGAGTTTTAGAATTGCATATTTTAAAGTTCATTATCCCGAGGCTTTCTATGCAACTTATTTTACAACTAAGGCAAGTGATTTTGATGCAGAACTTATCCTACAAGGGAAAAATTCAATAAAGGCTAAAATTGAAGAAATTGAAAATAAAAACAATGAGGCTACAGCCAAAGAGAAAAACCAATTGACAATTTTAGAAGTCGCCTTGGAAATGTACGCAAGAGGTTTGAAGTTCGAAAAAGTTGACCTTTACAAGTCAGACAGCGATAAATTCCTAATAGGAAGTGATGGAATCATTCCTCCCCTTAAAACACTTGAAGGCATTGGGGAAAATGCAGCTAGAAAGTTAGTAGAAGAAAGGGCAAAAGCTCCATTCTTATCAATTGAAGAACTAGTCCTTAGGGGGAAAGCTTCAAGACCCGTAATAGATGCATTAAGCAAGCATGGTTGTTTAAATAATCTTCCAGAAACAAATCAAATCAGCCTTTTTAACATTTGATTTAATTAAGTGATTATGATATAATTTATTTAGACAATTAACAGGTAATTCAAAGAGTGGGTAATCCCACTCTTAATTTTTGCAAGAGGTATGGTGAAAAAATTTGAATAAAAAAGAGATAGTTCAGTCTGTAAAATCATTGAGTGAAAATTTGATATCTAATTTAGGATACGAACTAGTTGATGTTGAATTTGTTGAGGAGCAAAATGAATATTATTTAAAAATATTCATTGATAAAAATGGAGGAATTAATTTAGAGGACTGTCAGTTAGTAAGTGAGATAATCGGAGAAAAATTAGATGAATTAGACATGATCGATACATCATATTATTTAGAAGTTTCATCTCCAGGACTAGATAGGCCAATAAAAACAGACCAAGACATAAAAAGAAATTTAGAGAAAGAAGTAGAAGTAAATTTATACAAGTCAATTAATGGGAAAAAGCATATAGAAGGTATATTAATTGATTACGATGAAAATACTGTAACAATACAAATTGAAGAAGAAAAAATGATAATTCCAAGAGAATTAATTTCATTAATGAGACAAATTATACATTTTTAATATTTGAATATGAGGAGGAGTAATAGGATGAATGTTGATTTCATCAGCGCCCTTGAGGAAATAGAAAAAGAAAAAGGGATTCCAAAATGCATAATTATAGATGCATTAGAATCAGCACTAATATCCAGCTATAAAAAGAACTTTGGTTCATCACAAAATGTAGTAGTTGAAATTGATAATAATACAGGTGATGTAAAAGTATTTGCAATAAAATCAATCGTAGAAAATGATGATTTAGAAGATGAATTACTGCAAATGTCAATTGAATCTGCTAAGAAGATAGACCCAAAATTAAGTGTTGGAGATTCAATAAGAATAGAAGTAACCCCAAAAGATTTTGGCAGAATTGCAGCTCAAACAGCAAAGCAAGTAGTAATACAAAGAATCAAAGATGCAGAAAGAGACGTGATATTTGAAGAATTCATTAATAGAGAAAACGAAATTATTACAGGACAAGTACAAAGAATTTCAAAGAATAATGTATATATAGATCTGGGGAAGATAGAGGGCATATTACCTCCTGCAGAACAAATACCTGGAGAAATATATAATCAAGGAGACAGATTAAAACTTCTTATTTCAGAAGTAAAAAAGACCACAAAGGGGCCACAAATAATTTTGTCAAGAGCAAGTGCAAGCTTAGTAAAAAGATTGTTTGAAATAGAAGTTCCTGAAATAGTGCAAGGCATAGTAGAAATATACTCTATTGCAAGGGAAGCTGGTTCAAGAACTAAAATAGCTGTTTTTTCAAAAAGTGAGGATGTTGACCCACTTGGAGCATGTGTTGGTTTTAAAGGTACTAGGGTAAAAGCTATTGTGGACGAATTAAATGGTGAAAAGATCGATATAGTTATTTGGAGCAAAAATATAGACGACTTTATAGCTAATAGTTTAAGCCCTTCAAAAGTTCTTAAAGTATTCTCTAATGAGAAAGAAAAATCAGCACTAGTTATAGTTCCTGACCATCAATTATCTCTGGCTATAGGTAAAGAAGGTCAGAATGCAAGATTAGCTGCAAAGTTGACTGGATGGAAAATAGACATTAAATCTGAGAGCCAATACAAGAGTATAAATGGAGATGATGTCAGTGAGTCCTAAAAAAATACCACTAAGAAAATGTATTGCTTGCAATGAGATGAAGCCAAAACGAGATCTAATAAGAATAGTTAAAAGTAATGACGGCGTAGTAAGTGTAGACCTAACAGGAAAAGCAAACGGAAGAGGTGCATATATTTGTGCATCTGAGGATTGTCTAAATGATATAATAAAATCTAAAAAATTATCAAAGCATTTGCAAGCTGAGATTAATGAAGAAATATATCAAAAACTTAAAGAGGTTATACAAAAATGAAAGCCACCTAAAAATCGGAGGTGTTAAGATGGGGAAAATTAGAATTTATGAATTAGCCAAAGAATTGAATATGTCAAGTAAAGAATTAGTTGAAAAAATATCTGAGCTCAATATAAATGTTCATAGTCATATGAGCTCTATTGATGAAGAAGATGCTAAATTAATTAAAGAATTATTGCTAGAAGAGGAAAAAAAGATAGGCGATGATACTGAGGATAATATAGAAGATAAAGAAGAAAATAGCACTAATTCTGAAGTAAGCGAAGAATTTGTAGAAAAGAAAACCAAACATAAAAAAACTAACAAGAAAAAAAATCATTTTAAGGAAGATAATATAGATAATAAAGATATGATAGAGAAGACTATAGAAAAAACAATACAAATTGAAACTGAAACTACAGTAAAAGAATTAGCCGAAAAATTACAATTAAATCCAGCTCAAATTATATCAAAACTTATACCATTGGGTATAATGGCTACGCAAAATCAAACTATTGATGCTGAAATTGCTGAGCTAGTAGCAGAAGAATTCGGATATAAAATCAATGTTTCAACTAATGAAAATGAAGAAGAATCAGAGATTGATAAATTAGATTATGATGATGATCCTAAAGATCTATTGCCAAGGCCTCCTGTTGTAACAGTAATGGGCCATGTTGACCATGGTAAAACTTCATTATTAGATGCAATAAGGCATACAAATGTCACAGGAAAAGAAGCCGGTGGAATAACTCAACACATTGGAGCTTATACTGTTAATATAAACAATAAAAAAATAGTGTTTTTAGATACTCCAGGGCATGAAGCATTTACATCGATGCGTGCTAGAGGAGCTAAGATAACTGATATTGCAATCCTTGTTGTTGCAGCAGACGATGGAGTAATGCCACAAACAATAGAAGCTATATCTCATGCAAAAGCTGCAAATGTTCCAATAATTGTAGCTATAAATAAAATTGACAAACCAGAGGCTAATATTGAAAGAGTTAAACAAGAATTAGCCGAAAATGGTGTTTTAGCAGAAGACTGGGGTGGTGATACAATAATGGTTCCAGTATCTGCGAAAAATAAAATAGGTATAGAAGATTTGCTTGAAATGGTTTTATTAGTAGCAGAAATGCAAGAATTAAAAGCAAATCCTAATAGAAAAGCTGTTGGGACAATAATCGAAGCACAATTAGATAAAGGAAAAGGTCCTGTTGCAACTGTGTTAGTACAAAAAGGCACTTTAAATGTTGGAGATATGGTTGTATCAGGTACTGCTAGTGGAAGAATCAGAGCAATGTTTGATGATAAAGGTAAAAAAGTTAAGAAAGCAACTCCATCTATCCCTGTTATGATAATAGGTCTATCAGAAGTACCAAATGCTGGTGAAATGATATATGCTGTTGAAAACGAAAAAATAGCAAGGCATTTAGCCGATTTAAAAAAGAATGAACTCAAAGAGCAACAAATAAAACAAACAACAAAAGTTTCTTTAGATGATCTATTTGAAAGAATTAAACAAGGTGAATTAAAAGAGCTAAATTTAATAATTAAAGCAGATGTTAGGGGCTCAATTGAAGCATTAAGTCAATCTGTAAGCAAATTAGAGACAGATGAAGTAAGAGTTAACATCATTCATAGCGGTGTTGGTGGTATATCAGAAAGCGATGTAATGTTAGCTTCTGCATCAAACGCACTTGTAATTGGTTTTAATGTCAGACCAAATTTGAATGCTATTGAAGTTGCAAAAAAAGAAAATGTCGATATAAGAACATATAGAGTAATTTATGAAGCGATAGAAGATATTCAAGCAGCTATAAAAGGAATGCATGCTCCTAAAATAGTCGAAGAAGTCTTAGGTAGAGCAACGGTTCGAGCTACGTTCAGACTTCCAAATGGAACTTCTGTTGCAGGCATCTATGTGCTAAATGGTAAGATTACAAGAAATTCAAAAATTCGATTGTTAAGAGATGATGTAGTCATCTATGATGGATCAGTTTCATCGTTAAAAAGATTTAAAGATGATGTTAAAGAAGTACAGACTGGCTTTGAAGCTGGCTTAGCTTTAGAAAATTTCAATGACATCAAAGAAGGAGACAACATAGAGGCTTATATTCTAAAAGAAGTCGATAGTAATTAGAGGTGTTGAAAATGAATGACAAAAGGATAAATAGAATTTCAGAAGAAGTAAAAAGAGTTGTTGCTGATTTGATTCTAAATGATATAAAAGATCCTAGGATCAGTAAAATGGCTAGCGTGAACAGAGTAGTTGTTACAAAAGACTTAAAATATGCAAAAATATACGTTTCGGTGCTAGGTAGCGAAGATGAAAAATCAGATACTCTGAAGGGTCTTGAGAGTGCAAAGGGATATATAAGAAAAGCTATTGGCGATAAAATAAGCCTTCGAATTACGCCTGAGCCTATATTCTATATTGATGATAGTATAGAACATGCTATTTACATGACAAATCTCATAAAAAAAGTATCAAATGAAGAAAATGTTAGTATAGAACAAAATGATGGGGATTCTGAAAATGAATAATTCAATGAAGCTAAGTTTATCTACCGAAATAAGCAAATCAAATAATGTTGGCATAGTATCACATTTGAACCCTGATGGTGATAACATTGGATCTATATTAGCACTTGGTATTTCACTAGAAAAATTGGGTAAAACTGTGACAATATTAAAATCTGATTACGTACCTAACGATTTGTTGTTTCTGCCTTATGTAAACAAAATAATAAAAGTAGAAGATGATTTGAAATTTGATATCTTATTTGTGTTAGATAGCAGCGATCCTGAAAGGCTTGGCGATAATAAAAGATATTTATCAAATTCAGGAATTGTAGTTAACATAGATCATCATATAAGCAATACAAACTTTGGAAATATAAACATAGTTGATTCAAAAGCATCATCAACGAGCGAGATAATTTTCAAACTCATAGAAGAGCTTGAATTGCCACTTGATGAAAATGTAGCAACATGTATATACGCAGGGATTAGCACAGATACCGGTAGATTTATGTATGAAAATGTAACATCAAGTACTCATATCATAGTTTCAAAACTTTTAGATACAGGAATAGATGCATATTATATCAATAAAAAATTATACCAAAATAGATCTCTTGAACGCACAAAGTTATTTATCGAAGTTGTTGGCACAACAAAGTTATTGTGTGACAACAAAGTTTCAATTGCAAAAGTAACTTTGGAAAATCTAAGCAAAACAAATGCAAAACCTGAAGATTCAGATGGAATTGTTGAATTTTTAAGAGATACAGAAACAGTTGAAGTTTCTGTATTGCTTAAGGAAATTACTACAAGCCTAACTCGTGTTAGCATAAGAACCAAAGACTATGTTGATGCAAATAAAATATGTAGTCACTTTGGTGGTGGAGGACATTTGAGAGCAGCAGGTTGCACAATAGAAAAAAGTATTGATGAGTCCGAAAACTTAATAATTGAAGTTATTAAAAATTATATATGAGGAATTTTACTATGAATGGTGTCTTGAATTATTATAAACCTTCAGGTATTACATCTCACGATGCAGTAAACATTGTAAGAAAGATTATGAACATAAAAAGAATAGGACATATAGGAACCCTTGATCCAATGGCATGTGGAGTTCTTCCAATGCTAGTTGGAAATGCAACTAGAATTTCTGAATATCTTATTGAACATGATAAAGAGTATATTGCAGAGTTGACTTTAGGTATAAGAACGGATACTTTTGATAAAGAAGGAAAGCCAATTTCCAAATCAAATAAGAAAGTTACATCTAATCAAATAATAGATGCATTTAAACAATTCGAAGGAGAAATCGAACAAGTACCTCCTATGTTTTCTTCTAAAAAAGTAAAAGGAAAAAAATTATATGAATTAGCAAGATTAGGAATAGAAATCGAAAGAAAACCATCTATGGTTAATATTAAAAGTTTAAATATAATTAAGATAATGGATAATAAGAAGGTTATTTTTAAAGTTAAATGTTCAAAAGGAACTTATGTAAGGTCGCTGTGTGATAACATTGGCATCAAGTTAGGTACTTTTGGCTACATGTCATTTTTACAGAGAGTTAAAGTTGGCAATTTCAAAATAGAAAATTCAATCAACGATGATTTATTAAATAACCTTGTTCACGAAGAAAATAAATTTAGCTTTCTAATACCAATTGATAAAGCCATTGAATATATGGATAGGATCGACGTTAATAAAGAATGTTTTGTAAAATTATGTAATGGTAATAGCATATCAGTTGAGCCAACTTACAGTCTCCTTCCTAATACTAATCTAAGAGTATATTCTGATAATATATTCATTGGGATAGGTCAGATAGCATTAATTAACAATCAGACAATACTAAAAATGAAAAAAGTTTTACTAGGTGGTAATCAATGAATATAATAGAATTAAATCAAGATTATTATAACACTGTAGAAACTGCAATAGCATTGGGAAATTTCGATGGGATTCATATCGGTCATCAAAATTTGATTAAAAGAATGATTGAAATATCAAAAAACAATAATTTAATACCGTCTGTTTTAATATTTGAAAATCACACGAAAAGTATAACTAGCAATACTTCTCCTAGTTTACTAAGTAACAATGAGCAAAAACTTGATATTTTGGAAAGTATTGGAGTTGAAAATGTTTATTTAATGAAATTTAATGAAGAAGTTATGAAATTATCACCACAAGAATTTATCAACAATATATTAGTTGACAAACTTAATTGCAAATCTGTAGTTGTTGGATATAATTATAAGTTTGGATATAAAGCATCTGGAAATACTGATACACTAAAGAGGATATGTTCTGAAAATGGAATGCAAGCTGTAATAGTAAACCCTATATACTATGAAGATAAGATCGTAAGTAGTACACTCATTAGAAATTTAATAACTTATGGGAAAATAGATATTGCAAATAAGTTATTAGGTAGATTCTATACAATAAAAGGAGAAGTAGTTCATGGAAAAGGTATCGGTACAAAATTAGGTTTTCCAACAGCTAATATCAAACTAACAGACAATTTTGTAATTCCAAAAAATGGTGTTTACAATACTTTAACTACTATTGGTGATAAAACTTATAAAAGCGCTACAAGTGTTGGGTTTAACCCAACTTTTGAGGAAAAATCATTGAAGATTGAAAATCACATTATTGGATTTAATGATTCACTTTATGGTGATGTAATCGACATATCATTTATTGAATATATTAGGCCTGAGATTAATTTTGATAAAGTTGATGATTTAGTTAATCGAATGAAAGAAGATGTAAATTATATAAAAAAGAAAAATGTGATTTACAATTTCTAGAGTATATGATAATATCATAATGTCAGTTACCTTATCAAAGCTGCTCGTTCCTCAGCGATAGCTTTGATAACGGCGAATTATATTAATGGAGGTGGAATAATGTTAACAAAAGAAGAAAAAGACAGAATAATCGAAGAGTATAAAACTCATGAAGGAGACACTGGCTCACCAGAAGTTCAGATAGCTCTTTTAACTTACAGAATCAATTCAGTAAATGATCACCTACAAACACATAAAAAAGATCATCACTCAAGAAGAGGTCTTTTAAAGATGGTTGGTCAAAGAAGAGGTTTGCTCAGATATCTAGAGAATAAAGATATTGAAAGATATCGTTCTTTAATTGAAAAACTTGGCATCAGAGGTTAAATTAGAGCGGGACTTCCCGCTCTATTAGTTTATATAATGAGAAATGATTGGAGGTAGCTCATGGAAAAAATATATAAATATATGCTCGCAGGCAGAGAACTGTGCATAACTATTGGAAAAGTTGCACAGCAAGCTAATGGTTCGTGCCTTGTTAGGTATGGAGATACTGTTACCCTAGTAACAGCTACTCAGTCAAAACAGCCACGAGAAGGAATTGACTTTTTCCCTTTAAGTGTTGATTATGAAGAAAAACTGTATTCAGTCGGAAAAATTCCTGGAGGATTTATAAAAAGAGAAGGTAGACCTAGTGAAAAAGCGATACTTACATCACGGTTAATAGATAGGCCTATTAGACCACTATTCCCTGAAGGGTTTAGAAACGATGTACAAGTAGTAGCAACGGTCTTATCAGTTGATCAAGATAATAGTCCAGAAATCGCAGCTATGATAGGTTCTTCAATTGCATTATCAATTTCCGATATTCCTTTTAATGGCCCAACTGGCTCAGTACAAGTAGGGAGAGTAAATGGAGAAATTATTATTAACCCAAATAGTGAACAAAGAGAAATTTCAGATATTAATTTAACAGTATCTGGAACTAAAGATGCTATAATGATGGTAGAAGCAGGCGCAAAATTTGTAACTGAACAAGTGATGCTTGAGGCTATTTTAAAAGGTCACGATGAAATTAAAAAAATATGTGATTTTATTAACGAAATAGTACAAGATTGTGGAAAAGAGAAATCTAAATATGAATTATTTATGCCTAGTAAAGATGTTGAATTTTTAGTAAGACAACTTGCAACTAATAAGCTTATTGAAGCTTTAAATACTGTTGATAAAACACAAAGAGATGAAAATGTAGAAAATTTAAAAAATGAAATTACAGAAATTGTATTAGAAAAATATCCAGATACAGAAAAAGATATATCTGAAGTCTTCGAATTGATTATGAAAGAAGAAGTCCGAAAACAAATTATCGAAAAGGGTATTAGACCAGATAATAGAAAATTAGACGAGATAAGACCAATAAGTTGTGAAGTAGGCCTATTACCTAGAACACATGGCTCAGGATTATTTAACAGAGGGCAAACTCAAGTCTTAACCATTGCAACTTTAGGAGCATCTAGCGATGTTCAGATTATTGATGGCCTCGGAGAAGAAGAATCTAAAAGATACATGCACCATTATAATTTTCCTGCGTATTCAGTAGGTGAAGTTCGACCATCAAGAGGTCCTGGAAGAAGAGAGATTGGACATGGTGCTTTGGCAGAAAGAGCATTAGAACCAGTAATCCCTCCAGAGAACGAGTTCCCATATACATTAAGACTTGTTTCTGAAGTATTGAGTTCAAATGGATCAACTTCACAGGCAAGTGTTTGTGGTTCAACTTTAGCATTATTGGATGCAGGTGTACCAATAAAAGCACCAGTTGCTGGAATTGCGATGGGTTTAATTAAAGAAGGAGATAAAGTTGCTATTTTATCGGACATTCAAGGCTTAGAGGATCATCTCGGCGACATGGATTTTAAAGTAGCTGGAACAAGTGAAGGAATAACTGCTATTCAAATGGACATAAAGATAGATGGAATAAATGAAAAAATATTACAAGAAGCATTGGAAAGAGCAAGAATTGGCAGACTGTTTATATTAGATAAAATGATGCAGACCATTTCTGCCCCAAGAGAAGAATTATCTATTTATGCACCGAGAATAACTGTTTTACAAGTTAATCCTGATAAAATTAGAGATATTATTGGCCCTGGTGGAAAAGTAATAAATAAAATTATTGATGAGACAGGCGTTAAAATAGACATAGAAGATGATGGTAGAGTATCAGTTATATCAAATGATTCCATCGCCGCAAAAAAAGCAATAGAACTAATTCAAAACATTGTAAAGGAGATAGAAGTTGGGGATATTTATCTCGGAAAGGTGACAAAAATTACTACTTTTGGTGCTTTTGTTGAAGTGTTAAATGGCAAAGAAGGCTTAGTTCACATCTCTCAATTAGCAAAAGAACGAGTAAACAAAGTAGAAGATATAGTTTCAGTAGGTGATGAGATATTAGTTAAAGTAATAGAAATTGATAATCAGGGTAGGATAAATCTATCTAGGAAGGCATTGCTATCTGATGAAAATAATGAAAACAAAGAAAGCGATCAAGAATCGACGGATAATTAATAAGGAGCATGAACCTTTGGTTCATGTTTGTTTTCTTTAAGGAGGTCATAATGCTAACAACTAATTTAAATAATGGAATAAAAGTAGTTATTGATGATAATAAATATATTAATTCCGCATTAATTGGTATTCTGGTAAAAAGTGGATCAATATATGAAACTAAAGATAATATTGGAATATCACATTTCATTGAACATATGTTGTTTAAAGGTACCACAAATAGAAGCAGTCGAGAAATAGCAGAAGAAATAGATTTTGTTGGTGGTCAAATAAATGCCTTTACAACAAAAGAGCATACATTTATATATGCAAAGGTTCCATATAAACATATGAATTTAGCAATCGACATAATCTATGACATGCTGATGAATTCGCTTTTTTTAGAGGCAGATATACAGAAAGAAAAAAAAGTTATAATTGAAGAAATAAAGATGTATAAAGATTTGCCTGATGATTTAGTGTTTGAAATGATGAGTGAAATTATGTTTAAAGACAACCCCCTCTCATTTCCTATATTAGGTACTGAAAACACAGTTAACAATATAAGTAGAAATGAAATAATTAAATATTATCGCAATAGATATAATGGAGAAAATTTTGTAATATCGATTGCTGGTAATGTTGATACGGAAGATATCATTTACCAATTAAATAATAAATTTGAAAAATTTAGAAATAACAATTTTTGCGATGAGACTAGTAAAAATAACATACCATCAAGCCAATCCAAGGTAGTAATAAAAGGCGAAGTAAAGAAAACTGAACAATTAAATTTGTGTTTTGCAATTCCATATTGTTCAACTTACTCCAATGATTATTTTGAAGGATTGCTGGTGAACAACTATATTGGTGGAAGTATGAGTTCAATTTTGTATCAAATTATTAGAGAAGATCTTGGGTTAGCGTATGAGATAGAATCAAGTGTAGAAACATATAAAGATGCAGGATTATTGGAGATATATGTAGCATTAGATAGTAAAAATGCAATCGATGTGCTTGAAATTATAAAAAAAGAATTAGTAAATTTATATAAGAATAAAATTGGCGCTTATCATATAGATAAATATAAAGAGCAGTTAATAGGTAATTACCTTCTAAGTATTGAAAATCCATTTAACAAGTTGTATGATAATGGAAAAGAGTTGTTAGATATTGGATTTATTGATGCTGATGATAAAATAATAAATCAAATTAATCAAATATCTGAAGAAAGTGTGTCAAAATTTATAGATAAATATTTTACTTTAAATCAGGTATTTTTAACTTATGTTGGAAATATTAAAAATAAAATTAAATTTGAGCAAAACATTCATGATATATTTTGTTAGGAGGATAAAATGCAAGTAAAAATAGTGAATAAGAGTTCTAATAATTTACCTGAATACAAAACAGTCGGAGCTGCAGGACTAGATTTGTGTGCATATTTAAGTGATCCAATAGTAATAAATCCATTTGAAAGAGTTTTAATACCTACAGGATTATTCTTAGAAATACCTAATGGCTATGAAGCCCAGATTAGAGGCAGAAGTGGTTTAGCATTAAATCATGGAATAACACTTGCAAATGGTATAGGTACTATTGATAGTGATTACAGGGGTGAAATAAAAATTATATTGATAAATCTTGGAAACGAACCATTCATAGTAAATAATGGAGATAGAGTAGCACAAATGATATTTACTAAATATGAAAGAGCTGATCTAATTGAAGTTGATGAAATAAACGAAACTAAAAGAGGCGAGAATGGTTTTGGACACACTGGCATTTAAATAATTAACATTATCTTTTACATTCAGGAGGTATTACATGAGTTGGCTAGAAGCGATTATATTAGGATTATTTCAAGGAATTGCGGAATTTCTACCTATTAGTAGTTCAGGGCATTTAGCATTGTTACAACAATTATTTGGCATTAAAGAAGGGAATCTATTTTTTGCTGAGATGCTTCACTTTGGAACTTTGGTTTCAATTTTTATAGTATATTTTAAAGATATAAGATTAATGGTTATTGAATTTATAAAATTAATATTCACAATTATAAAAGAAAAATCTATACCCATTCTAAATCAATACCAAAAATTCGCTTTGTTGATTATAGTAGCGTCTATACCTATTGCAATAATTGGTCTAGCATTAGAAGGATTTATTGAAAATATGTTTAGTTCTGTACTTCCAATAGGTATAGCATTCATAATCACAGGTTTTTTACTTTGGTTCTCCGAAAGAAGAGGCAATGGAAATAAAAAAATAGAAGATGTTACTTTTAAAGATTCTTTATTTGTTGGATTAATGCAGGGAATCGCAATATTTCCAGGGATATCAAGATCTGGTTCAACAATTGTAGGTGCTCTATTGAGAGACTTTGACAGAAGCGTAGCTACTGAATTTTCATTCATATTATCAATTCCAGCTGTCTTAGGATCATTTATATTGGGAATGAAAGATGTATTAGATGGCTCTGCTGTAACAATTGAGCTTCCTATTTTTATTGGCGTAATTATTTCAGCAATTGCTGGAGTATTTGCAATAAAAGCACTTGTTAAACTACTAGAAAATAAAAAATTACATTATTTTTCGATATATCTATGGATTATTGGTATAATAGTTATAATATCTCAAATAATTTAAGATAGGTGGTAACATGACAACTAATAAGAAAACTTCAAGGGACAAACTAAATGATAGCGCTAGAAAAAGGAAAAGTTTTAAAATTCATCAAGATATAATTGCGATAGCTTTAATAGGGTTATCTATTTTGGCTCTTGTTAGTTTTTTTACTGAAAAAACTGGAATTGTGGGAAATTCTTTGAAACATATTTTATATGTACTATTTGGCACAGGCTCCTATGTTTTCCCTTTTTTATTGATACTATTGTCAATACTATTACTTATAGATAAAAACAACAAGTATAAATTTACATCATTAATTGTTTTGTTTTTATCTATGTTAATTATTTTTGATAGTAGTAATGATGTCAGTTTAAATTTTATAGAAAAAATATCTTATATATTTCATAATCCAGGTATCAAAATCAACGGGGGTATAACAGGGGGCATGCTTGGTTTTCTATTCTATAAACTCTTTGGTAATATAGGGACATTTATAATCATAGGTTTTATAAGTTTAGTTTTACTATTCCATTTAATAGGTAAAAATAATTTAATTGAGATTTATACAAAACTACGTAATAAAAATACAGAAAAAATTAGTAATAAGGTTAACATCGACAACAATGATATGGCTGATAAATCAGTGAATCAAATTTTACAAATAACAGATTACACATCTTCAAATACAAATTCAAATACAAAGCAAGAAATAACTAGTCAAAAGAAAAAAACTAAAAAAATAGATGACATATCTGAAGAAAACAACCTGAAAAATGAGATAGATGCTAAACCTAAAAGCATAGCTCAATATTCTCTACCAAGCATAAATCTGCTTAATGACTCTATAAGCAAGAATGAAAACAATGATAAAAAAGAAATAATCAATAATGCAAGAATAATTGAAGAGACGATGAAGAATTTTGGCATAGAAGCTTCAGTAACACATATAAATATTGGCCCAACAATTACTTGTTATGAACTAACACCTGCTCCTGGTATAAAGTTAAGTAAGATTGTTTCACTATCAGACAATATTTCTTTAAGCCTTGCTATGCCGGACATTAGAATAGAAGCACCTATACCCGGAAAGTCTGCAGTAGGCATCGAAGTTCCTAATAAATATAAAGACATGGTTTCATTGAAAGATATGCTTTCAAGTAAGGAATTCATGGAATCAAACTCAGATCTAGCTTTTGTTTTGGGCAAAGATATTACTGGGAAAGTTATTGTATCAGATATTCAAAAAATGCCACATCTTTTAATTGCTGGAGCGACTGGATCAGGGAAAAGTGTCTGTATAAATACTATTATAATGAGTCTATTATTCAAGAACTCACCTGATAAAGTAAAACTGCTTCTAATTGACCCAAAAGTTGTAGAACTGAATATATATAACGGCATACCTCACCTTTTAATACCTGTAGTAACTGATCCCAAGAAAGCATCTCATGCTTTGAATTGGGCTGTAACCGAAATGGAGAGACGATATAAGCTGTTTGCACAAAATAATGTCAGAGATATTCATTCGTATAATAAGAAATATAGAAATACTGCTGACAAATTTCCAAAAATTGTTATCATAATTGATGAATTAGCGGATCTTATGATGGTAAGTGCAAATGAAGTTGAAGACTATATAGCTAGACTTGCACAAATGGCTAGAGCAGCAGGTATGCATTTAATAGTTGCAACACAGAGACCGTCAGTTGATGTAATAACTGGTACTATAAAAGCAAATATTCCATCACGAATAAGCTTTGCTGTTTCTTCTCAAGTTGACTCCAGAACAATACTTGATATGGCAGGTGCTGAAAAGCTATTAGGACAAGGAGATATGCTTTTTTACCCTTCCAGCGTTTCAAAGCCCATAAGGATACAAGGTGCATTTGTTTCAAATGAAGAGGTAGAAAAAGTTGTTGATTATCTAAAAGAAAAAAATGAAACATCTTATGATATAGATATCATTGAGAAAGTCAGTTCGAACTTAAATTCTTCAGAATATGAGGAAGATGATGAGCTTTTAAGGGAAGCCATTGAATTAGTAATCTCAGAACAAACAGCGTCTATATCATTGTTGCAAAGGAGATTTAAAATTGGTTACGCAAGAGCTGCCCGATTGATCGATTCAATGGAAGCAAGAGGAGTCGTTGGAGGTTACGAGGGTAGTAAGCCTAGAAAAGTATTACTAACAGAAGAAGATGTGGAGGAATAATTTTAATGAATATGCGCAAAATATATTTTGAGACTTTAGGATGCTCAAAAAATGAAGTAGATACTAATATCATGAAATCAATGTTAGACAAAAATTTATATGAAATTACCGAAAATGAAAAAAATGCTGATATTATAGTTGTCAATACATGTGGATTTATAGAAGCAGCAAAAATTGAGTCGATTGATGCAATTTTAGACTTAACTAGACTAAAACAATATGGGTCCTGTAAATATCTTGTTTTAACTGGTTGTTTAGCACAGAGATATCCAGATGAACTGATAAGTGAAATGCCGGAAATAGATGCAATTATAGGAACTGGCAATATTAATAAGATAAATGAAATATTAAACGATTTAGACACTAATGAAAAAAAGGTTATAGTAGATAATATAAACAATATATATCCTGAGAATATTAAAAGGGAAATAGACTCTTTCGTACAATATGTGAAGATATCTGAAGGATGTAATAATAATTGCACATATTGTGTAATCCCTAAATTACGTGGTAAAAATAGAAGTAGAAAAATAGAAGATATAATATCTGAAATAAAATATCTCGTCAACAATAATGTTAAAGAAATTATATTAATTGCACAAAACACAACTGATTATGGAATAGATTTATATGGCGATTATAGGCTATATGAGCTATTAAATGAAATAGAAAAAATAGAAGGTGATTTTCTTGTAAGATTAATGTATTTATATCCTGACCATATTGATGACAAATTAATTAGCAGCATAAAAAGCAATACAAAAATAGCGAAATACTTAGATATTCCATTGCAGCACATAAATAATAATGTTTTGAAAGCTATGAATAGACGTACGAATAAAGAATCTATAGTGCATTTAATCGAAAAATTAAGAAAAGAAATTCCTGAAGTTATAATTAGAACAACATTTATAGTTGGTTTCCCAGGGGAAACAGAAGACGATTTTAATGAATTATATGACTTTATACAAAAAATTAAATTTGATAAATTAGGTGTTTTCCCATACTCAAGAGAGGAAGGTACTACTTCCTTTAATTATCCAAATCAGATTGATGAAGAAGTAAAATTAGATAGATTGGAAAGGATCATGCAAGTTCAAAAACAGATATCAAATGAGTTATTGAGAAATAAAATAGGCAAGACTTACAGAGTTCTAGTAGATAATGAAATTGAGAATGGCTTGTATGAAGGGAGAAGCTACATGGATAGCCCTGAAATTGATGGCGTAATTTTTATTCAATCAAGCTCTCCATTGCAATTGGGTCAATTTATAAATGTGCACATAGTAGATAGTATAGAATATGATTTAATGGGGGTTGTTGAAAATGAATTTAGCAAATAAAATTACAATTCTTCGTGTTTTACTTGTACCATTATTTATTGTGTTTTTTTATTTGGATTTCCAATACAGTCAGTATATAGCTCTGGCAATATTTATTATAGCCTCAATAACTGACTCAATAGATGGTCATATAGCCAGAAGCAGAAACTTGGTTACTACTTTTGGTAAATTTGTTGATCCTCTAGCTGATAAAATATTAACCACTTCTGCATTCATATTACTAGTAGGAACAGGAAAAATCCCTTCGTGGGTAGTAATTATTATACTAGCTCGTGAATTTATTATATCAGGGCTAAGAGTATTAGCTGCGTCAAATGGAGTGACAATTGCTGCAAGCAAATGGGGTAAAATCAAAACGATCACTCAACTTATTGCAATAATTTTGTTATTGCTAAACAATTTCCCATTTAGCTATATCGGTATTCAATTAGACTATATAATGCTGTATATTTCGTTGTTTTTTACTGTTTTATCAGGTATTGACTATGTTCAAAAAAACATTAAAATATTGAATCTAGATGATATATAATATTTTATGAAGGTGACACAATTATGAAAGCTGAGATAATTAATGTAGGAACAGAGATATTATTAGGCAGCATAGATAATACTAATTCTGTATATATATGTAAGAAATTAGTCGAAAAAGGAATAGAGACAATCTTCCAAACTGCTGTAATAGATGATATAGAATTAGTCAAGTTAGCTTTGAAGAATGCTGTTGAAAGAGCTACTTTAGTAATTGTAACAGGAGGCCTAGGACCAACTGAAGACGATTTAACTAAAGAAGCTTTAGCACAATTGTTTGGCACAAATTTAGAATTAGATGAAAATACAAAACAAACAATAGAAAACTATTTTTCACATAACAACAAAAAAATGACAGCTAATAACTATAAGCAAGCTTTAAAGTTAAAAAATTCAGAGCTAATACCAAATAACAATGGCACTGCACCTGGTCTATTTATAGAATTAAATGGCAATAAAATATTTTTGTTACCAGGGCCTCCAAATGAATTAATACCAATGTTTGAAGAACATGTCTTACCGAAATTGAAAACTGATATTTTTCTGGCTACAAAATCAATAAATACTCTTGAGATAGGTGAGTCTGAATTAGAAACAATTTTAAGAGAAATAGAACTCCATTATCCAGAAATAGAAATAGCAACCTACGCTTCATATGGTGCTGTTGAAATTAAAATAATCGGTAAAGATAATAACCTTGATGATTTAAATTCTAAAATGTCACAAGTCATTAGCATTATTGATTCAAAAATACACAATCATATATATGGTTTCAATTACAGTTCTCTTGAAGAAATGGCTGTAGATAAATTAAAGAAATCAGGACAAAAAATCAGTATCGCAGAATCGGTAACTGGAGGTATTATAACTTCAAAAATAACAAGAATACCTGGAGCTTCTGAAGTACTTGAGAGAGGTATTGTGGCCTATACGATAGAATCTAAAATTGATGAATTAGGTGTTTCTAGAAATACTATTGACTCATATGGTGTAGTGAGCGAACAGGTAGCTTTTGAGATGGCAAAAGGGTTATACGAGAAAACTAAGTCTGATTATTGTATAGCTACTACTGGCTTTGCAGGACCTACTGCTGATAAAGAAAAAAAAGTTGGAGAAAACTACATATGTATATATACAAAAGATAATCATTTTATTTTTTATAATCAATTTAATGGCACGAGAGAAGCGATTCAACATAAAATTGCCAGCTTAGCTCTCATAAAATTAATAGTTCAACTTAACAATAAGTTGACTTTAAATTAACTTTAGTGTAATATGTATTTAGAACTAATGTTCGTATATAGGAGAGGGGTGACTCCAGTTTATCTGGGATATAATGGTAGAAATGGAAGATAAGAAAAAAGCTCTAGATTTAACGATAAGTCAGATAGAAAAGCAATTCGGCAAAGGCTCTATAATGAAGCTAGGAGAAGCTAGTAAATTAGACTTAGATTATATATCTACTGGCTCACTGGATTTAGATATAGCACTAGGTATTGGTGGTGTGCCTAGAGGTAGAATAATTGAAATATATGGACCTGAATCTTCAGGGAAAACAACTATTGCGCTTCATGTCATAGCTGAAGCTCAAAAAGAAGGTGGCATAGCTGCATTTATAGATGCTGAACATGCACTAGACCCAAATTATGCAAAAAAATTAGGAGTAGACATAGATAATCTAATAATTTCTCAACCAGATACAGGTGAGCAAGCTTTAGAGATCACAGAAGCACTTGTCAGAAGTGGTGCTATAGATGTCGTAGTAATAGACTCTGTTGCAGCTTTAGTTCCTAAAGCTGAAATCGAAGGCGAGATGGGCGATAGCCATATTGGATTGCAAGCAAGGTTAATGTCCCAAGCTTTACGTAAATTAGCAGGTGCAATAAATAAATCAAATGCTACTTGTATCTTTATAAATCAGTTGAGAGAAAAAGTAGGAGTAATGTTTGGTAATCCTGAAACAACTACTGGTGGAAGAGCCTTAAAGTTCTATGCTTCAATTAGGCTAGATGTGAGAAAAATAGATTCCATAAAACAAGGTGAAGATATAATTGGAAATAGAACAAGAGTTAAAGTTGTAAAAAACAAAGTTGCTCCACCATTTAAACAGGCTGAATTTGATATTATGTATGGAGAAGGGATATCAAAAGAAGGAAGCATTGTAGATGCTGGTGTGAATGCAGGCATTATTAATAAAGCAGGGTCATGGTTTAGTTATAATGATATTAAATTAGGACAAGGCAGAGAGAATGCTAAAGAATTTCTAAGACAAAATCCAGAGATCTATCAAGAGATTGAAAATACAGTTAGAAAAAAGTATGGTTTAGGGAAAAAAGATAGTAATGAAGCTGAAGATAGTGAATTAATCAAATCCGAATAGACATATTGTAAGCCTCCTCTATACATGGGAGGCTTTAAAAAATAGGAGGATAATATGAAAATATTGTTTTTTACAGATACTCATTTGAGGAGCTCAAATCCCAAGAATAGAAAAGACGACTTTCCAAAAACTTTAGAAGAAAAATTGATAGAAATAACTGAAATCGTAGATGAATATGGAATAGATTATGTAATCCATGGTGGAGATTTGTTTGATAGGCCAGACACTTCAGTATTAACTGTAACTAAATATGCAAATATAATAAAGAAAATAAATAAACCTATATATATAATTAGTGGAAATCATGATATATTTGGATTGAACCCTGCTACTTTAGATAGAACTATGCTAGGGTTATTAGGTAATTTGAATTTCTTAAACATCATAAAAGATACAGATAAGATAATACTAGAAAAAGATAATGTAAGAGTTCAAGTTACAGGTAGACCTTATACTTATGACATAGATTCGAGCATTTCTAACTATATACTAGACACAGTAGATTCTAATTGCAATTATTCAATTAATATTGTTCATGGTATGCTATTGGATAGACCTTTTATAACCGGTATACCATATACTTTAATAGATGATATATTAGAAACTAAAGCTGATATAACTTTAAGCGGACACTATCATGCAGGATATGGAGTAATATTTAAGAACAATAAATATTTCATAAATCCTGGAAGTCTTGTAAGGATAACCAATAGCATAAAAGAAATAGAACGAATGCCTAAGGTCGCAATAATTACACTTGATGAAACTATCTCGATAGAACTTATTCCTTTAAAGGTTGCAAAATCAGGTTACGAAGTACTAGATAGAACAGAGCTCGAAAAAAATATATACAGAAATGAGAGAATAATGGAGTTTAAGCAAACAATCGATTCTGCTTTAAATTTTGATAAAGTTGATATAAATGATATATTAATAGAAGTAGCTATATCCGAGAATGTAAATGAAAAAGTAAAAGAAGAAGCATTAAAAAGGATTGCAATAGCTCAAATGAAGAATATATAGGTGATAGGATGAAATATATAACAAAATTAATATTAGAAAATTTTCAGTCACATAAGTACTCGGAACTTGTATTTAATGAAGGCATGAACGTAATAGTTGGTCCATCAGATTCAGGAAAATCAGCAATTATTAGAGCTTTAAAATGGGTTTTATATAATGAACCTTCTGGAGATTATTTCATAAGAGAAAATGAAACCCAGTGCAGCGTTACAATTCATACTAATGATGGATTTATTCTAAAGAGATATCGAACAAGAAGCAAAAATGGTTATTCTCTCATTTATCCTAGCGGTGAAGAATTGGTATTTGAGGGTATTGGAAATAGCGTACCAAATGAAATCATAGAAACTATTGGAATACAAAAAATACAGCTAGACTCTGGTGAATCTGCATCTATAAATATTGGCGAGCAATTAGAAGGACCATTCTTATTATCTGAAAAAACATCTACAAGAGCAAATGCAATTGGTAGATTAGTCGGAGTTAATATATTGGACGATGCTATTAAAGAAGCGGTAAGAGACATTAAGAACATCAACGCAAAAAAGAGAAATTTAGAGGAATCTCTTGAAAATATAAATAATGAAATAGATAGTTACAAATATTTAGATGATTTATCAAATACTTATAACGAACTAAGAAATAGGCTAAATATTTTGGATGACAAAAATAAAAAATTAGAGAAATTATTAGCTTTGAAATCTAATTTGAATTCTATATTGTCTAATAAACAAAACATTGAATTGATACTAATTAAATTAAATGATTTGAATAAAATAAACATTATATCTGATAGATTATCAAATGAAATAATTAAGTACAATAGCATCAAAAAAACTCACGAAAAACTAATCTTAAACAATGAAAGAATTATAATGACAGAAGAAATATTAAGCTCATTAATTACCTTACCTAAAGTCAACAAAATATTCAGTAGTTTGGAATATAGAATTAGAAATTATAATGAATTCACAAACCTTAATTCTAAATACAATAAAGTCATAAGAGATAAAAATATTTATATAATTTTAATGAAAAGTTTAAAACATATTGATCAAGTAAATGATATTTACAATGAATTATATTATAAAAGTAGTTTGTATTTAAAAATAATTCAATATCATTCTAAACTAATTGAAATTAATAAAAAAATCCACTATTTATCACAAATTAATGATAGCTTGGACGAATTTACTGGTCAGATAAAAATTAGCGAAATATCTTCTAAAATAAAATTGCTTATAGATTTAGATTCATATAACAAAAAAATATTAAAATTGCAAAACGATATTTCACATTTATCTAATCTAATAGAAAAATTAGATGAAGATAAAGAAATTATCATTTACAAATATAAAAACATATTAAGTAATTACGAGAAATGTCCTTATTGTTTAAGTGACATTGATAATGATAAGATAGAACATATCATAAAATATCATTTAGGAGGGTAAAAAATGGATTATGAAAAAGAACTAAGTAAATTAAAAGATGATTTAAATAAAGCTACTAATTTAAAATATAAAGCTGAAGCTCAATTAGAACAACTTAAAAAGCAAGAGGAGGAACTAATAAGCGAATTAAATAAGTTGGGAATAAAACCAGAAGATTTAGAACAAGAAATAAATAAATTAAAAGTAGAAATAGAAAATATGTTTAGAGAGGCAAATGAATTGTTGCCTAAAAATTTATTAGAGAATAAGTAGGTATAATTATGGGTATTGAGCTTGAAAAATTAAAAAATGATGTTTATGCACTCGGTGAATTTGTAAATAAAGAGCAGGGTAAAAGAGAAAATTTACTAGAACTCAAAGAAAAAATTTTGATAGATTTAGAAAAATCAGATGAAGATCTCAAAATTTTAGATGAAGTCCTTGTTTTGTTTAACAAGACATCAGAATATGCAAGAGCACAAGCTAAAAACCAAATTGAATTAATTGTCACTAAGTGCTTGCAATATATTTTTGAATCAAACATAAAATTTGAAATTGAAATTGAAGAATTAAGAAGCAAAGCTAGTGCTGAATTCTATGTAATAAATGAAACTGAAGATTTTTCGTTAAAAACCAAGCCAGAAATATCAAAAGGCGGGGGAGTCGTTGATATAGTTTCCCTAGCTCTTAGAATAGCGTTTTTACAAACACACAAACCATCAATAGAGGGTCCTTTAGTACTTGATGAACCTGCTAAACATGTAAGTGAGGACTATATCTATAATTTAGGTGAATTTATGAAGCAGACATCAGAAATGTTTCATAGGCAAATAATTATGGTTACTCATAATCAACATCTTGCAGCTCTTTCTGAAGTTTCTTATAGAGTCGATTTGAATGGTTCAGTAAGTGTTGTAAAACCAATCACAAGCTCTTAACAGTTGACAGTTTAATACAAAAGTTATAAAATTAAGATGTGCATTCCCATATGTAATATAAATAGATATCGTACAATCTAAGGCGGATGATTGTACTTGATTTTTAATGTAACTTTGCATTAATATTTAATAGTATTATTATATGGAACTTGAAAATTAAATATGACGGAGGTGTTAACTATTGATAAGTTAATTTATGCTGTATTAGCATTAGTCATCGGTGTTATTGTTGGGTATCTAATAAGAAGATATATTAGTGAAGGAAAAATAAATAATGCCGAAGAACTAGCAAAAAAAATAACTGAAGATGCAATTAAAGAAGGCGAAGCTCGTAAAAAGGAGCTTTTATTGGAAGCCAAAGAAGAGATTCACAGATCGAGAAGTGACTTAGACAGAGAAATCAGAGAAAGAAGAAATGAAATTCAAAAATTGGAAAAGAGGCTTCTAAACAAAGAAGAATCTCTTGACAGAAGAAGTGAAATGTTAGAAAAGAAAGAAGAAACGCTTTCGAAGAAAATTAAAAATCTTGAAGATAAAGAATTAGAAATTGAGGAACTTTATCAGCTAAGGACAAAAGAATTAGAAAAAATATCAGGTTTAACTGTAGATCAAGCTAAATCTATATTATTGGATGAAACAAGAAAAGAAATATTACAAGAATCAGCGATGATGATTAAAGAAATGGAAGCTAAAGCAAAAGATGAGGCTGACAGAACTGCCAGAGAAATTATTTCGAGGACTATACAAAGAGTTGCAGCAGACCACGTAGCAGAAACTACAGTAACTGTTGTAAATCTTCCAAATGATGAAATGAAAGGCAGAATTATAGGTAGAGAAGGCAGAAACATTAGAGCACTGGAAACATTAACTGGTATTGATTTAATTATTGATGATACTCCAGAAGCTGTAGTTTTATCTGGATTCGATCCAATTAGAAGAGAAGTAGCTAGAATTGCATTAGAAAAGCTAATTGTAGATGGCAGAATCCACCCTGCAAGAATTGAAGAAATGGTAGAAAAAGCTCAAAAAGAAGTTGAAAACTCAATGAAGGAAGCAGGAGAACAAGCTGCATTTGAAGCAGGAGTAAACGGTTTACATCCTGAATTAATAAAATTATTGGGTAGACTTAAATACCGAACAAGCTATGGTCAAAATGTACTAAGACATTCTGTGGAAGTTGCTCAGCTTGCTGGAATGATGGCAGCTGAATTAGGTGCCGATGTAAAAATTGCAAGAAGAGGTGGTTTACTCCATGATATTGGCAAAGGTGTTGATCACGAATATGAAGGCCCTCATATAGATATCGGTATTGAATTAGCGAAGAAATACAAAGAATCGAGCGAAGTTATACATGCTATTGCTGCACATCATGGAGATATAGAGCCTGAAACAGTTGAAGCCGTACTAGTACAAGCAGCAGATGCAATATCTGCAGCTAGACCAGGAGCTAGACGTGAAACATTGGAAGCATATATAAAAAGACTTCAAAAACTTGAAGAAATTGCTAACTCATTTGAAGGAGTCGAAAGATCTTTTGCTATTCAAGCAGGTAGAGAAATAAGAATCATGGTAAAACCAGAACAAATAAGTGAGGCTGAAATTATTCACACTGCAAGAGAAATTGTAAAAAAAATCGAATCAGAACTTGATTACCCTGGGCAAATAAAAGTAAACGTTATTAGGGAAACTCGAGCTATAGAATATGCAAAATAAAAATTGAAAATTAAACAAACCTGCCCATATTGCAGGTTTGTTTTTTAAATTATAGGAGAAATTATATGAAACGATTTGATTTACATATACATACTAACTATTCAGATGGTTTATATTCTGTAGAGGATATCTTTAATAAAGCATATATTAATAATTTAGATGGCATTGCTATAACTGATCATGATACAATAGATGCAATAAAGTACATTAAAAATAATTCTGTTGATAAAAAAAATATTTCTGTTATCCCAGGGATTGAGCTTGGAGCAGATGTAGAAGGCGAAGAAATTCATATACTTGGTTATTTCTTAGATTACGAAAGCGCACTGCTCAATGAAAGCCTTTCTTCACTAAAAAGAGATCGTATTTACAGAGGATTAGAGATAATTGATAAGCTCTCATCTTTAGGTATGAAGATAAATAAAGAAGAAATTATCAAAGAATCTAAATTAAACAATAATAGTTTCATAGGTAGAGCATTAATTGCAAGAAAACTTGTTTCAGAGGGCTATGTAAAAGATATAAAAGAAGCTTTTGATAAATATTTAGCAGAAGGAAAACCAGCATTTGTTAACAGAAAAAAATTGACTTTAGAAGAGAGTATTTATTTGATAAATGTTACAAATGGTATACCTATACTAGCACATCCAGGAATTATTAAGAATAAAGAAATAATTGATATGGCTGTAAAATTGGGTGTTAAAGGAATTGAGTGTTTTACTTCTAAACATTCAAAAATTGATGAAAAGAAATTTTTAGAGTATTGTAAAATTAATAATCTAATAGCAACAGGTGGATCTGATTATCATGGAGATATTGAAATATTAGGCAAGTATTACACAGATATTGATAAAATAGAATTGTTTAAAAATGGAGTTCTTATATAAATTCTATAGTTTATAATTGTAAAGGATTGATTGCAGTGAATGACAAAGATGAAAGTAATAATGTGACAAGGCAAAGGCAATTCCCTTCAACAATAAGTACTACCTCGTTTACTAAGCTTTATGTATTACATATATTATCGAGCAGAAGTTGCTATGGTAATTATCTTAAAGAGGAAATAGGTAGACGGTTGCATGGAAAATGGACGCCCAGTCCCGGATTGATTTATCCTATATTAAATCAGCTTGAAGAAGAAGAATTTATAATAGGACAGTGGGAGGAGCCAGTAAAAAGAACTATAAAAATATATAGTATAACTGACAAAGGTATAGAACACTATAATAATTTAAAGAAATTATATCTAGAATCAATTCTAGATTCTTATGATATAATTAAGTTTACTCTCAAAGATATTTATTCATTCTTTGAGCAATAACATAAATAATATATAGGAGATGATTGTATTGCCAAGTTTATCAAAAAAAGGTCTTTCAATTGAACCTTCAGTAACACTTGCTATTGATGCAAAAGCAAAATCTATGATTAGTTCTGGAGAAGATGTAATTAGTTTTAGTATTGGAGAACCTGATTTCAACACTCCAAAGAATATTAGAGAAGCAGGTATTGAAGCGATAGAAAAAGGAATAACTAAATATACACCTGCAAGTGGTACTTTAGAATTAAGAAAAGCTATATGTAAAAAATTCAAAAATGATAACAACTTAGATTATACACCATCACAAATCGTTGTTTCTAATGGAGGAAAGCATTCAATATATAATGCATTAATGGCAATTTTAAATCCCCTTGATGAAGTAATTTTTGGCATTCCCTACTGGGTAAGCTACCCAGAATTAGTCTCCATAGCAGGTGGAAAACCTGTGATGATAGAAACGAAAGAACAAAATGGTTTTAAATTCAATTCTGATGATTTAGATAAAGTAAAAACAGATAAAACCAAAGCTATTATAATAAATAGTCCTAATAATCCAACAGGATCTGTGTACTCAAAGGAAGAACTAATTGACATAGCAGAATGGGCTGTAAAAAATGACATATTTGTTATCTCTGATGAACTCTATGAAAAATTAGTTTATGATAACGAAGAACATATTAGTATTGCTTCTCTAAACGAGAAGATTAAGAATTTAACTATTGTCATAAATGGTATGTCTAAAGCATATTCAATGACTGGTTGGAGAATTGGGTATGCGGCAGCAAATCAAGATATAGCTACAATAATGGCAAATTTACAAAGTCATACGACATCAAATCCTTGTAGTATTTCACAATATGCAAGCGTAGAAGGGCTCTCAGGGCCTCAAGATAGTTTAAACGATATGAAAAAGGAATTTGACAGTAGAAGATTAAGAATGACAAAGTTGGTTAACGAAATAAAAGGTATAACTTGTAATATTCCTAAAGGTGCTTTTTACATAATGATGAATTGCTCACAATATATCGGAAAAGAAGTAGCAGGTGTAAAAATAAATTCGTCAGTTGATTTTTCAGATCTACTTCTAGAGAAATGTAAAGTTGCAGTAGTTCCAGGCCTTGCTTTCGGGGATGACAATTACGTAAGATTATCTTATGCTACATCAATGGAAAACATTGAGGAAGGTATTAAGAGAATCAAAAATTTACTTGGAGAAAAATAGATTTAAGTAATCCTAGACATGGTTTACATAATATATTTATGTAAACCATGTTTTTTATTTCTAAATATTAATACTTATTTATAATTATATACATGTTGATAAATACGTGCAAAAATACGAGCTCTAATTTGCCCTAATATATGATTATTTTGGTATCAATCATATATTTATATCAATAACATATAATAACGCTATATGAAGGCTAATTTGGACTTTAAATCAACTCCAATTCATTTTGCCTTAGAAAAATACACTTTGTTTATATTATATGATACATAATTGTTGATTATATTGATTTTGTTAGTCACAAATGAATAATCAAAATTAAGTATAAAAAATAAGCAATGTTTAAAAACGGAGTTGTATAATTTTTAAAATTATTTTTAAAGATTATCGCAAAATAATATAATCAATAATAACATCATTATTGGGAAATCTAATAAAAAATAACTGTATTAGTAATTGTAAAATAATAGATTTTATATTATAATTATATTAGTCACAAAATAGTTATTTTGTGACTAATATATAGCTAAAAGGGGTAACTTTAATGCAAAATCCTATTATTTTAGACGATTACTTAGATTATATGGAAACTATAAAGGGTACTTCACCTAATACGACAAAAGAATACTACTATGATCTAAAAACTTTTTTTAAGTTTTTAAAAATTAGATATGGACTAGTAGAAGAAAATATTGGTTTTGAAGATATAGATATCAGCGATATAGATATAAATATTATAAGAAAAGTTAATATCCAGGATCTTTATTCTTTCATGTCATTTTTAGATAAGAAAAAAAATGATGGGAATTCAACAAGATCACGAAAAGTGGCATCTCTTCGATCTTTCTTTAAATATTTGACGGATAGAGTTAACCTACTTGAAAAAAATCCAGCAGCTCAATTAGAATTCCCTAAAATCGAATCACGTCATCCAACTTATTTAACATTAGATCAATCATTAAATTTATTAGAAACAGTTTCTAAAAATAGCAATGAATATTTTCGGAAAAGAGATTATTGTATAATAACTTTGTTTTTAAATTGCGGTCTAAGACTCTCTGAATTATCGAGCATCGATGTAGATAGTTTCAATGGAAGCGATACTTTAACTGTTATAGGAAAAGGAAACAAAGAAAGAACTGTTTTTCTCAATGAATCCTGTGTTGTATCTATTAGAGATTATCTTCAAATAAGGCCAGTTGTAGCTAATGAAAAAGCTTTATTTTTAAGTAAACGAAAACAAAGAATGAGCAATCGAGCAATCCAACACATGATTGACAAATATTTAGATAAGTCTGGTTTAGACACTTCAATTTACTCTACTCATAAATTAAGACATACGGCTGCTACTCTAATGTATAAATATGGTAATGTAGATATACGTGCTTTGCAAGAAATATTAGGGCATGAATCTGTATCAACTACACAGATCTATACACATATTGACAATGAAAGACTTAGAAAAGCTGTGAACAGCAACCCTCTGAGTAAAATTTCTGTTGAAGATGTTTCAAAATTAAATAACAACGTAGTTCATAACCAGAATGATGACAATTATGATGATGATTATAATGATGAAATTCATAGCGATACGAAAGAAAATAATAAATAATTTAACTTGCCTATACTATCCTACATTGTTATAGTGTAGGCAATTTAAGAGTATCTCCTTCGTAAATGATATTATCTTCCAACGAATTATAATATTTAACTTGGTATATCAAATGCCTAGGATCATATTTATCAGAATAGTGATTACTAACAATGCTCCAAAGCGTATCTCCTTTTTTCACAACGTAATATTCAAACTGTTTGTCCTCTCCTTGCCCATATGATTTGTTTAAATTTAAAAAACTACCAATAATAATACTCAAAATAATAATTAATAATGTTGTAAACAAGAAAAACCTTCTTGGATTATAAATGATAATTCTTTTAGCTTTCATTCAATCATCTCCTATTGTTTTGTACATATGTTCGATAGTTAAATTATATCAAACATATGTTCAATGTCAATAGTTTTTAAAAAAATATCGAACTTTTGTTTGATTATGATTCCCATATATGCTATAATGGTCATAAGTTAAGCAAATATGCTCGTCTAAGAATTTATTGAGGTGATTAAATGTACGAAGATTTAACAAAAATACAAATTGAAATACTATCATATATAATTAAATTTACTTCTGAGCAAGGATACCCTCCTTCAGTAAGAGAAATTGGCAAAGGAGTTAATTTGCAATCCACATCATCTGTTCATAACAATTTAATTGCACTCGAAAAAAAAGGTTATATCAGAAGAGCATCCGATAAACCTAGAGCAATCGAAATATTGAACGTAAATGATAGTTTATATCCAAAAAAGGCTACTGTTGATATACCTATATTAGGAAAAGTTACAGCTGGAGAACCAATATTGGCCGTTGAAAATATTGAAGATACTTTCCCACTTCCAGTTGAAGCTGTAGAAGGACATGATGTGTTTTTCTTGAAAGTAAAAGGAGAAAGTATGATCGATGCAGGAATTTTAGATGGCGACTTAGTTTTGGTTAGTTCTCAATCATATGCTGAAAATGGCGATATAGTTGTTGCTTTGCTTGGTGAGGAAGCTACAGTTAAAAGATTTTTCAAGGAAAAAGACCGCATAAGATTGCAACCAGAAAATCAATTCATGGAACCTATTTACGCTAAAGATGTTAAAATATTAGGTAAGGTAAAAGCTTTATATAGAACATATTAAAAATGAATGGATTTAATAAATGGATTTAAATTTTAAATTTAAATCCATTTATTTTTTAATTCAGGTTTACTAAGTTTTTATTTATCAAATTATTTAGAGTTTTCATTACTCCAAGCTTACATTGTTCGTAATTAATTCCACCTTGATAATACACATAATATGGATCCCTCATAGGTGCGTCAGCACTTATTTCTATCGATGATCCTTCGATGAATCCTGCAGATGCCATTATTACTTTATCTTCATACCCTGGCATATCCCAAGCTTCAGGAGTAACATATGAGTCAACAGCACCTGATTGTTGTATTCCTTTACAAAATTCTATCACTTTTACTGGGTCTTCAAATCTAATGGCTTGAACAATGTCGCTACGTTCATCCTCAATTGAAGGCGTTATTTCAAAACCAAGTCTATAATAAGATGCACCCATTAAGATAGCTCCTTTTAAAGCTTCTGCAACAATATTAGGCGCCATGAATAGTCCTTGCAATGTTATTCTATTTGTGCCAAATGTTAATCCACAATCTTTACCTAATCCAGGAGCTGTCAATCTATTAGATATACGATCAATATATTGTTTTTCTCCAGCAATATACCCTCCTGAAACTGCCAAACCTCCACCTGGATTTTTAATCAATGAACCAGCTATTATATCTGCTCCAACTTCAATTGGCTCTTTCATTTGCGTAAACTCTCCATAGCAATTATCAACAAATAAAATAACGTTGTCGTGCTTTTCCCTTATAATTGAGAAAACTTCTTCCATCTCTTTGATAGAAATTGCATTTCTATCACTATAGCCTGTCGATCTTTGCACTGCAATAATTCTAGTCTTATCATTTATACTATCTAATGTTTTTGTTATATCTATATGTCCTTTTGTTAAATCTACTTGATTATATAATATGCCATTTTCAATTAGATTACCTGGTTCATCTCCTTTAACCCCGATAACTTTTAACATTGTATCATATGGAGAACCAGTAATGTATAAAAGTTCATCTCCAGGTTTCAAAATCCCGCTAAACACTAAACTTATTGCATGGGTTCCTGATGCTATGGAAGGTCTCACCAATGCGCTTTCAGCCTTAAAAACTTCAGCATATATATTTTCAACCTTTTCTCTACTTATATCTCCATACCCATAACCTGTATTCCATCCAAAATCGCTGCTCCTTAATTTCATTTTTTGCATAGCGTATAAAACTTTGTACTGATTAAACGTCTTAATCTGGTTAATAGTAGAAAACTTAGGTGTTATTTCTTTTTCTACTTCATTTACAAATTCTATTACTTCATTCTTAATTTTAAAATAATTAATTAATTCATCTTGTATTTCTTTTAGCATACTTTCACCCTTTAAGCCGTATTCTTGTATTCTTATATTCTTATATATTCAGAAGGAATAATTGTGGAAATTGCGTGTTTATATACCAATATTTCTTTGCCTTCACTATCAATAACGATTATAAAGTTATCATACCCAACTATCTTACCTTTCATCTTATAACCGTTTATTAAATACACAGTGACTTCACTGTTATTTATCTTTACTTCATTTAAAAAATTATCTTGGATATTAATTTGTTGGTTCATATTAAACTCCTTCCTTATCTAAATTCTTTCTTATATCACTATAAATCCATTCACAAAGCGTCATAGAATTAGTAAATTCATCTACATCTATCCATTTATAGCGTTCATCTCTCTTAAACCATGTCAATTGCCTTTTGGCATAGTTTCTAGTCCTTTTTTTAATTAATTCTATCGCTTCATCTAAAGTTATAATACCATCAAGGTAATCAGCTATCTCTTTATATCCTATTCCTTGCATTGAATTTAATGTTCTCTTGTAGCCCATTTTAATTAATTCTTCTACTTCCTCAATCAATCCTTCTTTTATCATTCTATCAACTCTTAAATTTATTCTCTCATATAATTTAATCCTATCCATATATAAACAATACATAATTAAATTATATTTTGTAGAAGGTTTTCTGAAATTTTTGTTTTGCTTGCTCATAGGTATTTTAGATACATCATATACTTCTAAAGCTCTAATAATCCTTTTAGTGTCATTTACATTTAATTTCTTTGCAGATTCAAAATCCTTTTCTATTAGCAAATCATATAATGCTTGCTTCCCCTTTTCCAATAAAATCGACTCGTAATGCTCTCTTATTTTTGGGTTTGAAGCAACGTTCGTAAAATCTATATCATAGACTATTGAATTTATATATAAACCCGTTCCTCCCACTAATAATGGTATTTTCCCTCGACTATTTATATCATCTATTATTCCAGTTGCCATTCTTTTGAAATCAGCTACACTAAACTCTTCATTAGGATCTACAATATCTATCATATGATGCTTGATCTTGTCAATATGTTCCTTTTCTACTTTTGCAGTACCTATATTCATATATCTATATATTTGTCTGCTATCTGCAGAAATGATCTCTCCATATACTTTATCAGCTAAGCAAATTGACAAATCAGTTTTACCTACTCCAGTTGGTCCTGTAATTACTATTAAATTATTGTTCATAGATTATCTCCAAATTATATTATTCTCAAGAATTTCTTTTCTAAATCTTTTCGATTAAATTTAATTATGGTTGGCCTACCATGAGGACATGTATATGGGTTATCACATTCACTTAATTGTGTTAATAAAGATTGTATTTCTATTTGCTTTAAATTATCCCCAGCTTTAACCGCTGATGTGCATGCTATCTTCATTATTTTTTCAAGTTCAGTAGTATAAATCCCAACATCATTAACCTCTAAATTATCTAAAATATCTAAAAACAACCTCTCTCCGTTTGGTCTACCAAAAACCAGAGGTATTCCTCTTAATACAATACTTTTATCATCGAATAATTCCACAATAAATCCAGACTTATTAAAAATGTCAATGTTAGCTTTTGCTTTTAAGTAATCCGCTGGCGATAAATCAATTATTTGTGGGGTAAGTAATTGTTGAACCACAATTGATTCATCATAGTATTGTTTCATTAATTTTTCATACATAACACGTTCATGAGCTGCATGTTGGTCAATAATAAATATAGTGTCAGATTCATAATCCTCTAAAAAGACATAAGTGTTGAAAGCTATTCCGATAGGTTTTAAATTGTTAAATTTTTTTAATGTATTATTATCATTATCGTAATATTTATCATCCTCTTTTATATTATTAACGGATTTGTTAGAGTTTTCATTAACTTTATCATTATTTTGATATAAACTATTTTTAAAATCAGTTGATGTGTAATCCTTAAAGTCAAATATATTATTTTCTTCTACTCGTTCTGTTTTTGAAATATTTGAATTTAAATCATCGTTGTAATCATGTTTTATTTCCCATATATATGGATATTTCCCAATTTGTTTTTCATTATTGTTCTCAATGCTCGGATGAGGAATATTAACAATTTTATTTGTATTTTTTCTAATTTGATTTGCTATAATTGAATATATTTTATTTTCTTCAATAAATTTTATTTCCTGTTTCGTTGGGTGAATATTTACATCAATTAAAGATGGATCAATATCAATATAGAGTATGAATACTGGATGTTTGTTTATAGGTAACAAAGAACTATATTGATCTTCAATAACCTTTGCTAGCTTATAGTCATATACATACCTATTATTGACAAAGAGGTACTGATAATTTCTATTGCTGCGGAAAATATTATTATTTGAAAAATAACCTCTAAAGCTAAGATTGTCATCTTTAAATTCAATTAAACTGATTCCTTTAGCAATATCTTTACCCAATAATTGATATATAACATTAAGTTCATCAGGTGAACCACTTGTATTTAATACTAATTTACCATCTCGAATTAATTTCATTGATATTCTAGGATTTCCTAAAGCTATTTTTGTTACAATATCAGCTACATATCTTTCTTCTGTGGCATTACTTTTTAAAAATTTTCTTCGGACAGGTAAATTAAAGAAAACATCCCTTACAATAATTGTTGTTCCAACATTCGCACCGATAGGTTCTATATGTTTTAGTTTTCCATTTTCAAAAATTGCTTTATTTCCTACTATATTTTCTCTCGTTCTAGATACGATCTCAACATTTGATACTGATACTATACTAGAAAGAGCTTCCCCTCTGAAACCCATAGATATTATTTTATATAGATCTTCTATTGTCTTCAATTTAGAGGTAGCATGTCTATTGAATGCTAAAACTATATCTTCTTTTTCCATGCCTTCCCCATCATCTGTTACCCGAATATAAGTTGTTCCTCCATCCTTTATTTCTATAATTATTTGACTAGAATTTGCATCTATAGAATTTTCAACTAATTCTTTAACAATAGACGAAGGTCTTTCTATAACTTCACCTGCAGCTATTTTTTTTATTGTATTGTCATCTAATAAATTAATTTTTGACATACTATGACTCCTTTAGTTTTAAAGCTTCATTCACAAGGTCATTTAATATATTCATTGCATTAATTGGAGTTAAAGAATTTATATTTATATTTGATATTTTCTCAATAAAATAATTTCTCTTATAATCCAATAAACTTAATTGTAATTCATCATTATTTGTCTTGCTAGTTTTTTCTATTGTCAATTCACGCTCTTCTATTAATTCCAATATTTCATTAGCTCTTTCAATAATACTCTGATGTAGTCCAGAGAGTTTTGCCACTTGAATGCCAAAACTCTTATTTGCTTTTCCCTCAACAATCTTTCTTAAAAATATAATGTCATCACCATTTTCTCTAACAGTGATATGATAATTCTTGACCCCTTCAATCTTATTCTCTAGTTCTGTCAATTCATGATAATGAGTTGCAAAAAGTGTTTTAGCTTTAATATTAGATGCAATATATTCAACAACAGCCCACGCTATGCTCAAGCCATCATAGGTACTTGTTCCTCTCCCAACTTCATCAAGTATAATTAAGCTTTTTTTTGTAGCATTCTTAATTATATTGGAAACCTCATTCATTTCAACCATAAAAGTACTTTCACCTTGAGATAAATTATCCGATGCACCTATGCGTGTAAAAATTCTATCCACAATGGAAATATTAGCACTTCGAGCAGGTACAAATGAACCTATTTGTGACATCAAAGTGATTATAGCAACTTGTCTCATAAATGTAGATTTCCCAGCCATGTTAGGTCCTGTTATAATATGAATCATTTTATCTTTTTCATCTAAAGATACATTATTAGGTATGAACATCTGATCTTTTATCACATTCTCAACTACAGGATGTCTTCCATCCAATATCTCGATCACACAATTATTATTAAATTTTGGACGTACATATTTATTATCTATCGCAACTTGTGCAAAACTGGATAATACATCTAAATATGCAAGAGTTCTGCTACATTTCTGAATTCTATTAATTTGCAATTTTATATTGTCACGAATATTCTGAAATAGTTCATACTCTAATTGTATTGATTTTTCATCCGCGCCCATTATTTTTTCTTCTATTTCTTTTAGCTCTTTAGTAAAATATCTTTCAGAATTAGATAAAGTTTGTTTTCTAATGTAATAATCAGGAACTAAGCCCAAATTAGTTTTAGTTACTTCAATATAATATCCAACGACTCTATTATATCCCACTTTTAAATTTTTAATTCCTGTTATATCTCTTTGTTTAGATTCAAATTCAGCTAATAATTTTTTTGAATTCCTTGATACGCTTCTCAACTCATCTAAGTCTTTATTGAAACCAGATCTTATTATCCCTCCATCTTTAACTGAGACGGGTGGATCTTCTGCTATAGAGTTTTCAATAATTAGATAAATATCTTTTAAATCATCTAATTCCAAACCTATTGTCTTTAATATATTTGAAGAAGAGGTAGATAATATTATTTTTAGTTCTGGCAATATCTCGATTGAAAGTTTTAAAGACAATAAATCCCTTGCATTGCATATTCCATTCACTATTTTAGTTGATAATCTCTCAATGTCATATACTTTTTTTAATAAATTTCTTGTTTCATCAAGAAATATTAAATTATTTGTAAAATATTCTACAATATCTAATCTATCTTCTATTTGCTTTTGATCTATAAGAGGTTGTTCAAGCCATTTTTTTAAAAGTCTGCCTCCAATTGCTGTCACTGTTTTATCTATAATATTAATTAATGCACCTTTTTTGTTTTTCCCTCTAATTGTTTCATTTATCTCTAAATTCATTCTTGTATTTATATCCATGATCATAAACTGTTCCGGCTCATAATACTGGAAGAAGTTTATGTGCTCAATCATATTAAATTGTGTATCTTTTAAATAGAGGATTAGTTTAGATAAACTTATCAGACAGTATATTTTTTCATTTAGATTAGTTTTCTCTACAATCTCATTATCAAAGAAATCTAATATTAGGGTTTTATAACTATTTAAATTTATTGTATCTTCTTCATATATATTGATAAATGGATTTAGCTTATTCTTTATAAGATTAAATTCTTTCTTATCGTTAGAAAAATTAGAGTTTATGATTAATTCAGATGGCATTATTTTTCCTAGCTCATCAATAATAAATGACATTTTATATGGTTCGTCACCTATGAATTGTGTTGTATACACCTCACCTGTAGAGTTGTCGACATACGATAAGCCGACGCCATAATCATCTGAATATATACTTGCCAAAAAATTATTGCTTTTCTCATCTAAAGCCAATGTGTCTAGTATAGTACCAGGCGTCACTATTTTTATAATTTCTCTTTTCACAATTCCCTTAGCTAGAGCAGGATCTTCTACTTGTTCACAAACTGCTACTTTATAGCCTCTTTCAACCAATCTAGAAATATATTGATCAGCTACATGATGTGGCACCCCGCACATAGGTGCCTTTTCATCTAAGCCACAGTCTCTTTGGGTAAGAGTAATTTCGAGCTCTTTAGATGCTATCAACGCATCATCGAAAAACATTTCATAGAAATCGCCTAGTCTAAAAAATAAAATTGAGTCCTTATACTTTTCTTTAATGCTCATATACTGTTTCATCATTGGCGTCAATTCGTTCATTGCCTTAAACCTCCGGATATTACACCATTCTTCCTTCTAGCGTAAAAGTTTTTACATTTGTAATTTCAACATCGACGATTTGTCCAATAATGTCCCTACTGCCTTTAAAATGGACAAGTTTATTACACTCAGTTCTCCCTGATAGTATATTTTCATCGTTCTTGCTTATTTCTTCAACCAATACTTTTTGTACTGTTTTAATCAATCTTTTATTAGATTCGAGTCCTATCGGATATAAAACATCCAATAATCTTTGAAATCTATCGTGTTTAATTTCATCAGGTATTTGATTAGTCATCTTTGCTGCATTAGTCCCTTCTCTAATAGAATATAAAAAAGTAAAAGCTGAGTCAAATTTAGCTTTTTTTATTAAATCTAAAGTTTCTTCAAAATCTTCCTCAGTTTCTCCAGGAAATCCGACTATAATATCAGTTGTTATAGCTATATCTGGTATTTCTTCTCTTAACTTATATATTCGTTCAAGATATTGTTCTTTAGTATAGTTCCTATTCATTAGTTTCAAAATTCTATTACTCCCCGATTGAACAGGTAAGTGCAAATGATTACATAGCTTGTCTAGGCTTTTATATGCCTCTATCAATTCATCCGAGAAATCTTTTGGATGAGATGTCATGAATCTAATTCTTTCAATGCCTTCAATCTTATTTAATAATGCCAACAACTGAGAAAAGGTTGTTTTTTCCTCTAATGTCTTCCCATAAGAGTTAACATTTTGTCCTAATAAAGTTATTTCCTTACATCCTGTTTGTGCTAAATTCTCAACCTCATTAATAATTGATTTAACCGATCTACTTCTCTCTCTGCCTCTAGTATAAGGAACAATACAATAACTGCAAAAATTGTTGCATCCATACATTATATCTACAAAAGCCTTATAAGAATATTTTCTATTTGAATCAATATTATCTGATATTTCTCTTGTATCTTCTATAACATCTATTACTTTATCGCCTGTACGCAAATGTCTATCTATTAATTGTGGTAACTTATGAATATTATTTGTGCCAAACACTATATCTATATGTTTATGCTTGCTTAAGAAATAATCTCTGATTTCTTCTTTCTGCATTAAACAACCACATACAGCAATAATTAAATCAGGATTTTTTCTTTTTAGATCTTGAAGCTCTCCCAATTGGCCAAACGCTCTATCTTCTGCTGTCTTTCTGACTGCACAGGTATTAAAAATTATAATATCAGCCTCATTTCGATTATTAGTCTGCTGATATCCTATCTTTTCCAAAACCCAAATTATTTTTTCTGTATCGTGTTCATTCATTTGACATCCAAATGTACTTATATGAAACTTCATCATTAAATTAATCTCTCCCCATAATGTTTATAATACTATTATATTATACCATAAAGAATAACTTACTTAATAAATATAAAAAATAAAGAACAATCAAGTAGCTTAAATATTCCTACTTGATTGTTCATAATAAAGATAAATAATTGCAATAATTATTTACTTTGTGCTGCTAATTCTGCAACATTTTTCTTGAAAACACCTAATACCAACGCTGTAACAACGGTTCCTACTGCTATTGATATAATGTAACCCACTAGATTTTCCACCGCAAAGAAAACAAATATGCCTCCATGAGGAACTGCTAGCGTAGCTTTAAACGCCATACTCATAGCGCCTGTAATTGCACTACCAATCATCAGAGAAGGAATTACTCTGATAGGATCGGCTGCAGCAAAAGGTATTGCACCTTCTGTAATAAAGCTTGCTCCAAGAACCCAACAAGCTTTGCCAGCTTCAATTTCAGCTTTAGTGAATTTATTCTTAAATAAAATAGTTGCTAGTGCAATTCCTAAAGGTGGCGTCATACCAGCTGCCATTACAGCAGCCATGATTTCAGACCCAGTCCCAACTGCTGCTGTTAAAGTTGCAGTGCCAAAAGCATAAGCAGCCTTATTTATTGGTCCTCCCATGTCTACAGCCATCATTAAGCCAAGAATAGCACCTAAAATTATTGCATTTGCTCCAGACATACTCATTAGAAAGTTATTCATTCCATTATTTATTGCAGCTACCGGTTTACCTATGACATAAAACAATAACAAACCTGTTGACAATGAACTTAAAACTGGTATTATCAAAACCGGCATAATCCCTTGTAAATTCTTTGGTAACTTTATATATTTTTTGATAGCTAATACAATGTATCCAGCTAAGAAACCCGCCACTAAGCCACCTAAAAACCCAGCGTTTATTTGTGTTGCAACCATACCACCAATCATACCTGGCGCTAATCCTGGTCTATCAGCTATTGAATATGCTATATATCCAGCCAATACAGGGATCATCAATCCAAATGCCCCATTGCCTCCGCCTATAGCCATTAAATAAGCTGCTAGACTTCCTTCATTTGATGCAGAATCATATCCAAATAGAAAACTTATTGCTATTGCTATTCCTCCAGCAACAACAAATGGTATCATATAAGATACGCCATTCATCAAATGCTTGTAAACTCCTGTTGGTTCCTTTTTCATTGGCTCTGTTTTGCTAATATCCTCTTGAGTTTTTGTACTCGACTTATATACTTTTGCGTTTAATGCTCTGTCTATTAGATCGTCAGCATTTTTTATGGCCTCAGACACTGAAACATTTAACAACTTCTTGCCTTCAAATCTCTCCATTGGTACTGCTGTATCACATGCTAATATAATTGCATCAGCTTCTTTTATTTCAGCATCTGATAATTCATTTTCAACACCAACAGAGCCTCTTGTCTCAACTTTAATGTCATAACCTTTTTTCTTTGCTGCTTCTTCTAAAGCTTCTGCCGCCATATAAGTGTGAGCTATTCCAGTAGGGCATGCTGTTACTGCTAAAATTTTCATAGGATCACCTCTTTTAATTTATAATTGCCTAATGATTATACTATCTGCTACCTGTTGGATATCTGTTTTTGTCAAGTCATCTATTGAGTCTTTAGAAACCGCTAATGTGCCACAAGCTGAACCAAACTTCAAAGCTTCATATTTATCCATGTCATAATTCAACATGCCATGAATAAATCCTGCCACTAAGCTATCACCTGCTCCTACAGTACTTCTTAATTCGACTTTTACAGGCTCAGCTTTTAAGATAACATCATTTGATACTAGAATGCTGCCATCACCTCCCATGGAAACTAAGATGTTGTCTATTTTATATCTATCTATCAAAGATAAACATGTTGTAACAATTTTATCAGTACTATCTAGTTTTATGCCAAGAGCATCTTCTAGTTCATGAATATTTGGTTTTATCAAAAAAGGTGCATTTTTAAAAACATTTAATAATTGCTCTCCTTCAGTGTCTACAACAAATTTAGTGTTTAAATCAGTATTTTCAATTATCTTTGAATAAATATCGTTTGGAAATCCCTTTGGTACACTTCCACTTAATACAATGAAATCTGATTTCGACAAATTTTTCGCTATAAATTGTATAATATCAGCTATCAAATCCTTTTCTATTTCAAAACCTATTTCATTGATGTCAGTAGTAATATTGTTTTTTAGATCAACAACTTTCGTATTTGTTCTTGTCAATCCCTCTACCTCATAAAAAATAGAATCTATATTTGATTTTTTTATTAAATTTCTCACATAGTCTAAATTATTTCGTCCTAATAAGGTTATAGCTTGAGTTTTATCACCTAGCTTCGAAACTATCTTTGATACATTTATACCCTTTCCGCCAATATTTTCTCTGCTTCTCAATACTCTATTTACTTTTCCCAAATTTAATTCGTTTAAAATAAGAGTCTTATCTATTGCAGGATTTAAAGTAACAGTAGTAATCAATTTTTCACCTTCTTTTATTAGTAATTATCTTAATATCCAGACTAGAGTATTCTCTTAAAGTGTCTTTATCTATATTTTCATCAGTAATAATTGCATCAATCTGTGAAAAATCTGATACTTTAACCATTGCCACTAGTCCAAACTTTGAGCTATCAGCTAGAACAAATACATTGTTTGAAATTGACATCATAGCTTTTTTAATTTGTGCCTCTTCTAGATCGGGTGTTGTTAAACCTTTTTCTAGGCTCAAACCATTGGTCCCAATAAATGCTATCTGTACATTGAAGTTTTTAATAAAATCTACACTATAATTTCCTACAGTCGCAAGTGTATTGTTTCTAAGTTTTCCTCCAACTAGATAAATCGTACAATTCGGATTAAGTGATAAAGCATTTGATATATCCGATGAATTTGTAACCACTGTTAAAAAAAGATTTGATTGTCCAATAAGTTTTGCTAATTCTAATGTCGTAGTACCTGCATCTATCGCAATAGAAATATTCTCTTTTATCATTTTAAAAGCAATAGAGGCAATCTCCTTTTTTTCTTCTAAATATTTATTTTCTTTTTGTCTAACATTTTCTTCATTCTCTAGAGCATAAAATTCTTTTAGAATAGCTCCACCATGAGTACGTTTTAATCTTCCATTGGATTCCAATTCCCTCAAGTCTCTTCTTACTGTTGACTCTGAGATGTTTAGAAAATCACATATCTCTTTAACTGATAGACTTTTATGTTTCTTAAGCATTTCAAGAATTTGAAATTTTCTTTCATCAGCTAACATGATAATCTCCTAAAAACCTAATTCACTCTTATTTAAAAAATCTAATAGGTCTTCGTTTGTTTTAATATTTCTTAAAGAATTTCTAAAATCTTCTTTCATTAGTTTTCTCGATAAATTAGCTAGAATTTTTAAATGCAATGATCCAGCATCTTTTTCAGGAACTCCGATTAAGAATACTATGTCAACAGGTTTATCGTCAGGTGAGTTCCAGTCAATGTCTTTTGCCCTTGCAAATGCTAAGAAAGGTTCAACAACACTGTCACTTTTTCCATGTGGAATTGCTACGCCAAATCCAACTGCAGTGCTGTATTCAGACTCTCTTTTTAGAACAGCTTCTATATACTCATCAATATCATTTAATTTTCCGTCCTTATATGCTAATGAAGCTAATTCTCTAATTAATTCATCTCTATCTCTTGATTGTGAATCTAATACTATCAATCTCTCGTTTATTAACATTTTTTACCTCCAATTAAAGCCTGATAGGCTGATTTAGAATCTGTTTGTTGCATCACTAATTTGCTTATTTTTAATAACTCTTCAACAGTATATTGCGCTATTCTATCTTTAACTATAGGAATCATCGATGCACTCATCGATAGTTCATCGGCACCCATACCAGCAAGTATCATAGCATAATCAGGATCACCTGCTGTTTCTCCACATATACCAACCTCAATATGATTTTTCTTTGCTGATTCAATCGTCATTTTTATCAATCTTAATATGCTTGGATGATAAGGTTCATAAAGATATGAAACATTTTTATTCATTCTATCAACAGCACAACTGTATTGTATTAAATCATTAGTGCCAATGCTGAAGAAATCTACCTCTTTAGCTAAAATATCTGACGATATAGCAGCAGCTGGTATTTCAATCATTATCCCAACCTCAATGTTTTCATCAAAAGCTATGTTTTCTTGCTTTAACTCGTTCTTGGCTTCTTGAATTAATTTTTTGCTTTCCAATATTTCATCTAAATTACTAATCATTGGCAACATAATTTTTACTTTTCCAAATGCGCTAGCTCTCAAAATAGCTCTTAATTGAGTCTTGAATATTTCTTTATTTTGTAAACAAAACCTTATCGCCCTAAGACCCAAAAAAGGGTTCATTTCTTCAGGAAACTTGTAATATGGTAGCATCTTGTCTCCGCCAATATCTAAAGTCCTAATGATGACTTCATTTGGTATTAGTTTTACGATTTCGCTGTAATACTTAAACTGTTCTTCTTCAGTAGGGAAATGATTGCTATTCATATAAATTAGTTCTGTTCTTAGTAAACCTATTCCAAATCCTCCATTTTCTTTTACTAATTTAGCTTCTTCGATAGAGCCAACATTCCCAAATATCTTTATTTCATGCCCATCTTTTGTCAAGCATTTTTTATCCTTATATAGAGATAGCCTAGCTTTTTCTTCGTTTTGTTTTTTCTCTAATTCGGAATAATGTTTAAGTTGTTCTTCTGAAGGATTAATAATTATATCTACGTTGTCACAATCCATAATTACAACTGCATCGTTTTTTATTGTTTCCAATGCATTTTCTACTCCAACTAGTGTAGGTATGCCCTTTGCTTTAGCGACAATAGCAGCATGGCTCGTCACACTTCCCTCTTCCAATATTATTCCCTTAACATAATTGTTAAGTTGAATAGTTTGAGATGGTTTAAGATCATTTGCAACAATAATTGTATCTTTTGAGACATCAGCTATATTTTGATTTTCTACCCCTATTAAATTTTTTATTAAAGTGTCGGTGACATCGATTATATCATTAGCTCTAGCTTTCAAATACTCATCTTGTATGCTCATAAATGTCTCTACAATTTCATTTCTAGCTTCTAGTACAGCATATTCAGCATTGAGCAAATCAGAGCTGATTTTATTAATTACTGAATCGATAAACATTGGATCATTAGCCATGTCGAGATGTGCTTCAAAAATTTGTGCTTCGCTTGAGCCAACTGTTGACATAGCTCTATCTTTAATCTTCTCAATATCCTCGATTGTTTTCTTATGTGCTGTTTTAAACCTCTCTATTTCTTGTTCTACATTTTCCTTATTAATCGTTTTTTTCTCTATCAATTCTTCTATGCTTTGTTCTTTAACTAATAATGCAGTCCCGATAGCAATTCCGCCATATACTTTTTTACCCTTCATTTTAAACCTCCAGCTATATGATTTATCTTGACTAATTATGCTCGATTTTGATTGTTTTTATTCTATCATAATATATACCACTAATCAACAAAAAATAACTATAAATTTATATTTTATTCCATAAATTGTAAATTAAATAAAGCCCTGTATCAAATACCAAGGCTTTTTAAACTATTATTCAACATATGCTTTTAATAATTCTAAGCACATTATTATATCATCTTTAGAAACCATCTCTGATTGTGAATGTATATATCTGCAAGGTATAGATATTGCACCTGTTTTAACACCTGATTTAGACATATGAATGGCACCTGCATCTGTTCCTCCATGTTCTAATACTTCTATTTGATATTTAATACCCTTTGCTTCAGCTAATTCAATCAAAGCATCTTTTATATCTTTATGAGCTATTAGGGAATAATCCATTGCCTTAATTGCTGCTCCATTAAAGAGTTTTACATTGAGTTTTTCGCTTTTTGGTGTATCAAAAGTTGATGTAACGTCAACTGCCAAACCAATGTCAGGTTCAATTGAGAATGCAGCAGTTTTAGCACCCCTCATTCCTACTTCTTCTTGTACAGAAAATACGAAATATAAATCGTTTGAATTTTTCATAACGTTTTTTATAGTTTCTATTAATATATAGCAACCAATTCTATCATCAAGATAAGGCGAGATTATTACTTTATCGCTTTCTAAAAACTCATTTTGAAAAATACAAATATCTCCAATTTTAACTTTATTTAATGTTTCTTCTCTACCATTAGTCCCTATGTCAATGTATAAGTTATCGACTTTGATTTTGTTGTCTTCTTCTAGTTTTTCTGAATAAACAACTCCTATTGTCCCATTCTCAAATCTCACTCTTTGTCCCAACAATAAAGCTGGCTTAATACCACCAATGTTTGTAAATCTTATAAATCCTTTTTCATCAATATCTATTGCCATCAATCCTATTTGATCCATATGTGATGAGATCATAATCTTTTTCCCAAGCCCTTTTTTATGTGCAATTAAATTGCCAAGAGCATCTATTTTAATTTCATCTACATATTCTTTGATTTCGTTTGCTATTAAGTTTCTTATCTTTTCTTCTCTTGATGAAGGCCCGTAAGTTGTCACAATTTCTTTTAATAAGCTAGAATCTATTATCATTTTCTTCCCCCTCACAAAGAATTGGCATTAAATGTTTTATTAGTAAAATAGTATTGTAGTAATCATCTTTATTTATCATTGAAGCAGTACTGTGTATATACCTTGTTGCTAAAGATAATGCTAATGTTTTTGATCCTGATCTAGAGACTTGAATCTCTCCAGCATCATTCCCTCCACTTGAAGTCTTTCTGTACTGATACGGAATATTGTATCTCTTTGCAGTCGCTATTGCTTTCTCTCTTAGTTCATAATCATACAAAGAGTGCCTATCTATCAAAGAAATTGCTGGTCCTTGTCCTAATTGTGTGGGTATCAAATGTGAATCTAGCTCTGGCATCTCATAGCAAACTGTGCCTTCTAAAATGACACTTATATCAGGTTTTACACTATAAGCAGCTGGTCCTGCACCAACTAAACCAACTTCTTCCATAACTGTAAAAGCGGCGTAAAAATCATATTCTATATGATCATCTTTTATTAAATCAATTAAAATTGAACAGCCCACTCTGTCATCCAATGCTTTTGCTTTAATATATCCATCGCCAAATTCCTCATATTTAGTATTAAAAGCAATATAATCTCCAATTTCTATTAATTGTTCTGCTTCATTTCTATTATCAACACCAATATCTATATATAAATCAGATAAAGGAATTGTATTGTCCCTCTCGTCGTTTTTTTGTAAATGTATTGGTTTAGCACCTATTACTCCGGGTACTCTTTTATTCCCGATATTCACAGTCTTTGAAACCAAAATTCTCTTATCTATTCCACCAACAGTAGTGAATTTTATAAACCCTTGTTCATCAATATCCGTTACTATAAGACCTACTTCATCCATATGGGCAGCAAATAACACTTTTTTATTTGATTTTTTAGTCCCTTTCTTATGAACTATTAGATTCCCTATTTTATCAATTTTTATTTCATCTGCATATTTCTCCACTTCTCTATATATTATATCTCTTACTTCTTTCTCGTTACCAGACACGCCATTAGCTTGAGTTAATATTTCTAATAACATAATTTTTCCTCCGTAAAACTATTGTCATTTTTTTTGATGCTTTTAATAAAATTAGATAAAAGAATCGAAGTAAATCTAATATCTTTTAAATCAACCAATTCTACGGATGTATGCATATATCTTAGTGGTACAGAAATAACTAGCGTAGGTATCCCTTCTTTAGTTATTTGAATAGCACAACCATCAGTACCAGTTGGTCCTGGTTCGACAGAGTGTTGATAAGGAGTGTTGTACTCTTTTGCAATCTCTATTAATCTCTTCCTTAGGTTGTTATCTACATTGCCTCCTAAAGTTATTCCAGGACCTTTTCCCATCATTAAAGTTTCTGATTTATTTAATTCAGGAGTATGACCAAATCCCACATCTATTGCAATCCCGATATTTGGGTTTATTGAATATGCACTTGTAGTCCCACCACTCATGGTAACTTCCTCTTGCACAGTACACACCATGTACACATCTGGATAGTGTTTAAAACCACTCAATCGCTTAGCCAAATCATATAAAACTGCAACACCCACTCTATCGTCCATAGATTTACCACTAATTCTCTCATTTGCTAAAGGAATTGTCTCTCTTTTAATACTAATAAAGTCACCAACATGTATATATTTTATAAGTTCTTGTTTGCGATAACCAGTATCAATTATCATATCCTTTATCTTTAAACTCTTCTCTTGTTCATCTTTATCCATCATATGAGGTGGTTTAGTTCCAATAATTCCTGGTATAACTTTACTTCCATGCACTAATACTTCTTGTCCGACTATGGTCCTTGGATCAACGCCGCCAACTTCAGTGAATCTCAAAAACCCGTTATCCTCAATTCTTGTTACCATTAAGCCAATTTCATCCATATGTGCGGCTAACATTATTTTAAAATCATCATTATTTGTGCCTTTCTTACAAAAAATAACATTCCCTAATGAGTCTATTTCTGTGCTGTCCACATAATCTTTGAACATGTCAATGATTACTTCATTTAAATTATACTCTTGTCCAGATACTCCACATGCATTTGTTAATGTTATCAATGCCTCTTTGATATCCATAATTTCACCTCTTTACTTTGCTATATATATGAAATGGGTTGTAAATACAACCCACTAGCTTTATGTTAGTTACTCTTCACTTGAATTATTCACTTTATTCTCAATATCTTTATGGCTTAAATTTACCTTTTTATTTTCTTCATCTATATCAACTATTTCAACTTTAATTTTATCACCAATCTTCAAAACATCTGATGGCTTTTCTATGTGTTCATTAGAAATTTGAGATACATGCAATAAACCATCCACTCCGTTAATTAGTCTGACAAAGGCTCCAAAATCTAATAAATTTACAATCTCTCCCTCAACGATATCTCCAACCTTATAATTCTTAATAAACTCTTCCCATGGTTCTTGCAAAGTTTGCTTCAACCCTAATGAAATTTTTCCTTTCTCTTTATCGACATTTAATACTTTTACTTCCACTTCTTGCCCTTCTTGTAACACTTCAGATGGATGTTTGATTCTATACCAAGCCATATCAGAAATGTGTATTAAGCCATCTACGCCGCCTATATCAACAAAGGCACCAAAATCAGTTATTCTTTGAACCTTCCCTTTAATGATGTCATTTTCATGTATGTTTTCCCAAAGATCTTTCTTCTTTTCCTCTTTTTCTTCCTTTTCTACTATCTTACTAGACAATATTAATTTCTTTTTTTCTATATCAAAATCAATAATTTTACATTTGAGAATTTTCCCTACATATTGATTTAAATCTTTTACAAATTTAACAGATACTTGTGACGCAGGGATAAACCCATTAACACCATCAATTGAAGCAATTAAACCACCTTTGACCACATTCTTTACTTTTGCTTCTACTGTTTCATTATTTTTGAATTTTTCCTCAAGTTTTTCCCAATCTTTTAAATATTCTACTCGTTTAGCCGAAAGAACGACATTTCCTTCACCATCATCTAGCTTTAAAACATAAACATCAATCTCATCACCTACTTTGAACATATCTTTCGGATTTACATTTGAGTCTTTTGAAAGTTCTTCTCTCTGAATAATTCCATCGCTCTTGTAATTAATGTTTACCATAACTTCATTGTTTGTTACATATAAAACAGTTCCTTTTAGTACATCGCCACGATTAATTCTCTTGAAAGAACTATCTATAGCCTCCATCATTTCATCCTTATTGAAATTTTCCATTACCCTAACAGCCTCCTTAATTATCCAATCAGGTGTTGAAGCACCTGCTGTTATACCTATTTTATTAAATTTAATTAATTCTTGCAAAGAAATTTCATGTATAGATTCTATAAGATATACATTGTTATTGTATATTTTACTTATTTCTGCTAATTTCTTTGTGTTTGAGCTATTTTTACCACCTAATATTAACATTGCGTCAACTTCTTTGGCTAATTCTGCAGCAGATTCTTGTCTCAATCTCGTTGCATTACATATTGTATTAAAAACAATTGTCTCTTTAGATTTATTTTCAACGATTTTTGATATTTCATTAAATTTATCCATATTATTGGTTGTTTGAGACACAACACATACTCTATCCATCGGTTCTAGTTTGTTTGCATCTTCTATTGTGTTTACTATATATGCTTTATTGCTGCACCAACCATTTATACCTATTACTTCTGGGTGATTTTTGTCGCCAATGATCACTATATCATACCCTTTATCGCTATATTCAGAAACTTTCTTATGAACAGATTTTACATAAGGACAGGTGCAGTCAACAATTCTGAATCCAAGTTTTTCGATTTCATCAATTGTATGTTTAGGTAACCCATGCGATCTAATAATAACTGATCCGATTTGCTTGTTAAGTAAATCATCTATTGAATCTATAGTAATAAGTCCTTTGTCTTCTAAAAAGTTAACCACTTGTTGATTATGAACCAATGGTCCATATGAATATACTATTTCCTCATTTTTGATTGTTTCTAATGCAGTGTTCATAGCTCTCTCTACTCCAAAACAAAATCCTGCATTTTTTGATATAATTATCTCCACCATTAACCTCCTAATTCATAAACTTTTCTCATAATATCTTTGCTTATTTCTGTATATTTTTCATTGTCGAGGATTGCATTTTCCTCTAATTCTATAAAAATAGGTTTACCAATTCTAATTTTTATCTTACTAAACAATTTATAGCTTCCTTCGCTGTACACTGGAAGTACTGGAGATTTTGACTTTATTGCAATCAAAGCAAGACCTGATTTTATATAATCTTCATTATAGTATTTAACACGAGTCCCTTCTGGGAAAATGCCTAATACTCTTTCTTCCTTTAATAGCCTAAGGGATTTTTTAATAGCTGCCACGTCATTTTTCTCTCTATCCACTGGAAATGCACCAAGCGAAAGTAATACCTTGGCAAAGAATTTATTCTTAAATAATTCTTTTTTTGCCATCCAATGCACTTGTCTCGGAAAAAAAACAGCCAGAGTTACAGGATCCCAATTGCTATGATGATTAGAACATAATATAAGTCGTCCATTCAATGGTATGTTTTCTTTGCCATCAACTTCTATCCTAAAAAAAAGTTTTTGAAATATAAATACTATACCTTTAGCAAAATTATAAAACAACTTAATTTTCTCCTTTTATTAATTCTATAATTAAATCTACTACTTCATCAACTGTAAGATTTGTTGAATCTATAACAATAGCATCATCAGGAATTCTCAATGGCGATTCTTCTCTAGTACTGTCTATTTCATCTCTTTTTTTGATCTCCTCAACGATATCTTCTAATTTGATTTCAGTATCTCCTTTATCTACAAATTCTTTATATCTTCTTTTCCCTCTTTCCTCGGGTTTAGCAGTAATATAAAATTTGTGTGAGGCATTAGGTAATACTACTGTTCCTATATCTCTTCCATCCATGATGACATTGTTCTTGCTCGCCATTTTTTGTTGAAGTTCAACCATCTTTTTTCTTACTTCAGGATAGCTTGATACATATGATACATTTTGGTTAACTATACTTTCTCTTATCTTATCATCAACAATTACTCCATCTAAGTAAATGTGATTATCTAAAAATGTAATTTCTGTGTTATCGAGCAATCTTAAAACTTCATTTTCATTCTTGGGATCTAACCCATTTTCTAAAACCTTCAAAGTATAAGCCCTATACATTGCACCTGTATCTATATATTCTAGATTTAATTTTTTTGCAATTTCTTTTGCAACAGTGCTTTTCCCCGCACCTGCAGGTCCGTCAATAGCAATAGCTATCAAATCTTTATTCATATTTTCTTAATTTCCTCCTAAAGAATATAGCCACCAAAAGGTGGCAATTTAACTTGAAAGATCAGGTCTAAGAACGCTAGCATCTCTTAAGTACACATGTTCAACTCCATCTTGGTTTGCCTCAGATAAATATAGTATCAATACTCTAATGCATTTACTAAGACTTCCTTTTACAGCCATTTCTTGTGAGCACATCAAGCTACATTGAGTATACCCTAACATTCTAGCTGCCTTAGCAGGATATTCAGCGTCTAAATCACCAGTGGCAGTAAATAGCATACATATCACATTATTCTTAATTATTTTATTTCTTTTTTCAATTGTTTCTAGTAATTCTATTGTAGAAGACGTTATACTCTCTACCGTATTAGCATCAACAGTTATAGCTCCTCTAATTGAGATGGTATTCATAATAATCTCCTTATTAATTATATAATATTAAGTTCCTATTAACAAGCAATTTATATATTAATTCCAGCCAAGTAGCCAGTTGAAAAAGCAATTTGTAAATTATATCCGCCAGTCAATGCGTCAACATCAATAATTTCTCCTGCAAAATATAATCCCGGCACAATTTTTGATTCCATAGTAGAAGGATTAATTTCATCTACCTTTACTCCTCCACTAGTAACTATAGCCTCTTCAATTGGTCTTAATTTAACAAATTCTAATTCCAATCTTTTAATTGTATTAACTAAATTGCTTCTTTCTATTTTAGTAATCTGATTTACTTTTTTATCTGGCATAATGTTTGAATCGCTTATTATCCAATCTATAACGCTCTTTGGTAGCAAATCCACAAGAGCGTTTTTTATATCTTTGTTCTTGTATTTCTCAAAATCTCTTAATATACGTAGTTCCAATTTATCATTTGTTAAAGCCGGTTTAAAATCGATAAACAGGTTTACATCTGGAATGTATTTGTTTATATAGTTGCTCATAGTCAATACTATGGGACCTGAAATACCAAAATGAGTAAAAATCATTTCTCCAAACTCTTTATGTATTAATTTGCCTTCTTTTGTAGTTGCTATTAATTCTACATTCTTTAGCGAAAGCCCTCTTACTTGATCTAAATAGTTACTCTTTATTTCCATTGGAACTAGTGATGCTTTTAATGGAACTACAGTATGTCCTAATTTTCTTGCAAATCTATATCCATCTCCTGTAGATCCTGTTGCTGGGTAGCTCATTCCACCAGTAGTTAAAATGATTTTATCAAATGTTTTTTTATCATTATCATTAATTTCAATTATAAATTTACTTCCGTCATAATATACATCAGTAACTTTTGTTTTAAGTAATAAATTTACGCCAGATTTTATCAAATACTTTTCAAGAGCTTTATTTACATCAATTGATCTGTCTGTAATTGGAAAAACACGATTGCCTCTTTCTATTTTCACTTCCAATCCATATTCATTTAATAAATTTATCAGCATATCATTGTTAAATGTATATAAGGCACTATATAGAAATTGAGAATTAGTAACAATATTATCAAAAAATTCATCAATAGGCGATGAATTTGTAATGTTGCATCTCCCTTTACCAGTAATTAAAAGTTTTTTACCAATCATGTTGTTTTTCTCAAACAAAGTTACTTCATGCCCATTATTAGTTGCAATACAACTTGCAATGATGCCAGATGGTCCTGCACCTATTACTGCTACTTTTGCCATCTATTAACCCTCCTTTTTAATTATAATATTAGCTCGTTGCAAAACTCTACAACTCGCATATTTACTGCCTTTTTTTATATTGAAATGGCTAGATTCCCCCCATTTTGGGTATATATACAGTGTCAAAATGTGTATAACTCAAAACAAAACAGAAAGGAGAATCTTA
>JAHDQA010000106.1 GCA_018434075.1 Tissierellaceae bacterium
AAATAAACCTATCCGATTAGCGTAGGAAGCTTTAAAATATAAATTGTAGATTATTGCATCATATAAAAACAGGATTAGTATTCTAATATTAATTAGAAAATTACTTTATAATTGTTTTCCAACAATTAATTGACACTATCCATAAAATAATAGTATTTGACAGAATGATAACAATGAATTATATTATGTATAGATACATTTCTATATGAGGAGGGATAAGTTGTTCAACTGGATTAATAATCAAATACTCAAAATGGAATGGCTTTCAGATATAGTCGCAAATTTAGTTACAAAAGTTATAGGGTTAGACATAAATTCAAGACTTGGTGCGAGCATACATTTTTTCATTTATGATTCAATTAAAATATTTATTTTGTTATCTGTCCTTATATTTTTAATATCCTATGTTCAAAGTTATTTTCCACCTGAAAGAACAAAAAAGATTTTAGGGCGATTTCATGGAATTGGCGCGAATACTTTAGCTGCATTATTAGGTACTGTGACTCCATTTTGCTCTTGCTCATCAATTCCTTTGTTTATAGGATTCACAAGTGCTGGCTTGCCATTAGGAGTTACTTTTTCATTCCTAATTTCATCTCCTTTAGTGGATTTAGCATCAGTAATACTTTTAGCTAGCATTTTCAATTGGAAAATTGCGATTGCATATGTAGTAGTAGGCGTTATATTAGCTGTAATAGGAGGAACAACAATAGATAGTCTTCACATGGAAGAATACGTTGAAGAATTTGTTTACTCTACAAACCAACTTGACGAAGATGCTGAAGAACTTGGGTATAAAGATAGAATTGCCTTTTCAAAAGAACAGGTTAAAGATATTGTTGTCAGAGTATGGAAATATGTTTTAATTGGAGTGCTGATCGGTTCTTTAATTCACAATTACATTCCTGAGAATATAATAAATTCGATTTTAGGCAAGGATAAATGGTACTCTGTTTTAATTGCGACGATAGTGGGGATTCCAATGTATGCAGATATATTTGGCACTTTACCTATTGCGGAAGCGTTAGTTGCAAAGGGAGTTGGTCTGGGTACTGCTCTGTCATTTATGATGTCGGTTACGGCACTATCTCTTCCTTCAATTATCATGCTTTCAAAAGTAGTAAAAAAGAAATTATTAGGACTTTTTATAGCTTTAGTAACTGTTGGAATAATTATCATAGGCTACACATTTAATTTCATATCATATTTATTTATATAGGGGGGTTATTTATATGATTATTAAAATTTTGGGTTCAGGATGTAAGAAATGCAATGAGTTAGAAGAAAATGCTAAAGAAGCAGTAAAAGAGGTTGGTTTAAATGCAGAGATCATTAAAGTAACAGATTTCAAAGAAATTGCAAAATACGGAGTTATGACAACACCTGCACTGGTTATCGACGAGAAAGTGGTGTCTAAGGGGAAAGTTCTAAAGAAAGATGAAATAAAAGAAGTTCTATCTAAATAGTATTCTAATCATATAAAAGACTAGAATATCAAAGTTTAACAAAAATTTCTTTAAATTTATGTTAAATATATACAAAAAGGCTTGTTAAATAAATCTTGAAAACGCTTTGGTATTTAGATATAATAAAGCTAAGACGTCACTATCTAAATATTAAGGGGGAATAGACCAATGAAGAAATTTTTAGTAATTACAATGTCAATGATATTGTTAATTGCTAGCTTAGCTGGATGCAGTTCAGGTGGAAGCGAAGGTGCAGAAATCGCTTTGATTACTGATAAAGGGAATATTGATGACAAATCATTTAACCAAGGTGCTTGGGAAGGCGTAAAAGCTTTCGCAGAAGCAAACAATATTTCACATACTTACATTAAACCTGAAGAAGCATCTGACGCTGGCTATTTAGCAGCAATTGATCTTGCAGTTCAAGGTGGAGCAAAAGTTATTGTAACTCCAGGGTTCTTGTTTGAAGTTCCAATTTATCAAGCACAAGATAAATATCCAGATGTTAAATTTATATTGCTTGATGGAGCACCACATAATGCAGACTACACAGACTTTAAAACAGGTCCAAATGTAGCAAGTATAATGTATGCTGAAGAGCAATCAGGTTTTTTAGCAGGATATGCAGCAGTTATGGATGGAATGACAAAATTAGGATTCATGGGTGGAATGGCAGTACCTGCAGTTCAAGCTTTTGGGTATGGATTCCTACAAGGAGCAGAATATGCTGCTAATGAATTAGGCCTACCAGATGGTTCAGTTAAAGTTACTTATCACTACACTGGCAATTTCGAAGAAAATGATACTAACAAAGCAACTGCTAAGACAATGTATCAAGAAGGTGTAGAAGTAATATTTGCTTGTGGCGGTTCTGTAGGTAAGAGTGTAATGTCTGCAGCACAAGAAGCAGGCGGAAAAGTTATAGGTGTTGACGTTGACCAAAGATATGATAGTGAAACAGTTATCACATCAGCTACAAAAGGTTTAGCTGCATCAGTACAAAGCGTACTTGAAGCAATCTACAAAACTGATAGCTGGGAAAATTATGCAGGTAAGACAACAGTATTTAATGCAGCAAATGACGGTGTTGGTCTTCCAACAACTGTAATTGGAGATGAAAAAGCAGATGCATTTGACAGATTCAATAAATTCACTAAAGAACAATATGATGCAATATTTGCAAAATTAAAGAATAATGAAATTGAAATTATTCGTACAATTGATGTAGCAGATCCAACAGGCTATGCGACTGCAGAAGAATTAACTCAAGGTCTAGGCTTGGTAAAAGTAGTCGTAACAACAAGATAATAGTTAATTGTTTGATTACATTTTTATGCTTCAATTGTAAGGAAAAAGGGGAAGGCGAAAGTTTTCCCCTGTTTTTTCTAATAGAAAAGATAAAAATAACTTAATATTTGAGAGTGCCCCGATAAGTTAAAGATTATCGTCTAAGTAATTTGGCACTATTTGTTGTTAGAAAAAATATGAATTGCGCAAAGGGTGAATGATGTGGAAAATGAAAACTATATAATAGAAATGCTCAATATCACTAAAGAATTCCCTGGGATAGTCGCTAATGATAATATCACCCTAAGACTTAAAAAAGGAGAGATACACGCACTATTGGGTGAAAATGGGGCTGGGAAATCAACTTTGATGAGTGTTCTATTTGGTCTTTATCAACCTGAGAAAGGTGAAATCAGGAAAAATGGAGAAGTAGTAAAGATTAACAATCCAAATGATGCAAACGATTTAGGAATAGGAATGGTTCATCAGCATTTTAGATTAGTTGAAGTTTTTACAGTTCTTGAAAACATAATACTTGGGGTAGAACCTACAAAAAATGGATTTCTAGATATGGATCAAGCAAGAGAAAAAGTAGTCGATTTAAGCCAAAGATACGGACTTAAAGTTGATCCAGATGCTGTCATAGAAGACATATCTGTTGGCATGCAGCAAAGAGTAGAGATATTAAAGATGCTTTATCGCGATAATGAGATACTGATATTTGATGAACCGACAGCTGTGTTGACGCCTCAAGAAATAGCTGAATTATTGCAAATAATGAAAGATTTAGCAAATGAAGGAAAGTCGATATTATTTATTTCACATAAATTGAATGAAATAATGGCAGTAGCAGATAGATGCACAGTACTAAGAAAAGGTAAGTGCATGGGAACAGTTGAGATAAAAGATACTACTAAAGAAGAACTATCGAGAATGATGGTAGGTAGGGAAGTTTCACTTAAAGTTGACAAAAAAGAAAGCCAACCAGGTGAGGTTGTACTTTCTATTAGAAATATGACAGTTCCTTCAAAAATTCATAAAAATAATGCGGTAAGAGATGTCTCATTTGATGTAAGAAGAGGAGAGATAGTTTGTATCGCTGGAATTGATGGAAATGGGCAAACTGAGTTGGTTCAAGCATTGACTGGACTCGAAAAAATGCTAACTGGGAGCATCAATTTATGTGGAAAAGATATTTCAAAAGCATCGATAAGAGAAAGATCGGTAGCAGGGATTAGCCACATACCAGAGGATAGGCAGAAATATGGACTTGTATTAGACTATACTTTGGAAGAAAATCTAGTATTGCAAAGATATTGGCAACCACAATTTCAAAATAAAGGATTTATTAAATTTGATGAAGTGAGAAAATATGCCCTTAGATTAATAGAAAAATTCGATATTAGAAGTGGACAAGGGCCAATCACTATAGTGAGAAGTATGTCGGGTGGAAATCAGCAGAAGGCAATCATTGCAAGAGAAATGGATAAAGACCATGAATTGCTGGTAGCTGTTCAACCTACTAGAGGACTAGATGTAGGAGCTATAGAATATATTCACAAGATGTTAGTAGAAGGCAGAGACAATGGAAAGGCAGTACTTCTAGTTTCTTTAGAGCTAGATGAAGTGCTAAATGTCAGCGATAGAATACTTGTAATGTATGAAGGCGAGATAGTAGGAGAGTTAGACCCTAAAGAAACAACTGATGAAGAATTGGGTTTGTACATGTCAGGAGCAAAAAGAGACAATGTAAAGGAGATATACAATGCAGGATAAAAATGGTATGAATTCAAAAACAAAAGAAAAGAAAAAAATAAGTGATATCAAAGGGTTTTCATCATTTACTTCTGCTTTGATGGCTATTGTTGTAGGACTATTGTTTGGATTTATTGTAATGCTATTAGCAAATCCGAACAATGCAGTTGCAGGATTTAGATATGTCCTTCTAGGTGGGCTTGGCAGATTTGGAGATGTTCTATATTTTGCAACTCCAATTCTTATGACAGGTTTATCTGTTGCTTTTGCGTTTAAAATGGGGCTATTTAACATCGGAGCATCAGGGCAATACACTATGGGGATGTTTTTTACGCTTTATGTTGCATTCATGTTTAACTTACCTCCTAGCATACACTGGATAGTAGCAATATTAGCTGGAATGATAGGTGGAATGTTATGGGGATTTATACCAGGAATATTCAAGTCGCTGTTAAACGTCAATGAAGTAATCACTTCAATCATGACTAACTATATAGGAATGTACTTGGTGGATATGCTCATAAGAAGCAATGAAGCAATGTACATCCCATCAATGACCAGAACAAAATATATACCGCAGCAAGTTCAAATAAGATCACTTGGTATTGCTGGATCAAATGTAAATTTTGGAGTAATATTTGCAATTTTAATTGCTATATTACTGTATGTAGTTTTGCAAAAAACTACATTTGGTTATGAACTAAAAGCAACTGGATATAATAAACACGCAGCAGAATATGCTGGCATGAATGGAAAAAGAAATATCATTTTAACAATGGTTATAGCAGGAGCTTTGTCAGGATTAGGGGGAGCTTTTGCTATCTTAGCACCATCAGAAATAATAGGCAGCAGTATGACATATGAACCAATAAATGTAATTGCGGCAAATGGATTTAACGGAATAGCAGTTGCATTGCTTGGGAACTCACATCCAATAGGAACTATTTTTTCAGCTTTATTTATATCATATATTCAAAGAGGCGGCACTTTAGCAAGCTTAGTTGGATATAAACCTGAGATCATAGATTTAGTTATTGCTGTAATTATTTACTTCTCAGCATTTGCAGCAATAATGAGCTCTGGGATACGTAGAATTTTTTCAAACAGAAGGGAAAAAGAGAGTTTAATTACTGAACCACAGATTGGAGAATCTTCAGAAAATGTAGATTCTGGTGGAAATGACGAAATTGAAAAGAATACAAATAAGGAGGCAGAATAATGGATACTTTTTATTATTTAGTTCAAAATATGCTTCCTGTATCAATACCACTTTTATTAGTAGCTTTAGGTGGAATGTTTACTGAACGAAGTGGAGTAATTAATATAGGACTCGAAGGGACAATGCTTACAGGTGCTTTTGCAGGTGCGTTATTTGCTTTTGCTGTACAAGGTTCAGGCCTATCACCAAACATGATACTTTTACTAGGTATGATTGTAGCTGCAATTGCAGGCGCTATATTTGCTCAACTACTTTCTTTTGCTGCAGTTACTATGAAAGCAAATCAAGTAATTGTTGGGACAGCAATGAATATGATGATGCCGGCATTGATACTATTGGTATCAAAGATGTTTTTTAACAGTGATGGAATAACTACAAATGTCAGGTATTTTATAAGAAAAGTGCCAGTTTTAGGTGATATACCTGTTATCGGGGATTTGTTTTTCAAAAACACATATCTAACTGTAATGATAGGATTTCTAATATTGATTATATCTACTATAGTCTTATACAAGACTAAATTTGGGCTTAGACTAAGAGCTTGTGGTGAACATCCTCACGCAGCAGACTCAGTAGGTATCAATGTATCCAAGATGAGATATATAGGGGTAACTATATCTGGAATATTAGGTGGCATAGGAGGATACTTTTATTCAGTAGGAATAACGGACGGAAATATAAATGGCCACAATGGAGTAGCAGGATTCGGTTTCTTAGCATTAGCTGTAATGATATTTGGACAATGGCAACCTATCAAAATTATGTTTGCTGCTTTGTTCTTTGCATTTTTAAGGACACTGGCATACTCTATACCATTGATTCCATTCTTAGCTAATTTAAATATTCCAACTGATTATTATAAAATGATGCCATATGTTGCAACAATTATAGTATTGGCTTTAACATCAAAGAATTCGAGAGCACCGAAAGCAGAAGGAATACCATTTGATAAAGCGCAAAGATAGTAAAAAACACCTAAGTGTATTACACTTAGGTGTTTTTTACCACAAATAATCTTCTCTATCAAAGACTCCTTTGATTTTATTGCCATTCAAGAACTCTTGAATATTTTTTACTGCAAATTCTGTGGCTCTTACCATCGCACCAGGCACCATACCAGAGTTGTGAGGGGATCCTATGACATTAGGTAATTCCACAAATGGATAATCAACTTTAAACTCTCCATGTCTAAAAGGCTCAATCCACCAAGCGTCAATGCCAGCTTTAAATTCAGGATGGTTTAAAAGATGCTCATACAAATCCTTTTGATTTATAATTTCTCCACGGGCTACATTTATTAATATTGCATCACTCTTCATATTGCTAAATTCTGTCTTTCCAATCATACCTTTAGTCTTTTGAGTGAGTGGTATAGTGATAAATATAAAATCTGACTGGCTCAAGACATAGTTTAAATCATCAACAGTACCAGCAAAGAACACATCTAAATCAGTTTTTCCAGTAGTGTTAACTGCATAAATCTTTGGCTCGAATGGTTGAAGAAGTTTATAGATTTCCTTGCCAATTCCACCAAAACCAATAATCGCAAAATTTGCTCCATGAAGAAGTTTACTTTTGCTTGATTGATCAAATATTCCTTCTTGCAATTTTTTATGATTCACAAATAAATTTTTAGAAAGCGACAATGCCATCGCCAATGCATGCTCTGCCATTGCCTGAGCATATGCACCAACATTTCCAGCTACCATAAGGTTATCGGGGAAAATCTCAAATGGCAAGTGATCACCACCTGCTGACAAAAGTTGCATTAATTTAACATTTTTAAAGTATTTATATTCTTCATCATCAAATTCTCTAATTGGATTCCAAGAAAATACTATGTCAGCATTTTTTATAGCCTCTGCTCTGTCTGGTTCATTTTCCAAATAATAAATATTTGCTTTTTCTGACAATTTATTCTCTATTATTTCTCTTTGCTTGGAATTTGGAGTAAAACTTACTAGTATATTTTGTTTCAAATTAACACGACCTTTCTATTTTACTATTAAATAGATACCCTTCAATGCATTTACATTAAACAAAATTTTAATATACCATTGACACTTAGAATAAAAACTGTTACACTCAACTTGAAATAAGAAATATAGCTCATATAAATCCCATAATAAGGTTGGGATGTTTCTACAAAGTGACCGATAATCATTTGTCTATGAGCGAAAGTGTACCTAGGGTTCTTGAAAAAGACCGAGCGGTACAAATGTCTTTGGACATTACACCGGAGGGATAAAAGCCCAGGCGGGTAGGTTTCGCATATGACCTACCCACCTGGGCTATATTTATTATTAAATAATTTTAGGGGGAATATTATGGCGAATTTAAAAACTGACAATCTCTTGTACTCTGGTAAAACCAAAGATGTCTACAAATTAGATGACGGAAATTATCTACTGATGTTCAAAGACGATGTAACAGGTGAAGGTGGAGTATTTGATCCTGGGGCAAACAAAGTAGGTCTTACTATTGAAGGCGCAGGTAGATCTGGATTAAGACTAAGCACTTACTTTTTTGAACTTTTCAATAAAAAAGGAATACCCACACATTTTATTTCTTCAGACATCGAGAGCAGCACTATGACTGTTTTACCTGCTAAACTGTTTGGAAAAGGTGTGGAAGTAATAGTTAGATACCGAGCGGTAGGTAGCTTTTATAGGAGATATGCGTTATATGTTGAAGAAGGAAGAAAAATAGGTCCATATGTCGAATTTACTTTAAAAGATGATTTAAGAGATGACCCGCTTATAACAGAAGATGCACTTGAAATATTAAATATTATGACAAAAGAAGAATCGAGTAAAATAAAGAAAATGGCTGTTGAGATAGCAGAGATTGTAAAGAATGAATTGGAGAAAAAAGGCATAGAGTTATACGACATAAAATTTGAATTTGGTAGAATAACAGAAGATAATCACATTGGCTTGATCGATGAAGTGTCAGGTGGGAATATGAGAGCCTATAAAGATGGTGTGTATATAGAACCATTGACACTTGAAAAAATAATGTTAAATAATTAATTAAAAGTAATTAGATTAAATTTTATGCACCGAAAGTGTACCTAGGGTTCTTATTAAAAGACCGAGCGGTACAGATGTCTTATGGCATTACACCGAAGGGAGAAAAGCCCAGGCGGGTAGGTTTCGCAGATGACCTACCCGCCTGGGCTTAAAATTTTAGGAGGTTGAAAAATGAAAAATTTTAGAATCATGATTGAAAAAAAGAAAGATTTTAATGTAGAGGCAATAAAACTAAAAAAAGATGCTAAATTTCTCGGCATAGAAAAATATGACGATATAACTGTATTTAATGTTTATGATTTATTTAACGTTGACGAAGAAAAACTAAATGAAATAGTTGAAAAGATTCTGTTTGAACCAAACATTGACAATATATACTCCGGTGAATTAAATCTAAACAATGGGGAATTGGCTTTTAGATTTGAATACAACAAAGGGCAATTTGACCCAAGACAAAATGCCACAGAAATACTTATAAATAAATACTTAGGATATGAAGACTCATCTGTAAAAGTATCAAAGATCATTTTAGTAAAAGGCATGTCAAAAGAAAACTTCTCTAAATTAAAATCCTACTATATAAATCCAGTAAACTCTAAAGAAGTGCCTCTTAACTTAATAAGTGAAGATAAAGAAGAAATAGAACCTAAAGAGATTGAAATCATCGATAATTTTGTAAATTACTCAGAAGATGAGTTAATAGAATTAAAGGAAAAATACAATCTAGCACTTGACTTAGAGGATCTTCTATTCATAAAAGATCATTGCAAAAAAACCATGAAAAAACCCACTATTACAGAAATTAAAATCCTTGATACCTATTGGTCAGACCATTGTAGACACAAGACTTTTATGTCAGAGATAACTGAAATAAAGCTTGAAGATGGAGATTATAAAAGCTTATTTGAAAATGTGCTCAAAGAATACATGAAGTCAAGAGAATACGTTCACAACAACAATAAACCTATATGCTTAATGGATTTAGCAACGATAAATATGAAAGAAATCGAAAAAAACGGTAAGCTAACGGACAGAGAAATCTCTGATGAAGTAAATGCCGCAAGCATAGAAATAGAAGTTGATGTAGATGGCGAAAAAGAAAAATGGCTTCTGATGTTCAAAAATGAAACACATAATCACCCTACTGAAATAGAACCATTTGGTGGGGCTGCTACTTGTCTAGGCGGGGGTATTAGAGATCCACTTTCTGGAAGAGGCTATGTTTATCAAGCAATGAGAATTACAGGGGCAAAGGATCCAAGGACAAAATTTGAAGATACATTGCAAGGGAAACTTCCTCAAAGAAAAATCACTACTATGGCAGTTGAAGGATACAGTTCATATGCATATCAAATCGGTGGAGCCTCTGGATATATAAAAGAATTTTATGATGACGGTTTTGAAGCTAAGAGATTAGAATTAGGTGCTCTAGTAGCTGCAGCGCCAAAGGATTGGGTAAGAAGAGGTATTCCTAAACCTAATGATGTTGTACTGCTTGTCGGGGGGAAAACTGGAAGAGATGGATTAGGAGCAGCTGTTGGTTCTTCAGTAGAGCAAAAGAAAGATGCCTTAATTACAGCAGGAGCACAAGTGCAAAAGGGAGATCCTCAAATAGAGAGAAAGATTGTAAGACTATTTAGGAATGAAAAAGCTTCAAAGATGATAAAACGATGCAATGACTTCGGAGCTGGTGGAGTAGCTGTAGCTGTTGGAGAATTGGCAGATGGGTTGCTAATTGATCTGGATAAAGTACCAACTAAATACGAAGGCATGGACGGAACAGAGATAGCTCTATCAGAGTCGCAAGAAAGAATGGCTATAGTTATAGATGAAAATGATTTAGAGGAATTTATTAAATTAGCACAAGAAGAAGATTTAGAAGTAGCAGTCATAGCGAAGGTAATGGAAGAAAGGCGAATGAAGATTGTTTGGAGGAACAAAGTAATCGTAGATTTGGACAGAGACTTCCTTGACACAAGTGGAATTAGGAAAAAAGCTAAAATTCATGTAATATCGCCTTCAAAAGAAACTTCAGTATTCAAAGATAAAACAAAATCAAACAGTTCAAATGCAGAGAGATTTGTTGAAAATATGAGAGACTTAAATTGCTGTTCTCAAAAGGGATTAATCGAAAGATTTGACAATACAATTGGTAAAAATGCAGTGGTTGTTCAGCTTGGAGGGAAAGAAAAGTTGACGCCTCAAGTTGGAATGGCTGCTAAATTTCCAGTCATGGGCAAACACACAAACACTGCTTCTATAATGACATGTGGATATGATCCTGAAATAGCTAAGTGGAGTACATTCCATGGGGGTTATTACGCTGTTATTGACTCAGTAGCGAGAGTAATAGCTTTGGGAGGGGATTACAAAAGAATAAGATTGTCTTTCCAAGAATTCTATGAAAGCTTAGGAGAAGATCCTAAAAAATGGGCTAAACCATTTACATCCTTATTGGGAGCATATAAAGTGCAAAAAGAACTAGAGATTCCAAGTATCGGCGGGAAGGACAGCATGAGTGGGAGCTTTGAAAATATTAATGTAGCACCATCGCTGTTTAGTTTTGCAGTATGTGTTGAAAACAGTGAAAATATAATTTCTCAAGAATTTAAAGCAACAGATTCCCTAGTAATTGAAGTCATGTTAAAAAGGGATGAAAATGACTTAGTCGATCTAGATAGTTTAAAGTATAATTACAGCTTAATTAAAAAATTAGTTGATGAAAAGAAAATACTTTCTTCAAATGTAATTAGTCATGGAGGATTAGCAAAAGCAATATTTGAAATGTGCATAGGTAATGACATAGGCTTTAAATTTAGCAAAGAGTTTGATGACATGTATATGCCATCATATGGGAATATTATATTAGAGATTTCACAAGAGAATAAAAAAGATATATCTTCTTTAAATTATAGAGTTGTAGGAACTACACAAAAAGAAAAATGCATAAAAATCGGAGAAGAAACCCTTGAATTAGATGAATTAAAAAAAGTCTATTTAGGTGTTTTGGAGGATATATTTCCTATAAAAGAAGACATCAGAAAAGAAGTATCAAATATTGAGTACAAAGGTTCACACTCCATGAAGAACACTAAGACAATTGCTAAGCCTAGAGTATTGATACCGATTTTTACAGGTACAAATGGCGAATACGACATGATGAGTTCATTTGAAGAATGTGGAGCAATTGTAAATACATTTGTATTAAAAACATTTAACACAAGTGAAATAAAAAAATCGATTAGATTACTCTCAAATTTGCTAAAAGAAACGCAAATACTAGGACTAGCAAATGGATATTTCTTAGGAAATGAGCCCGAAACTGCGGCTAAATTATTGAAGGTCATATTTGATGATGAGTATTTAAAAGAATCAGTATATGAATTGCTGTATAAAAATGATGGACTTATTTTAGGGATAGGTTCAGGCTTTAATGCACTTATTAAACTTGGACTTATTGAACATGGCAAGTTTGTCAAAGAGAATGAACAATCGCCATCGATTGTATACAATTATTCAGGCGATTTCTATTCAAATTTTGCTGATGTAAAAGTAACTTCTAAGTTGTCCCCTTGGTTTAATGACATGGAGATAGGTTTTGAATACACACTGCCGATCGCAACAAAGGAAGGAAGAGTGTTCTTGAATGATAGAAAAGAATTGATTGAAAAAGGCCAAATATCAACTCAATTTGTAAAAAACGGACAAGCTACCTACGATGGACTTTTCAATCCAACAGGATCTGAATTTGCAATTGAATCGATGACCAGCCCTGATGGGAGAATATTAGGAACAGTATCGGCAATTGATAGAATTGCTGATGGAATTTACAAAAATATAGAAATCAAAGGCAAACACAAGATATTTGAATCTGGAGTAAATTACTATAAATAATGGAGGGATAAATTTGAAAGTTGCAATAATCATGGGTAGTATATCAGATAAAAAAATAGCTATGGAAGCAAAGGAAGTATTGGATAGCTTTGGAATAGAAAATGAAATGAGAGTCATATCGGCACATAGAACCCCTAAAAAAGCTTTTGAATTTGCAGAAAAACTAGAAGAAAACGGATTTGACTTGGCAATAGCAATAGCAGGTAAAGCTGCACATCTAGCTGGAGTGATAGCAAGCCTCACCATACTACCGGTAATAGGGGTACCTGTAAAATCATCTACTCTAGATGGACTGGATTCTCTTCTTTCTACTGTACAAATGCCAAAGGGTGTACCAGTTGCAACGGTTGCGATAGATGGCGGTTATAATGCAGGGATACTATCAGCAGAAATTTTATCTATCAGTGATAAAACTTTAAGAGAAAAACTGAGAGCTCACAAAGAAAAGATAGAATCAGAGACAATTAAAAGCGATGAAGAAATTAGGAAATATTAATAGGGGGTCTTCTTTTGAGTGGTATAATAGGAGTTTTCAGCAAAGATAATCAAAAAGTTTCAAAATATATTTATTACGGCCTTTATGCATTACAGCATAGAGGCCAAGCAAGCGCTGGAATTTCAATAAATAACAATGGATTTATCGATTATGAAAAGAATTTAGGATTAGTTGGCGATGTATTTACTAGTGAAGTAATTAATAGACTTATTGGCAATATTGCAATAGGGCAAGTAAGATATGCATCACATTCTGAGAAAAGGTCCAAAATAAATTCAGAGCCGTTAGTAGTGGGATATAAAAATGGTGCACTCTCAATATGCATGGATGGTGCATTGGCAAATTATGAAGAATTAAGGGGAAAACTTGAAGAAAATGGTCATTTATTTCAAACTGACTTGGCTGGAGAAGTGATTGCATCATTGATCGCAAAATATCATAAAGATAGTTTAATAGATGCGATAAAAAAGGCGCTAACTGAAGTTAATGGCTCTTATTCGCTTATTATAATGACTAAAGATTCGCTGATTGCTGCAAGAGATCCACATGGAATTAGGCCGCTTTCAATTGGAAAAGTTGGAGATGACTTCATCTTTTCTTCAGAAACATGTGCTATTGAATGTATTGGAGGAGAGTTCACAAGGGATTGTAATCCTGGTGAAATAGCGATTATTGATAGCGATGGAATTAGAAGCGAGATGATTCAAAGCAAAAAAAGAGCATTATGCATATTTGAATTAGTTTATTTAGCAAGACCAGATAGTTATATAGACAAAAGATATGTATATACATCAAGATTTAATGCTGGTGAAATCCTTTATACAGAATGCCCCATAAAAGCTGATATTGTCATTGGAGCTCCTGATTCAGGAACAGTTGCTGCAATAGGGTATGCCAAGAAATCCCAAATACCTTACACTGAAGGAATAATCAAAAATAGATATATAGGGAGAACTTTTATTGAACCAACTCAAGATATAAGAGAAGAAGGAGTGAGAATAAAATTAAACCCTTTAACTTCAAATATAAAAGGAAAAGATTTGATATTAGTAGATGATTCAATTGTCAGGGGAACGACCATCAAAAGAACTGTAGAAATGTTAAGAAACGCAGGAGCTAAAAGCGTACATGTAAGAATTGCTTCACCACCTGTAAAACACAGTTGTTTTTTAGGGGTGGACACACCAAATGAAGAGAATTTAATAGCAAATTACATGACAGTTGAAGAGATCAGAAAAGCTATAAACGCTGATTCTCTATATTTTATATCGCTTGAAGGCTTAGTCGAAGCTAGTGGTGGGAATAATGGATTTTGTAAAGGCTGCTTTAATGGTGAATATCCAGTAAAAAGATTAAAGGAGGAATAAAAATGCCTATTGACTACAAAGCTTCAGGAGTAGATGTAGATGCTGCAAACAAAGAAGTCGATCTGTTGAAAGATATAGTTAAAAAGACATACACAAAAGGAGTGCTTTCAGATTTAGGGGGGTTCTCAGGACTATTTGAAATAGATACTAATGAGTATAAAAATCCAGTCTTAGTATCTGGAACAGATGGAGTAGGTACAAAATTGAAATTAGCATTTATGATGGATAAACACGACACTGTTGGCATCGACTGTGTAGCTATGTGCGTAAACGATGTTTTATGTCAAGGTGCAAAGCCACTATTTTTTCTTGACTATATTGCTACTGGGAAATTGATACCTGAGAAGATGGCACAGATCGTTTCGGGAGTTGCGAAAGGTTGTTTAGATAGTGGATGTGCATTAATAGGTGGAGAAACTGCTGAAATGCCTGGATTTTATGCTGATGGTGAATATGATATTGCTGGATTCTGTGTCGGAATAGTAGATAAACAAAAAATAATAACAGGCGAAAATATAAAGCCAAATGATTTGATTTTAGGACTTCCTTCATCAGGAGTTCATAGCAATGGGTTTTCTCTTGTTAGAAAATTATTTTTTGAAGATAACAATTACAAAGTTGATTGCTATATAGAAGAATTTGGCAGAACATTAGGCGAAGAGTTATTGACTCCAACTAGAATATATGTAAAAGAGATATTAGATTTGATGAAGAACTATGAAATTAAAGCAATGAGCCATATAACAGGTGGGGGATTCTATGAGAACATTCCAAGGATGCTAAAAGAAGGGTTAAGAGCAAAAATATATATGAGTGAATTTAATACACCTGCAGTATTTCGTTATATTCAAAAACTTGGGGAAATTGAAACAAAAGAGATGTATAGGACTTTTAATATGGGGATTGGCTTGGTGATGGTGGTTGATAAAGAGATTGCATCTGAAATAATCGCACTTTATAAATCAAAAGGTGAAGATATATATATAATAGGCGAGGTACTGGAAGGTGAGAGGAGCATAGATCTATGTCTGTAAAAAAATTAGCTGTATTGATATCGGGTGGAGGCACAAATTTGCAAGCCATAATTGATGCAACATCACAAAAAAAGATAAATGCAGAGATTAAAATTGTCATATCTAATAGAGAAGATGCTTATGGACTTGTAAGAGCAGAAAAACATGGGATTAAAAATATGTGTATAAGTTCAAAAAATCTAACTGACGAAGAATACAGCGAAAAATTATTAGAGATATTCAAAAAAGAAGAGATAGATTTTGTAGTTTTGGCAGGTTTCTTAAAAATACTCTCTAAAGATTTGGTGATGCAGTATAAAAATAGGATTATAAACATTCATCCATCATTGATTCCGAGTTTTTGTGGAAAAGGATATTATGGGATTAAAGTTCATGAAAAAGCAATTGAATATGGTGTTAAAGTAACAGGTGCAACCGTTCATTTTATTGATGAAAATGCAGATACAGGGCCAATTATAGAACAAAGGACAGTAGATGTTGATGATTTTGACACACCTAATACTTTACAACTGAAAGTATTAGTAATAGAACACGAGATACTAGTTTCTTCATTAAAAAAGCTTTGCAATGAAGAATTAGAAGTTGTTGGTAGAAGAGTAATTAAAAGAGATGTTAAGAGAGGAGGAAAAGATGAAAAGGGCATTGATAAGCGTTTATAACAAGCAAGGGATTGTTGAATTTTCAGAAAAGTTAATAGCATTAGGATGGGAAATAATATCCACAGGTGGAACATATAAAGAACTTAAACAAGCAAATATACCTGTGACAGAAATAAATGAAATAACAAAATTTCCAGAGATTTTAGATGGAAGAGTAAAAACTTTAAACCCTATCTTACATGGAGGCATATTATTCAGGAGAGATAATGAAAAGGACTTAGAAACAGTAAATAAATATGGATTATGTGAAATAGATATGGTAGTCAATAATTTCTATCCATTTGAAGAAACCATAAAAAAAGATGGGATAACTGAAGAACAAGTCATTGAAAACATAGACATAGGCGGACCTTCAATGCTTAGGGCTGCAAGTAAGAACTTTAAATTTGTAACTGTCATATTTGACAACGAAGACTATGATACTGTTATTGATGAGATAGTAAGATTTGGGGACACGACATTAGAGACTAGAAAAATACTTGCAGGGAAAGCATATTCATACACAGCATATTATGACAGTTTAGTTTCGGATTATTTTAATAGCACAAATTCTGTATTATTTCCTAAACATCTCACAATGGGCTATAAGAAAAATAGCGATCTTCGATATGGTGAAAATCCACATCAGAAAGCAGCATTATATGAGAAAAACATGCAAAATACACCGAATATAGTCAATGCTAAGAAGCTTCATGGCAAAGAGTTATCATATAACAACATTTTTGATGCGAATGCTTTATTAGAATTATTAACTGAATTTGATGAACCAACAGCTGTAGCAATAAAACATGGCAATCCTTGTGGAATAAGTTCGTCACATGACATCTATACTTCTTATTTAAATGCATACAATGCTGACACTGATTCCATATTTGGTGGCATAGTAGGATTAAATAGAGAGATTGATGAAAAATTAGCTAATAAATTATCTGAGATATTTTTGGAAATAATACTCGCACCTTCATTTACTCCAAAAGCACTTGAGATATTACAAAAAAAGAAAAGCATTAGATTGTTAGAAATTGATAAATTAAATGAATTTCAAAAAGATAATATGACTTTTAAAGCAATAAACGGAGGGCTTTTATTTCAAGAAAAAGACAATTTACTCTTTAAAGGAGAGTTAGAAGTAGTGAGCAAAAGAAAGCCAACACCAAAGGAAATGGAAGATATGAATTTTGCATGGATAATTTCCAAATACATAAATTCAAATGGAGTTGTACTAGCAAAAGACAAGACATCTCTTGGAATTGGACTCGGAGATGTCAATAGATATTTTGCAGTTGAATCTGCTTTGAAAAAAGCAAAAGGCAATACTGAAAATTCTGTTTTAGCTTCAGATGGATTTTTTCCATTCGACGACTCAATAAAATTGTTAGCTCAACATGGGATAACAGCCATAATCGAACCAGGTGGCTCTATTAGGGATAAAGAGGTAATAGAACAAGCTGACAAAAATAATATTGCTTTGGTATTTACAGGTATTAGGCATTTTAAACATTAGGAGGTGTGAGATGAAAGTTTTAGTTGTGGGAAGTGGTGGAAGAGAACATGCAATCGTAAAAAAGCTATCAGAGTCAGAGATGGTTGATAAAATTTATTGCGCCCCAGGTAATGGAGGTACTTTAGAGCTTGCCGAAAATGTAGATATAGATTCTTTAGACATAGATAGATTAAAAAAATTTTCCATTGATAACAATATTGATTTAACAATTGTTGGACCTGAAGATCCACTGGCAAAAGGAATTGTAGATGAGTTTACAAAAGAGAACTTAGTGATTTTTGGACCTGATTTTAAATGTGCACAACTTGAAGCAAGCAAAGACTATTGCAAGAAATTTTTAATTGACAATGAGATTCCTACTGCTAAATATAAGACATACTTCAATTATGAAGAGGCAGTGGCTGGATTGAATGACTTTTTATTTCCACTTGTAATAAAAGCAGATGGTCTATGCTTGGGGAAAGGCGTAACAATTTGCAATGACAAAGAAGATGCAATTGAAACTTTAAAGAGCATATTCATTGACAAAATATTTGGTTCACAAGGTGAAAAAGTAATTATAGAAGAATATTTAGATGGAATTGAGGCATCGCTTATGTGTTTTGTATCTCACAATAAAATATACCCAATGGAGAGTGCAAAAGATTATAAAAAAATTTATGACAATGATTTTGGACCAAATACAGGAGGGGTTGGAGCTTATTCGCCAAGTCCGCTATTTACAGATGAATTTAAGAAAAAGATAAATGATAATATAATTAGAAAAATTGAAAAAGGCTTCGAAAAGTATGATTTCGATTATACTGGGATACTGTTTATTGGTTTGATGATTTGCAATTTAAATCCTTATGTGTTGGAATTTAATGTTAGATTTGGAGATCCTGAGACAGAGGTGGTATTGCCTAGATTAAAATCAGATTTATTTAAAATAATGATCGATGTAATAGATGGAAAATTAGAAGCTAAATCGCTTGTTTGGAATGAAAGACCTTCTGTTGCTGTTGTTCTAACATCTGGAGGTTATCCAAAAGAATACGAAAAAGGATATGAAATAACTGGATTAGAAAAAATAGATAAAGATGTATATGTATTTCACAATGGTACTAAGAGAGTAAATGGGAAACTTCTAACAAACGGAGGGAGAGTATTAACTATTGGCTGTGTTGACGATATGAACAAAGCAATCGAGAAAGTTTATGAAGAGATTAAAAAAATAAATTTTCATAAAATGCAATTTCGAAAGGACATAGGAAGAACTTTCTTTTTGTAAATAATCTATATTACTAAATATTTTTTAATTATGATATACTAATCTTAAGTTATAATTATAGCTGATTTTAAGGAGGAGATAGCTTGAAAACAGATGTCCAAATAGCTCAAGAGGCTAAAATGTTACCAATTAAAGATATAGCTGAAGGATTGGGTATATCTGAAGATGAAATAATCAATTACGGTAAGTACAAAGCTAAGATTTCGCTAGATGTTTACAAGAAACTGAAAGATAAGAAGGACGGAAAACTAATATTAGTAACAGCTATTAATCCAACTCCTGCAGGGGAAGGTAAAACTACAACCAACATTGGTTTGTCAATGGCTTTAAACAAAATCGGGAAAACCTCTATTTCTACTTTAAGAGAACCATCTCTTGGGCCTAGCTTTGGAGTAAAGGGTGGAGCAGCTGGTGGAGGATATTCGCAAGTAGTTCCAATGGAAGATATAAATCTTCATTTTACTGGAGATTTTCATGCTATAACATCTGCTCACAATTTGATTTCAGCACTTCTTGACAACCACATACAACAGGGCAATGAATTAGGCATAGATCCAAGAAGAGTTGTGTGGAAAAGGGTAATGGATATGAATGATAGAGCTTTAAGACATATTGTGATTGGATTAGGTGGAAAGCCTAATGGCATGCCTAGAGAAGATGGGTTTGACATAACAGTTGCATCCGAGATTATGGCTATTTTCTGCCTTTCTGAGAGCTTAGAAGACTTAAAAGAAAGAGTATCAAACATGATTGTTGCATATAAATTTGACGGTTCCCCAGTGTTTGTCAAAGATTTAAAAGCACAAGGATCAGTAGCACTTTTGATGAAAGATGCAGTAGCACCTAACTTAGTACAGACACTAGAAAACACTCCTGCTATAATTCATGGTGGGCCTTTTGCGAATATAGCACATGGAAGCAATTCAATATTAGCAACCAAATTGGCTTTAAAACTTTGTGAATACACAGTTACAGAAGCAGGTTTTGGTGCAGATTTAGGAGCTGAAAAGTTTTTTGACATCACATCCAGGTATGGTGGGTTCAAACCAGATGCAGCAGTTATAGTAGCAACAGTAAGAGCTTTGAAACATCACGGAGGAGCTAAAAAAGATGAATATGGATTAGAAAACTTTGATTATTTAAGCAAGGGCTTTGAAAACCTTGAAAAACATATAGAGAATTTGAAAAAGTTCGGAGTGCCTGCTATTGTTGCCTTAAACAAATTCCCAACAGACACAAAAGCAGAACTTGATTTTGTAATAAATAGATGCAATGAATTGGGAGCAGAAGCAGTATTATCTGAAGTATGGGCCAAAGGTGGAGAAGGCGGAATAGACTTAGCAAAGAAAGTTGTTGAAGTTGTTGAGAAGAATGAAGCAGATTTTAGATTTTTATATGATGTAGAAGAAAATATCAAACAAAAAATCGAAAAGATAGCTCTAGAAGTGTATGGGGCAGATGGTGTGGAATTTAGCTCCCAAGCTTTAAAACAAATTAAAGACATAGAAAAGCTAGGATTGGATAAGATGCCAATTTGTATGGCCAAAACCCAATATTCTCTATCCGACGATCCTAATCTATTGGGTAGACCAAAGAATTTTAAAATTACAGTAAAAGAGATAAAGATATCCAATGGAGCTAAATTTTTAGTTGCTTTGACTGGCGATATAATGACTATGCCAGGTTTGCCAAAAGTACCAGCGGCAAATAGCATTGACATATTGGAAAATGGGGAAATAGTAGGATTATTTTAAAGCTGGATTTTTTCCAGCTTTTTATTTACTTTTATACTTTTATACTGTAATATATATATAGATTAATAAATAAAAGGAGGACAAGAAATGGCATATAATTCAAAGATAAAAAGCAAACAAGCAGATGAGCTATTCAAAGCTATTCTTTTGCTAGAAGATTTAGATGAGTGTTACAGATTTTTTGAGGATATCTGCACAATAAAAGAAATACAAGCGATTGCTCAAAGATTTGAAGTAGCTAAGTTGCTATTAGCTAAAAAGACATATAATGAGATAGAGGAAGAAACAGGAGCTTCAACAGCAACGATAAGCAGAATAAATCGATCGTTGAACTACGGTGCAGACGGCTATAAGATTGTATTTGAGAGAATGGGGCTTATAGACAGCCAAAAGTAATATTTAGTTATTCTCAATTTAATATGGAATAAAAGAATCAAAAATTATTGTGTCAAAATAATTTTTGTATTCATACAATATTTCTTTAGATTGGATTGTAAAGCCTGCACAATAAAGTTTTGTATATTTGATTAAATTTGATGATAAATGGCCTCTTATCAAATGAGGCCTATTATTTTTGAACTACTTTGCCACTCTAATACATTGTTGTTAATTACAACAGATATTTTGTCTTTAGTCATTCTTATATAAAATTCTATTCCAAAGTTATGTTCTGCAATAAAATTTTGTGCTAAATTTTACCCATAAATATAATTTTAAACTGAAGCCATATCAATTCTAATCATTTGACAACACAATCATGCCGTAATAAAATTAAAAAATGATTTATTAAAGGAGCTGATTTAATGAATAAGGATATTTGTTATTGTATAAAGCCTGAAAAACATAATAAAAAAGATTTGATTAAGATAATTAAGGAAAATCCTCAGATCAAATTTGTCTCATTGGCAGGAGTGGATTTGATTGGACATGAAACTGATGAAAAAATACCCATCAATTTGTTTATAGAAAACATTGATGATTTTTTAGAAAAAACAGCTGCACAAACTGATGGATCCTCAGTTTATCTTCCAAATATTGCAACATTAAACGATGCTAAACTTGACATGAAAGTAGATTTGAATGTAAATTGGTTTGTTGACTACAATTACGATAATTTTGATGAGGAGCTCGAGTTGCCAATTGGAACACTGAAAATCCCTGTATTTTTACTGCATGATAACATTGCAGTTGACTCAAGATATATACTAAAACAAGCAACATCTTTTTTCGAGTCTGAAATATTAAATATAATTAAAAACTCATCTGAGTACTTTGATGAATTAGGCATCAATTTTGATGAAATTGAAAAAATTAAAATAACATCTGCTACTGAGCTTGAATTTTGGGTAAAGACTCCAGAGTACGAAAGGGAATTGGAAGAACTTGCTAGTTCTCAAGAGCTGCATGAACAATATTGGGCAAAGACAAGAGCAGAGGTTAGAACTGCCCTTGAAAATACTTTGTTGGAAATGGAGAAATATGGCTTCAATCCCGAAATGGGACATAAAGAAGTTGGTGGCGTAAAAGCAAAACTAAATCAAGACGGTTCATTATCTGGGATAATGGAGCAATTAGAGATTGATTGGAAATACGATGATGCACTTCAAACTGCCGACAATGAAATGTTCATAAAAAACATAATAAGAGAGGTATTCAGACAAAATGGAATGGATGTAACTTTTCTAGCAAAACCGATCCAAGGGGTAGCAGGCAGTGGAGAACACACTCACTTTGGAGTTGTAGCAAAATTTAAAAATGGAAAAAGTGTAAACTTGTTTTCCCCATTAAAAAAACATTTTTTAAGTAAAATTGGGTATGGAGCACTTATGGGTGTATTAAAAAATTATGAAATAATCAATCCATTTATAACTTCTTCAAATGAAGCTTTTAAAAGGCTGAAAAAGGGATTTGAAGCACCTATTTGCATAGCTACATCTTTGGGAAAAGACTTTGACACACCATCAAGAAATAGAACGATATTAATTGGTTTGATTAGAGATAATGAAAACCCATTAGCCACTCATTTTGAATTAAGGAGCCCAAATCCGCATACAAACACATATCTATGCATAGCCAGCGTATTGATGAGTATGCTTGATGGAATAAGGTATACCCTTATTAATGCCATTGATGAAGATGATTTATTAAGAGAAATATCCAAAGAATATGGCGAAGAAAGTATTTATTTAGAGAAATTCAGGGTATATAGAACAGAAAACAACATATTTGATGATTATTCAGATGATGAAAGAGAGAAAATGTTTGGCAAAGTGCCATCAAATGTTTTTGAAAATGTTAAGTTTTTTGACGAGCAAAAAGAAAAATTGAAAGTTTTATATGAAGGAGAAGTTTTTACCACTGAAATCATTGAGAGTTACAGGATAGCTATTATTGATAAATGGCTGACTGAAATTGAATATAGAATCATACCTAATTTTATTAGAGAAATCAGAAGCTTCAAAATGTTGCACAACATATCTACATCAAACGAATTAGATATTGTAAACTGGGTAGAAATAGAACATCTTAAAAATGAATTGATGAAAGACAGTCTAAATAAGAAGAGCTTATTCACTCAAATCAGAGAAGCAATCGCTGACAGAAATTTAGAATTGGTTTCAGAACTGCAAAAGGAAATATATCAAACAATGGAGAAATTAGAAGAACTTTATGCTAAGTACAAGATGAACTTACTAGATATTTAATGCTTTTAATCTATATTTGGAGGTAAACATGAAAAGATATTTTACTGTAGTAATAATTATTCTGATATTAATTTATCCTATGTACCTTTTAATTGATCATTACAGTTATATCTCAAAGAGCTATGAGCAGGATGGGATCAGATTTGCCTCCAAAGTAGATGACAAGTATTTCTATTTTTACGATAACGATGAATTTAACAAGATATTTATAAAGGGAGTTAATATAGGAGCTACTAAACCTGGCTATTATCCAGGCGAATTTGGTATCACAAAAGATGACTACACAAAATGGTTTTATGATATTTCAGAGATGAATGCAAATACTATAAGAGTGTACACAATAATGAAACCAGAGTTTTATGATGCTCTTTTGGAGTTTAATAAAAAAAGTGAAAAGCCATTATATTTAATTCATGGCCTTTGGATAAATGAAGAAGATATTAATACTTACATGGATGCTTTCAATCCAAAGATAAAAGATGAAACTATAAACGAAGCTCGATCATTAATTGATGTGATTCACGGAAATGCCAATCTACCCGAACAAAAGGGCAAGGCGACTGGAGTTTACACTAGTGACATATCAAACTATGTAATAGGCTTTATATTGGGAATTGAATGGGATCCCTATTTTGTAATTAATACAAATGAAAAGAATTCTATGACATATTATTACTCTGGGGATTATTTGTATACTGAAGACGCTTCCCCGTTTGAGACATTTTTATGCGAACTTGCTGATAAAACAATCGCATATGAAACTGATAATTATAAAAGGCAAAGGCCAATAGCCATATCAAATTGGCCTACTACAGACCCATTAAATCATCCCAACGAGCCGCTTGAAACAGAAGATATGGTCAGTGTAAATGTAGAACACATAAAATGGAAAGATACTTTTCTACCGGGCATGTTTGCATCTTATCACATTTATCCATATTATCCTGACTTTATGAATTACCAGCATGAATATGCTAATTATGTGGATGAAAATGGCAAAATAAATCCGTACCGAGCATATTTGGAAGATTTAATTAAAATACACACTATGCCAGTTGTAGTCGCAGAATTTGGAATTCCAAGCTCAAGAGGGATGGCGCATGTGAACATTCACAATGGATACAATCAAGGCTTTGTTGAAGAATCAAAGCAGGGAGAATACTTAGTGAATATGCTAAATGATATTCATCATGCAGGATATGTGGGAGCGCTTATCTTTGCATGGCAGGATGAGTGGTTTAAGAGGACTTGGAACACTATGGATTTTGACAATCCTGATAGAAGGGCATATTGGTCAAATGTTCAAACGAATGAGCAGATGTTTGGGCTTTTATCCTTTGATCCAGGGACAAAAGACAGCATCAAATACAATGATGGCGATTTGAGCGACTGGGAAAAAGAACTATCAAATGGGGATAGTGAATTATCGTATTCAATTGATAGTGATGAAAGATATATATATTTAAAAATAATCAAGAAAAATTTCGATCAATATAAAGACAAGCTTTTTATAGCTGTGGACACTATAAAGAATCAAGGCAATTTAAATGCAACAGATTTAAACTTAAAACTAGATTTATACGCAGATTTTCTAATAATAATCGATGGGAAGGAAAACTCAAGGGTTTTAGTAGATTCTTATTATGATCCTTATTATTACCTTTATGCATATAAACTAGGATTTGAAGAAAGAAACATCGTATATGAGAACAAAAACAATGGAATTTTCAATAAAATTTATCTCCCGCTGAATAGACCACTGTATTTACCTGAGGATGATATATATTTGCCAATGCAAAAATATGAAACAGGCAAATTAAAATATGGGATTGGCAACCCTACTAATTCAGAATTTGATTCATTGTCTGACTTCTATATAAATGGAGATATTATAGAATTGAGAATACCTTGGATGCTTTTTAATTTCATGGACCCTTCAAATAAGGAAATTATATCCGATATGTATAAAAATGATATAAAAGGAACGACCATAGATGATATTACATTCCAATTCATTTCAAGGAACGAGATCGAAGATAAAAAGACAAATATAATTGTCTATAATTATAGCAAATGGGACATGCCCACCTATCATGAGAGATTAAAAAAGTCATATTATATTGTTCAAAAAGCTTTGAAAGAACTGGAGTGAAAAAGATGAAAGACTATATTTTATTTTTATGTGAGTGCGACATTGACGAAAGAACAGCAGAAGAATTGCATAAAGAAAATATTGAATGCTTATTTCTTAAAAATGAGATTCTTGAAGCAATAAAGTTATTCAGTCCCTTGGCTTTAGTGGTTGATGAACTCAAACTTAATTTGCTTGAAGTCATAAAAGAAAACAAAACTCCAATTATAGTTTTAGCAAAAAACGATAATGAAAAACAAAGCGAGAGAGAAAATTTCAATTTTGTAAGAATAAATGACATTTGGGAAATTGTCAATTTAGCCAAGCTCATAAAACTATCTGCTTACTTTAGTATATATTCATTCAATTCAAACATTTTTAGAAAAGATATTGGAGAGAATATTTTATTGAGGTCATTGCAAAACAAACCTTTAGGCATAAAAAATAGATATCTCTTGATCACGAAATTCTTTGACCAAGGAAGTACTGAATTTCAAGAGAAAAAATATAGAGAGTTATATAGTAGCATAAATCATTTGTTTTCAACGTATAATTATTTTATTAAAGCGTTTTTGACCTATAGAGTAGACATTAGCACATTTGCTTCCTTTTACACTAATCTTGATTTAGATAACTTTATAAAGAACCTAAAAAAAACCATTTCCACATATTACAATGGAGATTGTTTCTATGCACATAATATCAATTTGAAATTTAAAATTATAGACTTGAAGAACAATGCAAACAAAGTAAATCTTGAAGACTTTTACTATTTTAATCAAGATGAGATTTTCAACAAAGATATATTAGTAGAATCCGATAGAATGGAGTCAAGTAGAATATTGTTGATAGATGAAGATAATATAATAACAAATATACTAAAGTACAGGTACACGAACAAAGGATATGATGTTATCGTATTTAATGATCTATTGGATGCTTACAATTTTTTAAATGAAAACAAAGCAGACCTTGTAATTACTGAGTTATACACTAAAAGCATGAATGCAGACGATTTTTTAATAAAGCTAAAGGAACAAGAAATAGACACCCCTGTCATAATTTTAAGCGGTCAAAAAAACGAATCTCTTGTAAATAAAATATTGAATTTAGGCGCGGTTGATTATATATCTAAACCATTCTCACCCATTGAATTGGATGCGAGATTGGAAAAAATGTTGGGTTAGGTGAAGAGAATGGAACTCATTATAGTCTATTCAATTGTTATATTTATTGTTTTGATATTATCTCTCTATGTATATTTAATATTTGAGAGATTAAATGATAAAAGAAAATCAAAGCTATCACATAAGAGTGAATTCGAGATCTCAACATTACTTGATAAAATAATTTCCAAGATAGATCAAAATGAAATAAACAAAGATGATATTGAATTGCTAAAGTCATTTTTAAAATCTGACTTGACTGCTCAGATTTTAACTGAAAAGTTTATTCACTATATAGATAGCTTTAAAGGCACTTTTTTAGAGCAAACTGTAAAGTTATCTGAGGAGATAGGGATAGTAGACTATCATATAAATAAACTTTCAACTAGAGACAAAAATGCCAGAATAGTAGCGATTAAAAATTTGGGAGGATTAAGGAATAAGAAAGCCCTAGACCATATTTTACAAATGCTAAACACCTCAAATCCTGAGCAAATCTACACAAGTTTAAAGGCGATTTCCAATATCGGCGATGAAGAGTATTTTATACGCGCTTTTCAAATGATAGATGAAAGCACTTCTCTTAGTGAAAGAAGCCTTATCGAAATAGCTGACGGATTTCAAGGAGATAAAACGAGAGTTTATTTAGAATTGATGAATTCACAAAACGATTTTATTTCTACAGTATTCATAAAATCTGCAGGTAATTTTAAAAACACAATTTTGTTAGATGAAATTTATAAATTTATTGATGATCCGAATAATGAGAAAAAAATAGCTGCAGTTAGAGCTTTTGGAAACATTGGAGATAACAGGTATATTGATGATATTATCAAACATGCAAAGAGTGATTCTTGGGAATTAAGAGCAACAGTTGCTAAAGTTTTAGGTCAATTAAATGATGCCAAAGCAATAGAAGCCTTATTAGAATTAGTAAGAGATGAAAACTTCTTTGTGAGAAGAAATTCCTCTGATTCGATAATAAGCCTAGAAAGTGGTTTGGAAGCGGTAAAAAAAGTTCTTTTAGGAGATGATAAATTTGCTATAGATTCGATAATTGATTCTATAGAAAGAAAATTTACTTGGGACGAACTTGTTGAATATGACAAAAAACATGATGAGCCTAAACTTACTGACTTAATAAGCAAGTACATTAATCAACAATAACATGGGAGAAATCTATATGATTACGAGATTTGTATTAGGATTTAACTTTTTTATAATATTTTATGTCTTTGCAATTAATTTCATATATTTTATACAATTAATTTTGTCGATTTTTAATTTATATGGATATCTAAAAAAAATGGAATATTCAGATTACAAGAATTATGTGTTTTCTGAAAATATGATACCAATTTCTATATTAGTAGCAGCGTATAATGAAGAAAAGACCATAGTAAGCAATGTCGCATCGCTTTTAGCATTAAAGTATCCAATGTTTGAAGTTGTAGTAGTAAATGACGGATCAAGAGACAATACATTGAAAGAGCTACAACTAAATTATGAGCTAGAAAAAATAAGTAGACCTATGTACAAGAGAATATTAACAAAAGAAGTTAAGGGGATTTATACTAGCAAAAAATATTCAAATCTTATAGTCGTTGACAAAGAAAACGGAGGGAAAGCAGATGCTCTCAACGCAGGCGTAAATATTTCCAGATATCCAATAGTATCTTCAATCGACGCTGATTCTATATTAGAGTCCGATGCACTTGTGAGAGTAGTAATGCCATTTATCGAAGATAAAAATACCGCGGCTGTAGGAGGGATTGTCAGAATAGCAAATGGATCAGATATTAAAGATGGCAGAGTTATAAATGTCAATATACCAAAGAGCCATCTGGCGAGGTTTCAAATTGTAGAATACTTGAGAGCGTTCTTGATTGGTAGAGTAGGTTGGGATTCTATGAATTCTCTGCTAATAATCTCAGGGGCTTTTGGAGTTTTTAGAAAAGATATTCTTATTAAAGTCGGGGGATACGCCCGTACAATTGGAGAAGATATGGAATTGGTTTTAAAAATTCATAAATATTCATTAGAGAATAAATTGAATTTAAGAGTAAAATTTATACCAGATCCCGTTTGTTGGACTCAAGCACCAGAAAATATAAAGAGCTTGAGGACACAGAGAAGAAGATGGCAAGTGGGTTTAATGCAGAGCTTGTTTTCACATAAAAACATGTTATTCAATCCTAGTTACAAACAAATAGGAATTTTTGCACTGCCTTATTATTGGATTTTTGAGATGATCGGACCACTGGTAGAGATATTGGGATATATCTTAATCCCTGTTTCATACTTTATTGGCATCTTGAATTTAAAATATATGATATTGTTTTTTAGCGCATCTGTGTTATACGGGATTATATTGTCTTTGGGAGCACTGTTGTTGGAAGAGTACACTTTTCACAAATACCCTAAACCGAAACACATTATTATACTTTCGATTTATGCCATATTGGAAAACTTTGGATTTAGGCAACTTATGACTTTTTACAGAGTGGAAGGAATATTTAGGTATAATAAATTGAAAAATAAATGGGGAGAAATAAAAAGAAAAGAATTTTAAATGAGAGGATTTACATCCTCTCATTTTGCACTTACGATATTTTTTCCATTTTTCTTAGCTTTTAGCAATTCTATATCTGCTTTTTCGATAGCCTTGTTGTAATCATCTGTAACTTCATCCAATGCGATTTCATAAATTCCAAAACTTGCAGTAATATTTATTTCCATTTCATTGTAGAATATCTTTTTATTTTCGAGTGTATGTCTTATTCTATCAGCTACTCTAATAGCATTTGATTTATTTGTGTTTTGGAGTATTATTACAAATTCGTCTCCTCCAAATCTCGCAATCCAATCATCTTCTCTAATGCACATCATTGCTAAGTTAGCAAACACCTTGAGCGCTTCATCTCCAGCCAAATGGCCAAAAGTGTCGTTGATGTATTTGAAGTTATCCAAATCCGCCATGATAACTGAAATAGGGTAATTATTGACAGCGGAGTTATATATGTCAGCAGGCAATCTAGTCGCCAGATAGTTGCGATTATAAGCACCAGTAACTGGATCAATCGACAATGCATTGTTTACATCTTTGATTTGTGAATTCAAATTTAGATTTAAGTTGTTTTCGACATCCTTTAACGTTAAAGAATCCGAAGTGTTTTTTATGAATTCAACTATGACTTTTTCACTTTCAATCCACAACGGAACAGCCATCACAATATATGTATCTTTACCTTTTTGCTCAATTTTAAGGCTAGTAGTTTCAGCGTTATAGGATTTCATAGAAACGCAGTTTTCACATATTTTGCCGTTATTCCAGAACTTATAGCATGGAGCATAATCCAATACTTTTTCATCAACATTTGATTTGAAGTAGTAGACTTTTTTTGTTATCGGATTAATAATTCTTATTGAGTCGTATATATTAGATAATGTATCAATTGAAGACATGAGAGCATCTAAGTTCAATTCATTTAACAATCAAATCTCCTCCTATTAGACAGATTATACTAAATCGGTTACAATTTTGCAATAAATATATTTCCAGTAATTTATTATGTTAATATGTTAGATAAAGGACTTTTAAGATTAACTTTCATTGGAAATTAAACTAATAATGCTATATAATTATTGTTAGATTAGTTGGGATGGTGAAAAAATGAATTATTTAGATGGACTGAATGATAGACAGAAAGAAGCTGTTTTATATAATGAAGGACCACTTTTAATTATGGCAGGAGCAGGCAGCGGAAAGACAAAAGTGGTAACTCATAAGATCGCTTATATAATAGATAAAGGTTTGGCAAAACCTTCTGAAATTTTGGCGATTACATTTACAAACAAAGCGGCAACAGAAATGAGTGAAAGAGTAGAGAAATTAATAGATGTAGATGTTCTTTCAATGTGGATTGGAACTTTTCACTCAATCTGCGTAAGAATGCTCAGGAAAGATATAGATAAATTAGGCTACAGTTCGAACTTCACTATTTATGACAGGGATGACCAAATCACACTTATCAAAGAATGCATGAGAGAACTAAACTTAAGCAAAGAGACTTATAAGGAAAGTTCAATATTAGCTAAGATAAGCAGTTTGAAAAATACAAGAGTGACTCCTGATGAATACATAAATGAAAACTACAAGGACTTTAGAGAGAGAAACATTGGTGAAGTATACGCATTATATGAAAAGAAATTAAGAGAATACAACTCTCTCGATTTTGATGATTTATTGATAAAAGCAGTGGAATTATTGACTGACAATATAAATATAAGGAGATATTACCAAAACAAGTTTAAATTCATTTTTGTAGATGAATATCAAGATACTAATAAAATTCAGTATCTATTTGTGAGATTATTGACCACAAAAGAGAACAAGATTTGTGTAGTAGGAGATTCAGATCAAGCTATTTATTCTTGGAGGAATGCAGACATATCAAATATTCTTGAATTTGAAAAAGACTTTGAGGGAGCAAAAGTTATATTATTGGAGCAGAACTACAGATCCACAAAAAAAATACTAAAAATAGCAAATGAGGTCATAAAAAACAACAATTACAGGAAGCATAAGGACCTTTGGACTGACAAAATAGATGGGGATGATGTAAGTTATGCTGAACTTGAGTATTCAGAGGATGAAGCGTATTTTGTAGCCAATAAGATTAACAACTTGCTATATAAGGGATATAAACTCAAAGATATAGCTGTTTTGTACCGCACAAATGTACAATCGAGGCCATTTGAAGAAGCGTTTATGGCAGAAGAAATTCCATATAAAGTAGTTGGAGGATTGAAATTCTATGATAGAAAAGAAATTAAAGATATAGTTTCCTATCTGAAATTCATTCAAAATCCAAATGACAATATATCACTTAAGAGAATTATAAATGTGCCTAAAAGGGGAATAGGAGATTCTACAATTAAAACTCTAGAGGAATTATCTAACAAACAAAATGAATCTATATATGAAATAATGCTTGATAAAAACATTCTTGATTCTAACTTGACGCAAAGAGCTATAAAAAGCATCGATTCTTTTTTGCAACAAATTAATCTACTGATTGCTAAAAAAGAACTGTTAGGAGTAAAAGAATTTATAGAAGAAGTGATAAACTCAACAGGATATATACAAGAGTTAGAAAAAGAGGATACGATAGAAGCGAAGTCTCGCATTGAAAACATAAAGGATTTTTTATCAGTTGCAGTTAATTTTGAAAATAAGAATCCAAATGGCTCTTTGGAAGATTTTTTAGCATCTGTTTCATTATTATCAGATGTAGATAAGACAAATGACCAAGAAAATGCTGTATCGCTGATGACAGTGCATAGTGCTAAAGGGCTGGAATTTAAAGTAGTATTTTTAGTTGGAATGGAAGAAGGCCTTTTCCCAATATCAAGGAGCTTGGAAAGCGAGGATGATTTAGAAGAGGAAAGAAGGCTATGCTATGTGGCGATTACAAGGGCAAAAGAGAAGCTCTTTGTAACCAGCGCCAAAAGAAGAACTATTTACGGCAATACCAATTATACATTACAATCAAGGTTTATTAAAGAGATGGGAAATCTTCTAGAGCTTGATGAGAGTATAAAAAGTGAAAAGAAAGAAAAAGAAGACAAAGCTAGAGAAAGATTGGTAGATTATATTGATTATACAAAAGATCATTACTCTCACAAAGTAAATTATCAACAAATGGCCAACAAACCAATAAAAACAAACAAGGACAATATAGAAGTAGGCATGAAAGTGCAACACTCTAAATTTGGCGTAGGGATGGTTGTAATGATTAAAGATGAAGGAAATGACAAAAAAATCACCATAGCTTTTGATCAAGGAGGAGTTAAAACTTTACTCTATTCAGTAGCACCTATAACCATATTATAGGAGGGCTTTATGGACTATTTAAAGAGAATGGAAGAGCTTATTGCCATAATTGAAGACTTAAACTACCACTATTACACATTAGATGAGCCAAAGGTAAGTGACATTGAATACGATAAGTTATATGATGAACTAGCAGATCTTGAAAAGAAAACAGGTGTTGTGCTACCATACTCGCCTACTCAAAGAGTTGGTTCTGAGATTTTAGAAGGGTTTCAAAAGCATACTCATTTATCGAGATTATGGAGTTTGGATAAGGTAAGAGACTACAATGAACTGAGAAACTGGGCAAAGAAAATAGAACAATTTGTAGAGGAATATAACAACTCAAATACTGAAAAATTACCAGATGTATCATATGTACTCGAATATAAATTCGATGGATTGACAATAAACTTAACATATGATAACGGGAACCTAGTTCAAGCAGCTACAAGGGGAAATGGCATAGTAGGTGAAGTTATTCTGCCACAAGTAAAAACTATAAAATCCATACCTCTGAGAGTTAAATATAAATATAAATTTGAAGTACAAGGAGAGGCAGTAATGCCATTAAGCGCTTTGGAAGAGTACAATAAGACGGCTCAAGAACCATTAAAAAATGCTAGAAATGCTGCGGCTGGGGCTCTTAGAAATTTGGATATAAATGAAACCAAGCGAAGAAATTTAAAAGCACTATTTTACAACGTAGGGTATATAGAGAACTTTAAGTTTAAAACTCATATGGAAATGATAGAATTCATCAAGGAAAATAGAATTCCAGTATTTGATTACATCAAATTATATGAAGATATAGATGAATTAATAGAAGAAATTGAATTTCAAAAAGATCACAGAAAAACTTTAGACATATTAACCGATGGAATGGTCATAAAGGTAAATGATTTGCAGACCAGAGAATTATTAGGAAATACAAATAAATTTCCAAGATGGGCAATTGCGTATAAGTTTGAAGCAGAAGAAGTCAGTACTAAGATAATTGGAGTTGAGTGGAATGTTGGGAGGACTGCAAAAGTTACACCTACAGCCATATTAGAACCTGTTGAAATAGGTGGAGTAACTGTCAAAAGAGCTACATTAAACAATTATGACGATATACTGAGAAAAAAAATCAGGCTTGGCGGAAGAGTGTTGATAAGGCGGTCAAACGATGTAATTCCTGAGATACTTGGGAGCTTGCCGACAGATGAACCAACTGAAGAAATAAAAAAACCAACTCGTTGTCCGGCTTGTGGTAGCGAACTAATTCAAGATGGAGTCCACATATTCTGCCCAAATTCTATTTCTTGCAAACCTCAGCTTGTTTCAAGACTTGTCCATTTTGCTTCAAGAGATGCAATGAATATAGTAGGTTTTAATGAGAAAACCGCTCAGATGTTTGTGGATAATTTAGGAATTACAGAGTTATCTCAAATATGTGATGTCACTTATGAGGATCTATTGAAATTAGATGGATTTAAAGATAAAAAGGCAAAAAATTTGCTCAATGCAATTGAGAAAAGCAAAGTTGTCACATTAGATTCTTTTATATATGCACTCGGAATCACAAATGTTGGCATAAAAACAGCTAGGGATTTGGCAGAGCATTTTAAATCTCTCGAAGCACTTATGAATGCAACATATGATGAGCTTATATCCATTAAAGATATAGGAGATGTAGTAGCCAATAATATTTTGGAATTTTTTCATGATGAAAAGATTAAATCCAGCTTAGAAAGATTATTATCTAAAGGAATACTCATAAAATCTGTTGAAGATAATAAAAAAGAAGGCATATTTACTGGCAAAAAAGTCGTAATAACAGGAAGTATAGAAGGTATAAAGAGATCCGAGCTTTCTGATATAATTAGAAATATGGGAGGAGAAGTACTAAGCTCAGTCACTAAACAAACAGACTATGTCATTGTCGGAACTGATCCTGGAAGCAAATTAGATAAAGCTAAAGCATTGGGGATTGAGATAATAGATGAAGATAAAATAAAATCAATAATTGATGATTTTTTAAGAAAGACTAACTATTAAAATTCAAGGGGTAAATTAAAAAAATATAGGAATTGATAAAATTAAAAATTAAATAAAACAGGCATAGAAAAAAGATCCTAAATAGAGAATTTCTTAAATTAGGATTTCTGAACTTTGTATT
>JAHDQA010000138.1 GCA_018434075.1 Tissierellaceae bacterium
ATGGGGTTTAAAGGTACAAAATGAAAAGTAATAAAACTAAACAAAATGGCTTGCTTTCAGGACCTTCAAGGATTTGGATTTCTATAGATGAAAATCTTAAAAGAAAGGTGAAGTAAAGTGCGATAATAAACATATAGATGACCTAGATTCTACGTGAACCCTACTCATATAACCCTTTAAGCTAGCATTTATAATGGTCAAGCTAAATCCATCCTTTCACCCATTGGGTGAAAGAAAATCACAGAAAATCACCGTCTATTTATATGTTTTTTGCCTTGTTTGGTGGGTAAAAATGTACCAAATAGAGGTGCTGTGAAGGAGAGATGGCTTATGATAAATAAAATCGAGTTTAAGGCTAAAAATCTTACATCAAATGCAGGACTTTTTCTGATGCTAGAGAACACTAAAAACAACGGCATTTTTGAGATGATTGAAAGTGACCTCGCCTTTGAAAGCGCTTCTATAAACAAGATTAAAATGAATCATATTAAAACCATGCTCTGCGGTCATTTTATAGGCATAGATAAGCTCGAACGTCTAAAACTTTTAAAGAATGATCCTCTTATCCGTGAGTTTGAGATATCTGTTAAAGAGCCTGAAACTGTGTCGCGCTTTTTAAGCAACTTCAGCTTCAAAACGACGCAAATGCTCAGAGAAATCAATTTCAAAGTGTTTAAAAAGCTACTTTCTAAAAGTGGGTTGGCATCCATCACAATAGATATCGATAGCAGTGTCATTAATGTAGAAGGCCATCAAGAAGGCGCTACTAAAGGTTACAATCCTAAAAAACTTGGTAACCGGTGCTACAACATCCAGTTTGCCTTTTGTGATGAACTAAAGGCCTATGTCACTGGTTTTGTTAGAAGTGGTAATGCATACACCGCAAATGGTGCTACTGAACTGATTAAAGAAATTGTAACCACTCTTAAAACGAGTGACTTGGAAATCTTTTTTCGTATGGATAGTGGTTACTTTGATGAAGAAATCATTGAAACCGTAGAATCTCTTGGATGTAAGTTTTTAATCAAAGCTAAAGCCTATGCAACACTTGTCTCTCAAGTGACCGCTTCCTCTGCTGTTTTCCATAAAGGTATAAACGAAAGAGAAACCGCTGAGCTGCATATAAAATTGGATAAGTGGAAGGAAAAACGAAGATTTGTCGTGTCTCGTGTACTGAAACCCGAAAATGAAAGAGCTCAGTTATGCCTTTTAGAGGGCTCAGAGTACGACTATTTTTTCTTTGTTACCAATATAGACTTAGAGTCAGAATCTGTTGTTCTCTCCTATGAAAAGCGGGGTAATGCTGAAAACTATATCAAAGAAGCAAAATACGACATGTCAGTAGGCCACTTGCTTTTGAAATCATTCTGGGCAAATGAAGCAGTATTCCAAATGATGATGCTCGCTTATAACTTGTTTCTGCTCTTTAAGTTTGATTATCTGGATGCTTCTGAATACAGACAGCAGATAAAGACATTTCGATTGAAATACGTTTTTCTTGCGGCCAAAATTATCAAAACAGCTAGGTCAGTGATTATGAAGCTCTCAAGCAAATATCCTTATCAGGAGATGTATAAAAATGTATCTGCTTAGAGTCGTAACGATTGATAAATTAGCGCTTGAATCACTTGAGTGAATCGAGTGGTTTATTAATTGAACCTAGAATTATGATTTTTGTAACTTAGTTGAGAATAATGGGTATATCCTATTCAAATGTGTTGAGGAAGGGGTTTGGAAAATGTTAAAATGTAAGAGTAACTACCTGAATTCTTCGTAGGTTCATCTGAAATATTGATTTTTAATGATTTTCGTAAAACGACGTAGAATTTAGGGATGAAGAAGTTTTATACAAGGCATTTGTTAGTAGCTTTAATGAATTGGCAAAAAATAAGGAACATTTTATTGAGAAGTGGAAAGTGGAGGGGGGATGAACTTAAGAGACATAGGGCTAAGGAGTCTATTGAAATTGTAGAAGGCGGAACTATTGATGAATTTGACATAGATTTATATTTTAGAA
>JAHDQA010000003.1 GCA_018434075.1 Tissierellaceae bacterium
GTATAATTATAACACAAAAAAGGACTTATATAAGTCCTTTTTTGTTGAATTAAACTATTTTAATTTGTCTATTTTACTGATTTCTAGTAAGGGTCTAATTTAACTATACAAAGGTCTAATTTAGTTTTACATTTGACCAATTTTTATCCTAAATTTAAATTATTTATTTTATTAATAAAAGGTGCGATGGCCATGGCAATATCCATTGCTGATCTTTTACAAATAAAGTTTTTAAATTAAGTAAAAATAATGGAGCTTTCGCTCCATTATTTTATATACTTATCTATTATATTTATCACTTCGTCAATTTTTTCTTTGCCTTTGTCTTCGCCTTCTAGTATGGCTGATGCTACGCAAGTTCTGATATGCCCATTCAGTACATCTATATTAGCCTTTTTAAGCAGGGCTATAGTGGAAAGTATCTGAGTGGATATATCGACGCAATATCTATCAGACTCTATCATCTTAATTATTCCGTCAATCTGTCCTCTGGCTGTCTTTAGCTTTCTTAAAGCTACCTCTTTTTCTGTATTCATTTAAGATCACCTATTTTATATTTACTACATCATAGCCAGCTTCTTCGACTGCTCCTTTTAATTTCTCATCATCAAGGTTGTTTCCTTTAACTACTGCGTTTTTTTCTTCTAAACTTACCTTCACTTCTTCTACTCCCTCTACTTCTTTTAGTGCATTTGTTACTGCTTTTACACAATGCTCACATGACATGCCTTCAATTGAGATTATTTTTTCCATCTTCATTCTCCTTTCTCTATTTGAAATTCTTTAATCTTAAAGAATTGATTACTACTGATACTGAACTAAATGCCATTGCTGCTCCTGCTATCATTGGATTTAAATATCCTAATGCAGCAAATGGAATGCCTATTGTGTTGTAGAAAAATGCCCAGAACAAGTTTTGCTTGATAGTCCTCATTGTTTTATGGCTAAGTCTAATAGCTGTCACCACACCATTTAAATCTCCTTTTATTAAAGTTATATCCGATGCTTCGATTGCAATGTCAGTTCCTGTACCAATTGCAAAACCGACATCTGCACTTGCTAAAGCAGGAGCGTCGTTTATTCCATCTCCTACCATGCCGACGATTTTCCCTTCTTTTTTTAAGCTTTTTACTATCTTTTCTTTGTTTTCCGGCAATACTTCAGCAATTACATTTTCAATCGACACTTCTCTGGCTATGGCTTTAGCTGTCCTTTCGTTGTCGCCTGTGATCATATAAAGCTCTAAGCCCATTTCTTTCATTTTCTTAATCGCTTCATAAGAGCTTTCTTTAATTTTGTCTGCAATTCCTATGATGCCGTTTATTTCATTATCTATTGAAACTATAATCACAGTTTGACCTTTATTCTCAAGTTCTGCTATCTTTTCTTCTATATTGTCATCTATTTCTATCAAATTTTCTTTTATCAAAGCCCTATTTCCAATTGCAACTTTCTTTCCATCATAGATTGCTTTTATACCTTTGCCGGGAATCGCATTGAATTCTTTTGTTTCATTGAATTCAATCCCCTTTGATCTTGCATAATTTACCACTGCCTCTCCCAAAGGATGTTCTGATGTGTTTTCAACAGCAGCAGTAATTTCAATCAACTTGTTTTCATCAATATCTGTTAACTTCTCTACATATACCACCTCAGGTGAACCCTTTGTGATTGTCCCTGTCTTATCTAAGACTATTGTAGTCAATTTATGAGCAAGTTCAAGATGTTCTCCTGATTTTATCAGTATTCCATGCTCTGCACCTTTGCCTGTGCCTACCATTATTGCAGTTGGTGTTGCTAAACCAAGTGCACAAGGACAAGCTATGACCAAAACGCTTACTGCATTAATAAGTCCTGTATTAAAGCTATCCAATCTCGAAAACACAATAAATGTTATTAATGCAATTCCCAAAACCACTGGCACAAATATGCCTGATATCTTATCTGCTAATCTCTGTACTGGAGCTTTAGAGCCTTGAGCGTCTTCAACCATGCTTATGATTTGAGAGAGCATAGTATCTTTTCCAACTTTAGTAGCTTTGTATTTGAAGCTTCCGGTTTTATTGATTGTCGCTCCTATTACAACGTCTCCCTCTTTCTTCTCTACAGGAATGCTTTCTCCAGTTAGCATTGATTCATCAACTGCAGATGCTCCTTCCATTACTATTCCATCAACAGGCAAGCTCTCACCCGGCCTTACGACAATAACATCTCCTACATCGATATCGTCTATTGAAATTTCTATTTCTTTTCCATCTCTATATACTCTTGCTGTCTTTGGCCTCAACTCCATAAGCTTCTTAATTGCATCAGAAGTTTTGCCTTTTGCTATAGCTTCAAACAGTTTTCCTAAGAGTATCAATGTTATGATAACAGCAGAAGCTTCAAAGTAATATTCGTGCACCCCATTTATTAAATTGTACACACTGTAAAAGTACGCTGCTGATGTTCCTAAAGAAATTAGCACATCCATATTTGCAGCTTTCCCTCTTAAAGAATGATATGCCCCTTTATAAAATCTTGAACCTATTATAAACTGGACTGGTGTTGCCAAAAGCAATTGAAAATATCCATTGGTCAGTATATTCATTCTTCCTGCCATGTGAAAGAACATTGCAATTAATAGTGGCAAAGACAGTATCGCTGAAATTATAAAAGATCTCCTCAATGATTTTATTTCTTTCTCTCTTAATAATTTAGCTTTCTCTTTGTCTTCTTCTGACAAGACTTCAGCTTTATATCCAGCTTTCTCAACTGCTTTTACAAGAATTTGTTCATTTACTACTTTAGGATCATAGAAAATAAGCGCTTTATTAGATGATAAGTTTACATTAGCTTTTTCTACCCCTTCTAATTTGTTCAATGCTTTCTCTACTCTGTTCGAACAAGCTGCACAAGTCATGCCCTCTATTAAAAGCGTTTTTTTCTGAAGGTTATTTTTGTTTTCTGCCACTTTATCACTCTCCTTACCTCCCCCACTGGGTGATGGTATATTTAATATACCATTTCCCAGTAAAACAGTCAACTATTTTTTTCGTCATTTATTTGACTTTAACTTGATTTTTTGTATGATATGTATTATCATATAAATGTAAATGATAATCATTATCATGTGGCAAAGGAGGGAAGTACAAATGGTATTGACTGAAATAAAACCAAATTGCAAATGCAAAATTAAAAATATATCCAAAGGTCAGATGGCAACTAAAAGATTGTATGAGCTTGGTTTAAATACCGGAGCTGAAGTAAAAGTTGAGAAAAATGATTTTGGCCCAGTAATTTTAAGAGTTTACGGTAATAAATTGGCTTTAGGTAGAGGTCTAGCAGAACAAATCGAAGTGGAAGAAGTAAATAACTAAAAGGAGACTATAATAATATGCACACAATAGCACTTGTTGGAAATCCAAATAGTGGTAAAACCACATTATTTAATGCAATCACAGGTTCTAACCAACATGTAGGAAATTGGCCTGGTGTTACTGTTGAAAAAAAAGAGGGTTTCTTTACATATAAAGATGAAAAATATACATTGGTAGATTTACCGGGTTCCTATACTCTGGGGGCTTTTTCTGAAGATGAAATTGTTGCCAGAGATTTTGTATTAAAAGGTAATCCCGATGTTGTAATAAATGTAATAGATGCAACAAATATCAAAAGAAATTTATATCTGACAATACAACTATTGGAGATGGGAGCAAATGTCGTATTAGCTTTAAATATGATAGATGAAGCTAAGTCAAAAAAAATTAATATAGATATTAAAAGACTGTCAGAAAGATTGAATGTTCCTATTGTAGAAACCAGTGCTTCCAAAAAGATCGGTGTGGATGAATTGTTAAAAGTTACGGTCGAAAGCATTGGAAGAAAAACAAAGCCGCTTGAAATTTCCTATGGCAAATACATAGATCAAGAGATTGTAAATATTCAGAAATTACTCGAAAATAAGGATTTTCTTTATCCCAAGCGATGGATGGCTATAAAAATACTAGAAAACGATAGAGAGATTATATCCCTTGTTTCAAGTGATAGCGAAATTAAAGCATATATAGATAAATTGAGAGAAGAAGACAAGATTTTCGAATTAGACATTGTAGACAAAAGATATGATTATATAAATAACATCACAAGAGAATTAATAAAAGAACCTGAAAATGTACTAACTACTACAGATAAATTTGATAAAGTACTAACTAGCTATATATTTGGAGTACCTATATTCGCTTTGATCATGGCAACTGTTTTTCAACTTACTTTCAAAATTGGGCAGGACTTCTTAGGCGGATATGTTGAAAGTTTTATAGGTTATATCGCTACACTTGTTGAAAATTTACTTATCAGTATAAATGCGCCAGAACTATTGGTATCTTTCATATCAGAGGGATTCTTTGGCGGTGTAGGAGCAGTATTAGTATTTGTGCCATTAATAGTGGTCTTGTATTTCTTCCTAGCGATATTAGAAGATACTGGATATATGGCAAGAGCCGCTTATGTAATGGACTCATTGATGAGAAAGGTTGGATTACAAGGTAAATCTTTTATTTCAATGATTGTAGGGTTTGGGTGCAATGTCCCCGGAATCATGAGCACTAGAACTTTAGAAAATAAAAAAGACAGAATGATTGCGATATTGATAAATCCTTTTATGTCCTGCGGTGCAAGGCTCCCAGTCTATATGGTTTTTATAGGTGCATTCTTCCCTAAAAATGGTGGAATAGTATTATTTCTAATTTATGCTCTTGGCATAACAATGGCACTTATCATGGCAAAGGTATTCAGCAAGACTTTATTTAAAGGAGAAGAAACTCATTTTATCATGGAACTTCCTCCTTATAGATTGCCTTCAATGAACAGCGTGTTTAGAGATATGTGGGAAAAAGTATGGGAATTCTTAAAAAGAGCAGGAACTGTAATATTTTTAGTAGTTACAATTCTTTGGGTACTATCAATGCTGCCTGCTGGAGTTGAGCCTTATTCAAAAGAAAGTCTATTAGGTAGAATTGGATCTTTCTTAGCTCCAATATTTACACCTGCTGGATTTGGAACATGGCAAGCTTCGGTGAGTCTTTTTGCTGGTATTGCTGCGAAAGAAGCTATAGTAGGAACATTAGGTATGCTTTATTCTCCTATGGATCTTACTGAGGCTTTGAGGATGAATTTCACTACCCTTTCTGCCATTTCTTATATGGTAATGGTGCTATTATATACACCTTGCGCAGCTACAATTGCAACAGTCAAAAGAGAAACCAATTCAGCAAAATGGGCTTTGTTTATGGCAATTTATACATTTTTATTGGGATATATAATGGCTGTACTAGTTTACCAAATAGGCAGTTTGTTCATATAACAGGAGGATATTATGTTAAAAGAGTGTTTAAAATTGATTTCTAATAAAACCGTGAAATCGACAAGGGATATCGCTAACAGGTTAGGCATTGACGAAAAGTATGCAAATGAATTGATAGACAAACTCGTTCAAATGGAATATCTATCGCGGGATAATGGTGAATTTTCTTGTGGTGGCAAATGTTTTGGCTGTAATTTAGCCAATTGTCCCTCAAATAGTATTATTACTTTTTCATTAACTGATAAGGGCAAAAAATATTTAAAAAATTTATAAAATTTTTTTAAATAAAGTGTTTAAAATATATTTTCTGGGTATAATATAGACAAATCATTATACAATAAATTATTACTTCATTAAAGTAATGATTTATATAATGGTTGATAGGACTTTGACAACTGCATCCAACTAAAATATTAAGTATCTAATTGTTGTAAAATTAGTTGCTTTTTAAAAATGTTACACTGATGATTGGTTAAGAGTATTTTAGATTTAAAAGATTTAAAATTGATGTTAATCGCAGGTAGTGTAAAATTAAGTTAGTGTAAGTAAGTTTAAGTAAATGTTTGTAGTAAACTTTATAATTTAACTAAAGACTAGATTATAAAGGTTTAAGATGTACCTGTAAATTAGGTAAATTAGTAAAACTTAATAACTTATTAAGTTAAAAGATTAGAGTTTAATCCACTTTAACTTAAATTAAGGAGTTGCTTGTTAAAATTAAAGAAAATGTGATAGAACCAAAAACTGAACGTTGGAGCAGTTGTTCAAAGTCTTATTTAAAATGAAGGGCTTTTCTAAGATGAAAATTGGAAAGGTCCTTCTTATTTTTTTTAAAGTTGTATTTTACAAGCTTTGATACTATAATATAGTTAATATATGTAAAGGAGATGCACTATGGAAAAAGTAGATTGGCTGGTAAAAGAAAACCTTACCATGCTTGCGGATTTTTATGAGTTTACCATGGCTAATGGATATTTAGAAAATAATATGGAAGACAAGATAGCATATTTTGATATGTTTTTTAGAAGCATTCCAGATGATGGTGGATTTGCTATCATGGCAGGTGTTGAACAGCTTCTAGATTATCTAAACAACTTAAAATTTAGCGAAGATGATATCAATTATTTTAAAAGCACAGGCATTTTCGGAGAAAAATTCATCAATTACTTAAAAAATTTCAAATTCACTTGTGATGTATGGGCAATACCTGAAGGTACCCCAATATTTCCAAACGAACCGATAGTAACTGTAAGAGGTCCAGTAGTGCAGGCCCAGCTTGTCGAAACTATGGTTCTTTTAACTGTAAATCATCAGTCTTTAATCGCAACAAAAGCAAATAGAATCGTGAGAGCTGCTGATGGAAGGCCTGTTATTGAGTTTGGCTCTAGGAGAGCTCAAGGCTATGGCGGTGCTATACTCGGTGCAAGAGCTGCATATATTGGCGGTTGCATAGGCACTGCAAATACAATCGTAGATAGAGATTTTAATATACCTGCTCTTGGAACAATGGCTCATAGTTGGGTTCAATTGTTTCCCACAGAATTGGAAGCTTTTAAGGCTTATGCGAGAGTTTACCCAGATAATTGTACACTATTGGTAGATACCTATGATACTCTTTCACAAGGAGTTCCAAATGCAATAAGAACCTTCAATGAAGAAGTTTTGCCAAGAGGATTTAGACCAAAGGGGATAAGAATTGACAGTGGAGATATTGCATATCTATCCAAAGAAGCTAGGAGAATGTTGGATGAAGCTGGTTTTAACGATGTTAAAATAATGGCGTCTTCTAGTCTAGATGAATTTGTAATTAAGGATTTGCTTAATCAAGGTGCGAAAATTGATATGTTCGGTGTAGGAGAAAGACTAATAACAGCTCAATCCGAACCTATATTTGGCGGCGTGTATAAATTGGTTGCTGTTGAAGAAAACGGAGAAATAGTTCCTAAAATTAAAATAAGCAACAATGTAAATAAGATAACTACTCCTGGCTTTAAACAAGTTTACAGATTTTATGACAAGAAAAAAAACAAAGCTATGGCAGATGTAATAACTCTACATGATGAAAAAATCCCTGAAAATGAGCCTTATGAAATATTTCATCCTCTCTTTACATGGAAGAGAAAGACATTAAATGACTTTTATGTAAGGCCACTATTAGTGCAAATTTATGATAAGGGTCAATGCATATATGATAGCCCAAATATACATGATATTAGAAAATATTGCTTTGACCAATTAGATACTCTGTGGGATGAAGTTAAGAGATTTGAAAGACCTCATGAGTACTTTGTAGATCTTTCTGAAGCACTTTGGAAAGTGAAATATGAGCTTCTCAAAAAACATAAATAACTTGCCAATTTGGCAAGTTATTTTATTGTTTATGTTTTTTACTTTTTCCCTTAACTCTTTTTAGCCTAAAGAAGTCTTCTCTTTCCTTTTCTTGAAGTACACTGTCGATATATTTGATAGTAGATTCATATCTAGGTATTTGGATCTTCTCAAGAGCATTTGCTCTTTTTTGGGTCTTTTTAATTTCCATCGCTAATTTATATACAGAATTCTCAATCTCTGCTAGTTCATATATCAAATCTCTTACTTTCATAAAACTTAGTACCGTCTTGTCAAAAGCAGGAGATGTCCTATAAAAATCATATTCTGTCTTTAACGGACTCTCTTCTCTCTTGATTATTGGAACTTCTACTCCCATGACCGATTTATATATAATGTCAAAGTCTTTTTCTTTTTCAATTGATTCTGCGATTTCAATGACAGTCTCTGGCCCCATTAGTATATTTGCAATCTTTAAATTCTCGTACGCTTCTTGAAATGCTTCATCTACTTTAGCTTGAAGGTCTGTTGCAGAATCTATTAAGTTCATCATTTCACGTATCAGAACAGTTCTTTTTTTATCCAGAAGTTCGTAGCCTTTTTTAGCAAAAGAAAGAGAGTTCTTAGCTTTTATTAAATTCGCTTTTGTAGGTGTTATCTTATAAACAGCCATTGCCTCACCTTATTTCATATACTTTTCAATTAGTTTTTGATCCAACCTATCTAGTTCTTCTTTTGGCAACAGTTTTAATAAATCCCATGCTATGTCTAGCGTTTCCATCATATCTCTATTTTCAGTAAAGCTTTGAGATACAAATCTCTTCTCAAATTCTTCTCCGAATTTTAGATATTTCTGGTCTCTTTCTGATAAATCGTCCTCGCCAATGATTTGTGCTAGTGCTCTTACATCTTGAACTTTTGAATATGCTGAGAACAATTGGTTTGCGACTTCTGGATGATCTTCCCTAGTAAAACCTTCACCAATGCCGTCTTTCATCAGACGAGAAAGTGATGGCAATACATTTATTGGTGGATATATGCCTTTTAAATATAAATCTCTTGATAATACAAGTTGCCCTTCAGTAATATAGCCTGTAAGGTCAGGTATTGGATGCGTTATGTCATCATTTGGCATCGTGAGTATTGGTATAAGTGTTACTGAACCGTTTTTGCCTTTTATCATTCCAGCTCTTTCATAAAGTTCAGCAAGATCTGAATAAAGATACCCAGGATAACCCCTTCTGCTTGGTACTTCTTCTCTTAATGATGAAACTTCACGAAGAGCTTCGCCATAGCTTGTTATATCTGTCATTATTACCAGTACATGTTGATTTTCTTCATATGCAAGATACTCTGCAGCAGTAAGAGCGCACCTTGGAGTTATGATTCTCTCCATTATAGGGTCATCAGCATAGTTTATATACATTACTACCCTATCCAGTACTCCTGCTTTTCTAAATGTTTCTTGGAAATAAAAAGCTTCATCGTGTTTTACACCTATTGCGGCAAATATAATAGAGAAATTATCTTCTCCTGATTCGCTTTTTATCTTGGCTTGTCTAACTATTTGTGCTGCCAACTGATTGTGTGGCAAGCCTGCCCCTGAAAATATAGGCAACTTTTGTCCCCTAATTAAAGTAGCAAGGCCGTCAATAGATGAAATACCTGTTTGAATGTAATTTCTTGGATACTCTCTTGACACTGGATTAATTGGCCTTCCATTTACATTGTAAGTTTTTTCAGAGTAAATTTCTCCGCCACCATCAATAGGCCTTCCTATTCCGTCAAATGTTCTTCCTAAAATCTCTTTTGATAGTGGTATTTCAAATGGTTTCCCTTTAAATGTTACTTTAGTATTATCTACAGCAATGCCCATAGTACTTCCGAAAACTTGAACTACAACACTATCGCCATCTATTTTAATTACTCTTCCAACCATTTTGTTGCCAAATTGGTCTTCGATTTCTGCTATTTCACTATACCCTATAGAATGAGTGTTAGAAAGTTCAACTATACTACCTTCAACTTTATCTAATTTTAAATATTTTCTCTTCATTCGTCTTCACCCACTATTTGCTATACTCTGACTCTAATTTATCATAGAAATCATTGATCATCTTATTGACTTCTTTGATCTTTGAAATATCATCATTAGGTATAGTATATTTTAATTTTATTACTTCTTCGTATATCTGTCCATTTCTTACCCTAGAGATTGGTATTCCTTTCTTTACTGCAGAAAGTCCTCTATCGTATAATAATTCCATGGTTTTTAGCATCTCATATTGTTTCTTTAGTGGCACAAAAGCATCGTCTTTATGAAATGCATTTTGTTGTAAAAATCCGATTTTTAACACTCTAGCTATCTCTAATATCAATCTCTGGTCATCTGGCAAAACATCTTCGCCAACTAAGAGCACTATTTCTTGGAGTTTGTTTTCTTCAAACAGTATTCCGAGCATTTTTTCTCTTAAATTTTCAATATCCACATTTAACTCTTTCTCATAGAAATCTTTGATCATATGAGTATATCCGCTATAACTATCCATCCAGTTGATTGCAGGATAGTGTCTTGAATATGCTAGTTCTCTATCAAGTCCTAAAAATACATTTACGAATCTCTTTGTGTTTTCAGTTACTGGCTCAGAGAAATCTCCACCAGCTGGTGATACCGCGCCAATCAATGTTACCGAGGCTTCTTTGCCTGAGAGTGTCTTGACATATCCAGCTCTTTCATAGAATTGAGCTAATCTAGTAGGTAAATATGCAGGGTATCCTTCTTCTGCAGGCATTTCTTCAAGTCTACCAGATATTTCTCTCAATGCTTCTGCCCATCTTGATGTTGAATCCGCCATGACAGCTACATCATAACCCATATCTCTGAAGTACTCAGCCATTGTAATGCCTGTGTAAATTGAGGCTTCCCTTGCGGCAACTGGCATATTTGATGTGTTGGCTATTAAAACAGTTCTTTCCATGATGGGCCTATTGGTCTTAGGGTCGACTAATTTAGGGAAATCCTCGAGAACTTCAGTCATTTCGTTTCCTCTTTCTCCACAGCCAACATATATGATGATGTCTGCATCAGACCATTTTGCAAGTTGATGTTGGAGCATTGTCTTGCCAGTTCCAAAACCGCCAGGAATAGCTGTAGTTCCTCCTTTTGCTATTGGGAAAAATACATCTAGGATTCTTTGGCCTGTTACAAGAAGTTTGCTTATTTCAAGTCTTTCTTCTACAGGTCTAGGATTTCTTACTGGCCATTCTTGATACATCTTGATCTCGTGAATGTCTCCATTTTTATCTTCTATTTTAATAATTGTGTCATTTATAGTCCCCTTGTTTGTTTCATTAACCCATATTACTTTGCCTGAGATCTCGATAGGAACCATCAGCTTGTGAACAATAAGCTGAGTTTCTTGCACTTCTGCAAATATCTGTCCACCTGTTAGATTATCGCCTACGCTTACTAGCAGTTTAAACTCCCACTCTGTTTCTTCATCTATCGAAATAAGGCCAATTCCTTCAGGGATAAAATCACCATGGTCATCTCTAATCTTCTTTAATGGCCTTTGTATACCATCAAACATATTTCCAAGCATGCCAGGTCCTAGTTTTAGAGAAAGAGGTTTTCCAGTTGAAACTACTTCATCACCTTTTTTTAAGCCTTCTGTTTCTTCATAGACCTGAACAATACCAGTATCTCCATCAATGGAAATAACTTCACCTATCAATTTTTTTGGCCCTACTACAACCATCTCTCTCATTTTAAATCCAGTCATGTTTTCTCCGATAATTACAGGACCGTTGATGGATTTAATCTTACCAGTTAAATCACTCATTTATGTCACCTGCTTTCTCTAAAAGCGCAAATAACTTGTTTCCTATCTCATACTCATTGTCATCAATCAAGGTCTTTAATGAATAATCAATTAAAAATGTCTTCTCTTGATCTTCGATTAAAAATCCGCCTAATAGATTTGATGGCAATGTTTCAATGTTAAATTTATGAATTCGTTCTGCGTAATTCTTTTCTAAGTGCTCTTTTACCATATCTTTGTCGCTTTCTTTAACATAAATATTGAAATTCAAATCTCCAAGCTCTAAAATAGCTTTGTCCAGTTTGCCAAAGAGATATTGTTTGTATTCACTAGTCTTAGTGAACTCTGAAGCTTTTTCATATAGGCTTTGTATAAAGTCTTGTAGGATTTCTGCCCTCATTTTTAAAACTTTTTCTTTGACTTTTGTCTTTTCTTCAGAAATCTTTTCGTTGATCTCTCTTTCCGCTATTGCCAATTTTCTTTTGATGATCTCATCCCTTTGAACTTCTAGTTCTTTATTCTTCTGTTCTAGGAGATTTTCATTCTCTTTTTTTAATTCTTCCAATGCTTTTTGGAATTTCTTTTCTTCTTCTTTGTAGACAACTTTGCGAAATATATCCAATTTATCTTCTACAGTTATCATGACTTCACCACCTATATTTTGATGCCGACGGACTCTTTGATGTATCTCATAATAAAGTCTTTGTCCTTTAGGCCTGTCCTATCTGGTACAGTTACAATTAGCTTCTTGCTATTGCTCTTTTTTACTTGAAGCACTCTATCTTTCATTTTTTCCAGGATAGATTCTGTGATTATGATTATTCCAATCTCATCATTTTCAACAGCTTCATCAAACGCTTTTCTTATATCATCTAAATCTTTTGCATACATTCCTTCTATACTTGCTAATCTCATTCCCACTAAAGTGTCCTTGTGGTCGCTGATTAGAATAGATTTCATTTTTATAACCTTCCCAAAATAAGAATTGAAACTATAAGACCATAAATAGCAATACCTTCTGCCAAACCTACAAATATAAGTGTTTGTCCTAATAATGATTTATCTTCTGATACTGCGCCTAAAGCTGCTGAACCAACTACTGCTACTGCATAACCTGCACCAAGTGTTGCTAATCCTGTTGCTAAAGCTGCTGAAATAAACCCTAAACCTTGAGATGATGTAACACCAGCTGCTGTGGCTTCTTCTGCTGCGTTTATTGCTCCTGGTACCATGATTATTACTGCTGCCATCAAAAGTGGAACAAACACAAACAAGTTAGCTCTCAAAATCTTTTTCAATTTCTTTCTGTCGCCTTCCATATCGCTGTAAATAAAATATACTCCTGTAGCAATTGTCAATAATACCATAATGGTAGTTGTTGTTAATATAAATGACATAATATCTCCTCCTAAATTCTAAATTCTAATATTCTAATTTTACAGGCTCAAAAGCCTTTCCATCGCCTTTATAATATCTACTGAATAGTTCGTAATATTGAAGTCTTAAGCCTTGAATAAATACTATAAGCCCTTCAAGCCCTAATATCAGTAGGTTGCCTATGATTAACACCACTGCATTTCCTGCAGCAGAGCCTATCATTTCGCCTATGGTTTCAAATGCAATAAATAATCCCACGTGAGTCAGCGCAAACGCTCCAACTCTTATAAATGATACTGTTCCACTCAACATGCTCAAGAAAGTCTCAAGCAATGAGAATACACCTTCGATGTAATATCCTGTGATATCTTCGTGATGTAGAGGTCTCTTCTTTTCAACTAGATTAGCAAGTGGCATCTTGAATATGATGGACAATAAACATAGTACTGCTATTGCTACACCTACTGGCACTGGCATTATGTTTAACCCCAGCATCATTCCACCTACCAAAAGAAGTAAGTCTATAAAAAGCACAAATCCTGCAATTCCTTTATTTCCAAACACAGCTTCTTCGAAGTCTTTTCTCTTGAAAGCATTTATAATGCCATGAATATATGCAATTATAAGTAGTGTGACACCTACGCCAATTGCTATCATAAGCATAGTATTGATGTTTTCAAAAGGTCTGATCAATAGTGCTGGTATGATCGTTTCAAATCCAAACACAGCGCCATAAAGAGTCCCAAAGACCATTGAACTCGCTCCTAATCTAGTTAGCAAGCCTCCAAAAGTCTTGCTCTTCTTGCCTACTAATAATCCTGCAAGCAAGATGACAAATCCTTGACCCAAATCTCCGAACATCATTCCAAATAAAAACATGTATGACAAACTTAAAAATGGAGTAGGGTCTAATTCGTTGTATGATGGAGTGCCGTACATCTTTACGAGCATCTCAAATGGTTTAAACAGCCAATTATTTTTCAATTTTGTAGGTGCGTTTGAAACCTCATCTTTCTTGAACACAGCTACAATTCCATCGTATTTCTTCAATAAATTAGTCACTTTATCCTTGTCTGACTCGGCAATCCAGGCTGAAAAATAGAAATACTTCTTTGAGAAAGCAAGATTTTCTTTAATATCTTCCATCTTCAAGATCAACTTAGCGTGTGCTAATAGCTCCTTTACCCTTTCGCCATATTTTGATTTTATTTTTTCTTCAATTTTCTCATTCTCAGCAATCTCCGCTAAAATTGTATTTCTCTTAATGTCTATCTGTTCGCTGATTTCTTTAGGAGTGCCAGTGTACTCCTCAGGAATTGGAATTTCTTTAAATCCTAAAGACCTGAGTATTCTTGTCATTTCAATACTCATTTCTTTTGGGTACATGACTATATATACTTCTCCTTCTTGGCTTGAACCAGTGTGCAAGAAAATACCCAAAATATTTTCATAGTTTTTCTTAACCTTTTGTCTGCCTTCTTTAGAAAGTATCCCAACTTTAAAATCAAAATACCCCATGCTCCTCAAGTCAGACAATGGTATTGAAAAATTCTTTAACTCTCTAAATATATTAGAATAATACCCCTCTAAGTGTTCAATTTCTTTTTTTAGAACATTTATTCTCTCATTTGTGTCATGGATTTCATCAATTATAGTATCGAATTCCTCGAGAATATTCTCTTTTGGCAGCAAAGTATCAATTCTCATATTTAATTCATTGTCTTTTACATCAAATATTTCTTTGATTGTATCTGATTTTTTACTCAATTCGTCGACAAGAGAGTCTTTCTTATAGCTCCTTGCATAGTTCATATCGATTATCTTATCTATATTCTCGTTTGTGACATCAAATGTGAAATTATTAGACTCAATTTGATGAATTGCAGGAATTAAATCCACTTCAACGTTTGTGACTACATCCTTTAGGACATTTTCTGCATCTTGCGCCTTCCCAACGATATTTAACAAAGTCATTTTTTCAACCGACACTTATTATCACTTCCTTCTTCTCATCGTGATGCTAGGCTTTATCATTATGCTAACACCCTTAGTAATAAACTGTTTTTTAGTTTTGTAGAATGGACAACTTCTTCATCAAATGCTACATAAATATCCTCATATTTGCTTAAAGTATTTTGTATGTTTTCTTTATCGGAACACAATACCCAAGCGGCTAGATAGAAATACTTTCTTGAAAAAGCTAGTTTTTCTTTTACTTTTTCAATTTCAATCATGATTTTCAACTGGTTGAGTAGATTAGTTGCTTTATCCAAGTTTTTTGTCTTTAACTCATCCAATTCCTTCTCTTTCAATGCAATTTTTGCTAAAATTTCATTTCTTTTTAGTGTAAGCATTGCACTTATTTCCTTTGGAGTAGAATTATACTCTTCTGGCAACACTAGCTCGCGAAATTCCAAAGTCTTTAATGCTCTCTCTATATCAACAGCCACTTTTTTGGGGTAAATTATAAAATATACTTCTCCTTGTTCTATCTTGCCAGTATGAACGATTATAGCCGGTATATTTTCATAGCTTGATTTTAACTTCAACCTTCCAGAATTGCTCAATACTCCTAGTTTAAAGTCAAAATACTCCATATTTCTCAAATCTCCAATACTTATTGGAAAGTCGTCCAGTTCTCTAAAAATATTGTTATAATAGCTTTCTAATTTGCTCAACTCATTTTTTAAATTCATTAAATCTCCATTTAATGAATTTATGTTTTCTAACACGTTAAAAAAATCATTGATTTCATCGTCATTTATAGAAGGTTTTTCTCTTGAAATTTTTATACTGTCATTGCTCAAATCAAATGCCGACATTATCTGCTTTTTCTTAGTTTCTAAATCAGTAACTTTATTGTCGCTTATATAAGGTATTACATAATTCATATCAACTATTTTATCTAGGTTCTCATCTCTTACATTTATTTTAAAATGACCTGTTTCGATTCTATTCAAAGCATCTAATAGTTCAATGTCATAGTTTAAAACTAAATCTCTTAATACTGCATCAGCATGTTCTATTTTGCCAACCACATTAAGCAGCTCCATTTTGTTAGCTCCCATGATTACTCACTTCCTTTTAAGTCTCGAATGAGGTATTCTTTTATGTCTATGCTTGAAATTTGATACCTCTTTGATTCCAATATAGTCATGATATCTCTTATCTCAAATTCTAATAAATGCAAAAATCCTATCGACACTGAAATATCCATTTTAGCTTTTTTGAAAACATCTTTAAACATATTATATAGATACCTTTGAATTCTTAATTTCAAGAAAGTATCTATATCTTTATCTGGGTTAAATAGATCTTTGTAGGGAGTATTTCTAACAGTTTTAATTAAATTGTCGACATCTGAATAACATAATTTCTTTAAATCTTCGTATTTAAACTCAAGCCCTCCGCTTAATGCATAGTTTATAAGCTCTTCAGGTATTGTATTGTAAAACTTAAGACCTCTATAAATCCATTCAATATTTAATAAATCCACATTTGTACCGACTAGTTTTTCTGCGAATTTTCTGTCTTCCCTTGAAAGTTCTTTTGATTTCTCGCTTACTGTTTGAAAATAAAATTTATCAAGACTCATTTCGATGTAAAAAATCAATCTCTCTGGATCTTCATCTTTATATCTTTTAATTATGTCATAAAAAGGTGTGTCATTTAACAATTCAATCAATTCATTGATGTTCTTTGCGTTCTTTATCTTATCATAAGAAAAGCTGTAGTATTTTTCTCTGATTAAGCTTAAATTCTTGGTTTCTTCCAAGCTCTCCCCTCTAGCAACTGCTCTAATAAAGAGTTTCAAGTCTTCCACTTCATACCTAAGCATAAGAGATCTGTAAAACTCTTTATACTTATCGGAGAAATAATTTAATATTTTACCAAATTGATACACCAAGTACCTATCCATTGCAATGTCTACTTCTTCAATTCTTGTAAGATGTGGATCGTTTGTGATGAATTTTCCATATATAGTGTTATTTTCCAAATATGCGATTGTATCATCTACAGTCTTTGATTCCATCAAATTAAGATAATCGTCATCTGTCAAAAAATGAGAGTGCATGACTCTTAACTTTGTGTTAATTGCTGAAAATCTTCTTGCATTACTCATTTATATCCCTCTATTCCTCGATAGTCAGGATACTTTCCCAAATATCATCTAATAATTTAGCCTTTAGTTTAATGTATTTTTCATTCAAATTTGTAGAACTTCCGTATTTTAAATATTCCTGCTGAGCAATTTGTGGAATTAGCTTTGACTTTTCTTCAATATAATTCTCGTAAGCTTTTTGTGCCTCTTTCTCATAAGCAGCCATTAGCTCTTCTTCAAGTTTTTGTACTTTCGCAAGACCTTCAAATTTTTCTTTTTTTAGTATTTCCTCATATCTATCCTTAAGCTTTTTCGTTTCATTGTCTAGATTAAGGATGTCTTGAATTATTTGATCCATTTTATCACCCCTTGACTAATCTATTATACTCTTTCAATTTACTTCTACAATACGCAATTATACTATAAAAACATAAAAAATAAGGAAAATGGAGAAATTTAAGCATAGACCTTTATCTATATCTTATTATATCTCAATATCTCCTATTATCTCAAATTTATAAAATTGTTACAAAAATTTAATAAATAAAGCCACCTCGATGGGTGGCTATTTTATAATGTTTCTAATCCTTTTCTAAAAGCTAGTATATTTTTTTCATGTGTTTTAGCTGGAAGGTATTTTTTAATCTTTCCTTCCCAATCTATGTCATCTAGAC
>JAHDQA010000041.1 GCA_018434075.1 Tissierellaceae bacterium
GGGTTACGAAAGATATCAAAAGAAATCCTCGCAAAGCGAGGACTCATTAGTTGTTTAGATTATTATTTGAATTGAACCGCCGTATGCCGAACGGCACGTACGGTGGTGTGAGAGGGGGATTAAATTCCCCCTACTCTATTTTGTCCAGAGATAGATATAAACTCAAAATAACAATTTGCGTAATAGCCTTGCAAATGAATATACCACATCAAGATAATCGAGAAATGGAATAAGAAAAACAAATGCAATAATCGAATATATCCTATGCTTATTGTTTAGAGGAAGCTTCCAAAACATAATTATTATTGCGATTATTTCTATCCAAAGCTGGATTTGAAAATAACTACCAACTTTAATTAACTTATACGTCTCACTTCCTAATAGAAGAATAGGAATTAAAATGCCAAGTACTGCTACTAATCCAGGCTTTCGTCTTTGAGAAATAATCCAACATAACAGTGGACTGCAAAGTGCGACTATAGACCATAATAGTACATAGTGATAAGGGATGGACTTATATACGATAAGCGTGGTTGCATAATAACTAAAGACCATGCTCATCATAAATCCTAGTGTTTGAAAAATACCACATTTTATAGTTGGTGCAGTATACTCTATCAAACTTGTAATAATAACAAATAAGCCAAGATAATTGAAAAGATCTTTTATCCCTAAATAGCCAATCAATGTGTTTCCTGGAATAAAATCCACCAATTTACACAGAAGTCCAACCAGGAAGCCAATAGCTAGGCTGACATATATGTGCTTTTTCATGAAAACTTCACTCCAATATTTTCGGATTGTGTTGACATAATATCAGAATAAATGGTTGATATATACATTACACCGGCATCGTCTTTGATTAAGCACTTATTGGCTAGGTTGACTTTTTGCGACAAAGAATCCTGTGTGAAGTCTGGCTGCATATTCAATTTTTGCTGTAACTCCAATAAATTATAGGACGCACCTACTGATTCTGAGATATCTTTGTATTCTTCGGTGATTTCATCATTACTCATTACATTTAATTCGGAAATTAATTTCAGAAAATCAACTGCCAAATCATATGTTTGCTCAGATTTCAAATAACGATACTGTGACAAAATATACTCTTTATCGGCTTCACTTATAGTGACATCCGCATTGTTTAATATGAGGTAATAGTAATATACTTTAGTATTATGTGCTTCGTTACCCTTTCCTTTTTCAGCTTCTAGTCTCTCTCTAATTAGATCGAGCTTCTCATCGGGGATTTGGATGCCTTCTAAAATGCAGAACAAGCATTCATAATATGATTGTGCAGATGATTCTGTAGCAAATAAATTGTTTTTCGTTTGCTCTTTTAAATAGTTTCCAAGCTCTACCACTCTCTGATCATCTGAATCAAAAGCATATTTTAATAATATAAATGCTTGGTACTGTTCGATTATATTGTTGTATTCAACCACATAACTTGGATATAAATCGTCTACTGTTGGAGTTATAAAATCGTAGTAACTTGAAAAGTACTCTTCAGCATCAAAGTTTTGTTTTTCTATATCCAAACACATAACAGCATAGTAAAGTTCACTCGATAAAAAAATGTAAGGCAATTGTTCAGGGATGTTCCCGATAATCTCATCGTAGATACTTGTTGATATGCCGAGTGCTTGGCAATTCCAGATATAGTAGTAGAGATTTTCATACTTGTAAAAATCATCACTATTAAACTGGAAAGTATTTTCTGAACTCAAGTAGTCTTTACACTCACCTTTGAAACTATCATCAGCATCAATCAGTTGACTATTGCACAAATTCAAATACCAATAAATCATGACGAGCCGATTGGCATAATCAGTTTCAGTAGGAATGCTACTTTCTAAAAATTGCTTTATTTTACTTTTGTCAAAAAAGGATTCATTTTTTCCGAAATATTTTAAAATATTAAAATAACCTTCAATTGTATCTTTTGTGATCTCTGGATTCTCTGAGATATACTTTTCTACATCTTGTTGGTTGATCTTGAAATCATTTAGAACATCTACATACTTTATATATGTAATATCTTTCTCCAACTTTTCATTGAGAATTTCTTGAAAAGCAGTTGTAGTGGTTTCACTTATTGTCAGAGCAGAATATTTTTGTATTTTTAAATGATAATAGGTTTGTTCAAAACTATTACTATCAATATTACTGAGCTTTGATGACATGAAAGATTGATCTGTCTCTATGCAATCGAGTAAAAATTCATCGACTCCCTGATAAGCAGCTAATGCAGATGAGTTAGTCTGAACATTATTCTGCGGAGAAACATTACAACCGGCTAAAGAAACAATTAAGATGGAAAAAATCAAAAAAGTCGAAATCAATTTCTTCATAACTACACCTCCGCATTGGTTGTATCGACTAGTTTGCTACCTATAATTTTTGTTTCTATGATATTTAGCATAACCGCAAGTCAGTCATAATCAATAAAGGGGTGGTATGGACCCCATACCACCCCTTTGATTGCTCTCATACTAAGCATTGCATAAGATATGCTTCATATTGGGTAAACATTCATGACATTAAGACGAAACGGATGTCTGAGTAGTGATAGCAGCTTTCTTTGTTACAGAGCCGCCCCAAACGGAAGCTTCATTAACCATTGTGACTTTCTTCCAATTACCCTGCAATGCGATGTTTGAACGATAGGATGCATCTTTTTGGCTCTTGGTATTCTCATAATATTTATGAGGAGTAGTAGCCTGTGTTGTAGTAGATGAAGTTGTTGCACTTACAGATACTCCAGGAGGGTTGACATTCAATGTTACAGTAACACTGTGCGTCAAGGACTCGGATTCGACAACACACCACCACTCAGTTCGGATGTTTGTATGATCCGTCTTGTTGTACTGAGCGGAAACTTGGTAGTCAATCAAATCATTGACAAACAATGAATCCAACCAAACATTTGCTGTCAGAGTACCACCAGTTATGGTTTTGATGTCTTCCGACCAATTTGCTCTGGTAGCAGGAAGTTCCATGCTAGGCAAAGAATCATTTGGTGCTGCTGGTGTTGCATCTTCTGCTGCAAATGCAGTTACGGACGTGCCACATAGCATTAAAGCTACTAAGCTGGCAGATAGGATTGATTTCAATTTCTTGCACTTCATACTTTTTCCTCCTTTACTGAAATGTTGCCGTACTTTATCGGTATCTTTATTATAGCAGATATGTTTAAATTGTGCAATATGTATTAATAAACGTATGTTGTGCAATAAAATTGTGCAATATTCTCAATGATATATATGCTGGAGAGTAATTTTGTCAAAAATATCATGATCGCCAATTCAGAAACAATTTAATTCATCATAGGCTCCCAAATTATCTTTTAAAAAATTTGTTTTTCTTATACACATAGGATTAATCTTTTTCCCTTTTTCGTGCAATAAGCTAAATTTATAATCTAATAATGCTGCTGGCACATATAACTGTTTTGCTGTTTCAAAGAATGAATACTCAGATAAACATTCCAGAACTTCTCTATCTTCCAAAAGAAGCTCTGCGGCAAAAAAGTTTGCTTCATCCTCCTCTACCGAGCTGCCATCGAATACTTCCATTTCCTGAAAGCCTTTCATCATTGCAATTTTTGTATGAAGCACTGCGTGTCCCAATTCGTGAGCAATCAAGATGCGTTCTAGCACGTCATTTACATTACTGTCAATGACGATGTTTTTTTGTCTGGATTGATAGAAGAAAAATCCTTTCAGCTTTTTCTCCAAATTATAAAAATGAATTTTAATTCCCAGGCATTTACAAAGCTCATAGGGATCTCTGGTATCATATTTTTTTACAAGTTTTCCTACGGCTTCGATAATATGTGCTGCCGTTCTCATTTGCTTCACCTCCAAACCGAGCACAGAAAACATTTCTCAATAAAGAAATTGTCAGGTTTCGCTTTGCATAATTTCCTTGTGCTTTCTGTACTTTTTAGGGGTGAATTTTTCTTTGGCATTCCTTTTAGAGTCCATATAAACTGCCATCAATGCCTGAAAGAATACATCCTTAGCATCCTCATCTAAATCGCCACCAGCAAAGAGGGAACTCACACGTCCCAAGACTTCCTGTGCTTCCTTTGCACCTTTGGAACCAAACTGCTCTCGTGCTTCAGCCAAAAACATATCTTCGTCTATATGACTTTGTGTATTGGTTTCCTGATCGTCTAATAAATAAGCTACAGAAACATGGAGAGCTTCAGCTAATTTTCTGATATTACCTTTGCGAGGTATGGTTCCCAACTGTTCGTAAGTGTAGAGGGAGCGTTCAGAGATACCGGTAAGCTGGGCAAGCTCAGTTTGAGAAAGATTCATTGCTAACCGAGCCTCCTTTACTTTTTCGCCAAATGTCATGTTCATTCCTTCCTTTCTATAAATTATTGGTCAAATGTAAAACTAAATTAGACCTTTGTATAGTTAAATTAGACCCTTACTAGAAATCAGTAAAATAGACAAATTAAAATAGTTTAATTCAACAAAAAAGGACTTATATAAGTCCTTTTTTGTGTTATAATTATAC
>JAHDQA010000052.1 GCA_018434075.1 Tissierellaceae bacterium
GAACAATTTTAAATAACAGCTTCGTTTTTTAAACCAATAATTATTGGTTTATTAGGTGTGCATTTTTTTATTATTAGTTTTTCAAAAAAATATTTAATATTATTTTGCTAAAATCTATTGACTTTAATTAGCTGGTCTTTTATGATCTACACTTTAATATTACCCCGCTTTTAAACGATTAAGCAAAAATATAAGTTAATATCTAAATCAATAGTTTATCTCAGAAAGCACCTCATAATACACTTTGCTAAATCCAAGTCCTTCTCTTTTGCATATATTCTTAATATCTTCAAATTCTGGCTGAATCCTGTAATTACAATCATCGATAAGAATTTTTTTAGCATTTATGTCACCATACTTCGTGTTTATAGTTATTAATTCCCTATTAAGAATTCTTCTCTTTAATCTTTGCTCTCTAATACCTATAGATGTGGTATTTTTATAAATAATATCTTCTAACTTTTCTTTTTTGACTTCATCAGTTATAACACTTAACATATAAGCAGGCCTATTTTTCTTCATATATATTGGAGTGTAGTATACATCCTTAGCTCCGTTATCAATGAGTTCTTGAAAAATAAACCCTAGATTTTCTCCTGTAGAATCATCTATGTTAGTCTCTAGTAAATAAACTTCATCCTCGTCTGTACCGATAGCCTCTAATTCTTCAATCTCAAATACTCTTAATATATTAGCCCTCGAAAAATCTTTTGATCCTGCCCCCAATCCAATTCTTTTAATTTTAAATTTATCTGGCATCTTATTTTTTGAGTTTAAAAAAGCCGCAATTCCTGCACCTGTAGGAGTAATCATTTCTCCATCTTCATCTGTAAGATTCATAATTAAATCATTTTGTGCAAATATATTAGCTACTGCTGGAACTGGAACCGGTAATATCCCATGTTGTATTTTTGTCGTTCCCCTGCCCTCTGATATAGGAGAAAAATAAATATTTTTAACACTTAATTCATCGATCAAAACAGCAGTAGCAACTACGTCTACAATAGAATCAACCGCTCCCACTTCATGAAAGTGCACATCGTTTATTTCTATACCATGTGCTTTTGCCTCTGCTTTAGCGATTATCTCAAATATTCCTTTTGCAATTCTTTTAGCATTTTCTGTTAGAACGGAATCATCAATAATTTTTTGAATATCATAGAGATTTCTATGTTCATGACTATGTTTATGTTCTTTTCTAACAGATTTTAATTTCAATGAAGAACTCAATTTCGTTTTTTCATGTTGTTCTCCTTTCGTTTTAATACTTGAGTTGTCATTTAAAATTACATCAAATTTCAATGCTGATATTGAATTTTTATGTACTCTATCGATATTGATGTTAAATTTCTCTAGTTTTAAACTATTTAAATAATTAAGCAATGTATCTATATCTAATCCTAAATCTAAAAGTGCTGCTACAGTCATATCCCCACTGATTCCAGAATAACACTCGAAATATAATGCTCTATTTCCCATTAGAACTCACCACCAGTCTATTAATTTGATTTGCAATATATCCAGCGCCAAAGCCATTGTCTATATTTACCACAGCAATTCCTTCTGCACATGAATTTAACATTGTAAGTAGCGAAGATATCCCTTTAAAATTCGAGCCATATCCCACCGATGTAGGAACAGCAATTACCGGTTTGTCTACCATACCTGCAATAACTCCTGGTAATGCGCCTTCCATTCCAGCCACAGCGATAATACAATTTGCACTAGATATCTCATCTATTTTTGATAAAAGTCGATGTATGCCGGCTACACCAACATCATAAATTCTCATTACTTTGCTTCCAAAAAATTCAGCTGTTTGTGCAGCTTCTTCAGCAAATGGTATGTCTGAAGTCCCACCTGTACAAATAGCAATATTACCTAAATTTTTGTAACTTGACCTTTTAAGCTTTAAAATTCTAGATAAATCGTCATATTCTACATTTTCGATCACAGATTTGACACTTTCAAACTGTTCTTTTGATGCCCTTGTGCCAAGTACATCTACATCATTTTCTGCAAAATGTTTAAATATATTAATTAAATGATCTTTCGATTTCCCTTCGCATAATATGACCTCTCCATACCCCTTTCTGAGTTTTCTATGGTGATCAAGTTTTGCATATCCAAGCTCTTCATATGGCATTTTTTTTAAAGTTTTAACAGCATCTTCAATCGAAATCTCATCAGCTTTTACTTTTTTCAAAATATCCTCTAAATCCATGTTTTCACTTCCTCTAAAATTTTATATTAACATCCATGCTTCCTGATCTGAACCCTTCGATATCAACAGTAATATAAGTAAATCCATTGGGTTTTAATAGATCTATTATTACATCTGAGTTATCTAATAATCTGTATAAGTCATCTCTTTTTACTTCTATTCTAGCTATTTCATTATGAACTCTGAGTCTAACAATATCAAATCCCATTTTTTTAATCTCATTTTCACATTTATCAATTTTATTCAATAAATTTAAATCAAGTTTTGTATTATATGGTATGCGTGTAGCAAGACAAGGTGCTGAAGGTCTGTTAGCAACACTTATACCCAAATCGCTAGCCAATTTTCTAACAGCATTTTTATCAATGCCAAGCTCTACTAATGGGCTCTTTATATCCAGCTCCTTCAGAGCTTTTAACCCAGGCCTATATGCAGATAGGTCATCTAAATTAGTACCATCGATTATATTTTTAGCACCGTTTGCTTTAGCAAAATCCACGAGTTTTTGAAACATAAATTTTTTGCAGAAATAACATCTATCTACAGTATTATTTAAAATTTCATCATTTTGAAGCTCATCTATTTCAATGATCTTATGGGCTACACCCATTTCTTTAGCTAAATTTGTTGATATTTCAATGTCATTTATAGGATGAAGTTTTGTGTTTAAAGTTACAGCATATAAAACATATCTGTTAGTTTTATTTATGTCTGCAGCAACTTTAAGCAACAAACTGCTGTCAACTCCACCTGAAAAAGCTATGCAAAGCCCATCTTCAAGTAATTTTTCTATTTCGATATACAATAATTCCAAAATATCCATTTTTTACCTCTTCTATTTCAGTAACTTTTCAAAAGCTATTCTTTCACTACCATCTCTAATATAAATTTTACCGCAATAATTATAATTAAGTCTACTTAATACTTTTTGCATAGGTATATTTTTAATATGTGTATCAACTTTTATACTATATACCCCGTTGTCGGTACAGTATTTTTCGACATTTTCCATTATTATATATGAATACCCCTTCCCTTTATACTCCTCGTCTATTGCTACTCTATGCACTACTGCATACTCCAAATCGCTAAGCCACTTACCATCATATATTTTATTGTATGTTTCTTCTCCATCAAAAGAAATTGCAACATATCCTATGATTGAGTCATTATCTACTAAAACAAATCCATATCCTTTATCAATATCATCTTTTATTATTTCTTCATTAGGATAGTTGTTTTGCCATTGATCGATTCCTTTTATTCTAAAATTTTCTTGAGCTTTATAAATTATGTTCATTATTTGAGGAACATCTTTTAGCGTAGCTTTCCTAAACTCCATAAACTCACCTCTACATTATTTTGTATCTCTAATTATAATCATAGATCATGTTATTTACAATAAAAAAATACTTCCAAATAAGGAACCTTGATTGAATCAGCTAGACTGCCTAATTTGGAAGTATCATATTATTATATATGTTTAAGTTTATTTATTTTGCTTTATAAAAGTCGAATCGTAATCCTTTAATATAGCTGAAGCTTGAGGTGCCAATATAATTAATCCGATTAAATTTGGTATTACCATGAGCCCGTTAAACATGTCTGCCATATCCCAGACAATCTCAACTTTCATAAATGAACCAAGTATTATAAAACCTAACACCAAAACTCTATATATGTTTATACCTTTTTTGCCAAATAAGTATTTAATATTTGCTTCCCCGAAAAAATACCAACCAATAATAGTAGTGAATGCAAAGAAAAATAAGCTAATTGCAATAAATACTATACCAAATTTGCCTAACCCTAACTCAAATGCTTTTTGAGTCATCTCTATACCAGTAAAACCTAATGTGTTTGCTCCTGTAACAAGATTAATTAGAGCTGTCACTGTACATATAACTAATGTGTCGATAATAACTCCGACCATAGCAACCATCCCTTGCTGTGCAGGATGAGCAACGTTTGCAACAGCATGAGCGTGAGGAGTTGAACCCATACCAGCTTCATTTGAAAATAAACCTCTAGCAATCCCATATCTAGCAGCTTGTTTCATCGTAACGCCTAATGCACCTCCAACTGCTGCTTTAGTTGTAAATGCTCCTTGAAATATGCTTTTAAATGCAGGAATAATTGTAGTTGGATTCTTAAATATAATTATAACACTACCTGCTATATAGAGAATTGCCATAAATGGTACAACTAATTCTGCAAAACTTCCAATTCTTTTCATTCCACCTACAAGTATAAGAGCTGCAAAAATGGCTATCGTAACACCCACTATAGGTTTTGGAATATTAAAAGCTGCATTAACAGCCGTTGAAATAGAATTTGATTGAACCATATTCCCAACAAAGCCAAGTGCAATTATTATAGTTACTGCAAAAAATACTGCTAAAAATTTGCTCTTAACACCTCTTGACAAATAATATGCTGGTCCTCCAGTCACTTCATCACCTGACCTATCTGCATATTTTTGTGCTAAAACAGCTTCTCCAAAATTAGTTGCCATACCTAGTATAGCTGAAACCCACATCCAAAAAATTGCCCCTGGACCTCCAGATGCAATTGCTGTTGCAACACCAGCCAAGTTTCCCGTTCCTACTTGAGCTGCCACAGCAGTAGCTAAAGCTTGAAAAGATGTCATTCCACCTTTACTCTCGTTTGTGTCTTTTTTGAATAAACCTCCAAAAGTTTGTTTAAAACCTGCTCCTACTTTTCTTATTTGTGGAAACCAAGTCTAAAAGTGTAATAGATGCCAGTAAGTAATAGAGCATAAATTAATAACTTGTCCCACAAAAAACTGTTGACTAACTTTACAAATGATTCCATTTTCTACCTCCTCATAGTTTGTTAATTTCTCTCCATATATTACCATAACATTTTTTAATATGATTGTATAGATATATTGATAAAATTTATACAATATTTTATAATTTAATATAAATAAAAAAAGATAGTAGAATAATTTTTCCACTATCTTTACAAAATTATAAATTGTATCACATCTCATATGTTGTTAAAACAAATCCATGGAATAGATCAAAATAGTTTAAATTCCACACAGAAAGCCATATTCGCATTCTCCTTCACAATTCTTTTGTGTGAAAAATTCATTTTCGTTCACTATCTCAAGTTTAGAAAAAATATTAACAATGTCATTTAAAATATAGCTTTCTTCTATGTCATCAAAAGCTACTTCTATTCTTTTACCTTTGTCTAATAAATAAATATACATATGATTTATATCAATATTTGGGTAGATTCTTTCAATCGCATATTTGTATGCAACAAACTGAGGTGCATAATCTTTCATTATTTTCTTCTCATCGTTAATGCTATTCACTCTGCTAGTTTTATAATCGATAATATCGATTTTCTTTTCTCCATTTTCCTCATAAACATCTAACCTGTCAATAATGCCATAAAGAATTAAATCGCTTTCCAATAATCTCACTCTAAACTCAAACTCAGTTTTTATTGTCTTACTTATACTTTGATTATTTTCTATTTTTAAGAAATTATCAATTAATCTATATATTCTAATCCTTTGACTTTCTTTTATTGAGCCTAGATATTTTTTAATTCTTTCTTCAATGTCTATCTCTTTATCTAATGCTAAATCCTCCAATACTCCATGTACAAATGATCCTAGTTTTAAAGCATCTGTTGGCTCTGTGGCATTTAAATCATTTTCTGATATATCTTCGTAGTTCTCATAAAGCATGCTTTTATTTAATTTGTTATTATCTATATGTAGAACATATCTATAAAAATATTTTCTAGGGCAATTTTTAAACATCATGTACTTGGAAATACTAACGACAGATTTTGAATTATAATCAATTTTAACATTAATATTATCAAGAACTTTTGCTGTATCTAGGCTAGTAAATAGTCTATTGATCGATGATTCTTCTTGGATGTATTCATAATCATCAAATGATTTAGTTAGCTCTTCATATTTATTAAAAGGTAAAGTACTTAGTTCGCCAAATATTGTATTTGCATTATTCCTTTTTTCTATACCACTTAATGACAAAAACCTAATTGCACGAGTTATGCCCACATAAAGTATCCTCAGCTCTTCATATTTATTTTCTATGACCTTTTTATTCACTATATCGCTAAACATTGCTTCCGTCTTTGAATTTCTTAAACACAAACCTAATCTAGAGCTATAGCCTGTGGATGTATCGTATATGAAGTTTTCATTATTGTCTTTAGTTAGTTGATAATCAAGGGCTGGAATAAAAACAGCTTCAAATTCAAGGCCCTTTGCAGCATGAATTGTCATAATTTTAACTGCATCACTATTTTCAGTATCCAAAAATGCCACTGGTTCCTGATCTGATTCATGGGATAAATTGTCGATGTACTCAATAAATTCAATTGGCGAATAAATCCCTTTGTTATCAAACTCAATAGCTATTTCTAGAAATTTTTCATAATTTCTATATTTTTGCAAGCCTTCATCTTGAATCAAAAGAATTTTTTTTATGTTTAGTTCATGATCAACCAGTTTAAGTAAATCATGTATCTTCAAAAAAGAAGCTTTTTGCTTTAAGTCCAACAATAAACCAGTTTTAGGATTTAATCCCTTCGCCAATTCTAAGTCATCAGTGCTTTTAATGCGATAAAAGATCTCGATCCCATCATTATCAGATAAGCCAACAAAAGGACTTCTCATCAATGCCAAAAATGATCTTTTCTCATCTTGATTGTACATAAACTTAATTAAATTAATTAAATCCTTAACCTCTTGTGAATCGTAATATCCTATTCCTCCAAGCACAGTATATGGAATGTTTTTTTCTTTTAATGCGTTTTCAAACTCTTTCAAACTATTTCTATTTCTTAGGAGTATTGCAATATCTTTATATCTCATGCCTTTATTGTTTAATTCGGCTACCTTGTTCGCTATGAAATTGGCTTCTTTTATTCTACTATCACTTTCATTCTTTTCAACCAGTGTCAATAGTTCTTCAACAGATACCTGAGATTCTCTCAATTTTTTTATATTTAATTTATTATTTGTTACCTCTTTTGTATTGTCAATAAATGTAAAGATAAACCCAGACTCTCCTTCTAATGAATTTGTAGTTTCAGAAGGCTCATATATTTCCATGATTCTATTAAAAATATCATTAGTTATTTCCACTATTTTATCATGGCTTCTATAGTTTTTTAACAAATTCATTTTTTCTCCATTTTGTTGGATAATTGAAGTAATCTGATCAAATACTTTGTAATTGGCTCCTCGGAATTGATAAATTGATTGTTTAATATCGCCAACAACAAATAGTTTCCCATCTTCAATTTTTCCATTATTCTCAGTCAAATATAATAATATTTTTAATTGAATTTCATTAGTATCTTGAAATTCATCCACTAAAAAGTATCTGAATCTATTTTTTAACTTTTCTTTGGTTTCATCATTTTTTTCTAAGATCTCTAAAGCGTATCTTTCTAAATCATTAAAGTCCATGAAATTTAACGCTCTTTTTTCTTCCTTAAATTTTTCATCGACTGCGTTTACCATTTCCAGTATAAAGTCAATAACTAATTGACAATCTCTATAATTCTCATCATTCTCATAATACTTTATAATGTTATTAGTTGAATATTCTATAGCTTCTTTTATGCTGTCTCCTCTAGTTGTTATTTCCTTATATATACTCAGAATTTCATTTATAATTTGAGTTTTTAAATCGTATTTTACTTTAACATTTGAAAAATACATATCAAAATAACTGTAATATCTCTCATCTTCAATGAATAAATTCAATATTTCTTCTGCACACTTTTTTAACATTGCCTGTCTATCAATGTTTTCAATAATTTTATACATTGGATCAATCCCAATTAGGTAGTAATTCTCCTTGATTATATTATCACAGAAACTATGAAACGTTGAGATGTTTGAAAGAACCATATTTTCTTTTATCTCATTAAGTTTAGATACCATTTCATCGTCTTTCTCATCTTCTAAAAATTCATTTACTAAGTCTAATATTCTCTCCTTCATCTCCAGTGCAGCTTTTTTAGTAAATGTAATTGCAACTATTTCATCTATTTTTGCATCTGTATCGAGTAATATCTTTAAATATCTCCTAGTTAAAACTCTTGTTTTCCCAGATCCAGCTCCTGCATGTAAAGCGATGTTTTTGTTTGTATCTAACGCCTTTGCTTGTTCTTCATTTACATTGTATTTCTGCATTATTTGTTCTAAATCAATCATATTGTTTCCTCTCTTTTATTCATTAACACAATAGGATTATATCGACAGATATCTTGAAAATCGCACTTATAACCATAGTTATTAATGTATTTGCATTTCTTTGGCAGCGTAAATAACCCTTTATTTATCCCTTTTATGCTATTTTCTATGAAGTTTTTATTTATATGAGCAAATATTACATCCAAATTGTTTTGCAAAACTGTATTAGTTTTTCTATCAATATCGATAATTTGTCTTGTTTCATCTACAATTATCCCTGAGATTTTAGGTTTTCCTCTTTCAAGTGTTTTAGTTATGTCATAATACACAAGAGCAACACATTCAGGGTTTAAGCCTTTTGATCTAAGCAATTCTTCTACAGCAGAATAATATATAATTACCTGTATTGCATCGCCTTTTAAAATATCGCTTAACGACCCTGCATTAGACATTTTATAATCATATACTATATATCTTCCTGTAGGTTTATTCTCAGAATACTCTAAATCAACTCTATCTATACGGCCATAAATCTGTGCATTTTCAATTAAGTCATTTTCAGAAAACCATTGTTCTATAAAGAATGGTCTAAAATCTATTTTCTCATTAAATTCAACATCAATACTAATAAACTTTTTAGCTTTATCTAGAATAATCTTTTTTGCTCTATCAGTTAAAATATCGTCAAGAACTAGTCCGTATTTTTTGAATGCTGCATCCGCTAAATATTCAATTTTCTGTTCATCATAAATTGTTTTATTATGAATAAATTCTCTATAATAGTTTGCTAATATTTCGTGGAATATATTGCCTTGATTAATACTAGAAAATATGTCTTCATCCCATCTATATACACCTAGCCCTTGTTCAAGAAGATATTTAAAATGGCATTTATTATATGTCATTATTTTAGAAGCGCTGTATTTAGCATCGTCAAATATTTTATATACTAACTTTTCATCAACTTTTCCATCATACTCTGTGTATATTTCACTGTTTCGCTTGTCCTCTACAGTTCTTGCCATTATGATATTATTTAGCTCTTTACTTGAAATATTACTCAATAATACGCCAATCTCTTTTTCATGTGTTATACAGTATCTCATTAAAGCTTCATTTTTAGAATATACTGAATTGAATTCAAACCTATTTTTCATTGATCTTAGATCCTTTTTGGGATTATTTTCTCCTATCTTATACAATAGCTCATCTAAAAATTGAGATTTAGCTATATATGATCCATCTTCATTCGCTGTTCTATAACTTAAATATAGCGCTTTATTAGGCGATGCTATTGAAAATAAAAACCTTATCTTCTCTTTATCCATCTCATATTGGTTTCGATTTATTTTTGAATTATTGAATAAATCCCTTTCCCTATTAGAATATATCCCAGTATTCTTTATTATACTAGGAATTATACCTTCATTTAGCCCCATAAAAAATACATAATCATACGTCGTGCCTCTAATCACGTCAGTAGTTAATACTTTCACTCCATAACTAAGTTTGTTATGTAATGTGACAGTTTTATCTCTTAGATAAAAATCAAGTGTAAATATAAACTCATTGTAGCTAATATCCCTATTGTAGTAAGCATATGATTTAGCAATATTATTTAAGATATCTTCAAATTCAAATAAGGCCTTTAAATCCCTTGTCATCAAATCAAATGAAATATCATTGCTGTTGTATAAATCTGCAATTCTTTCCTTTAGCTTAAGATCATTAATTATTTTTATAAGTTCGTCCTTAAACTCCTCGAACTTAGCTTCTGATTTAAAAAGTGACAATCTTTCGCTTACCTTTTCATCAAATGCAATAAAAGACTTGCTTATTTCTCTAATCTTTGCATCTTCTTGGGATAAATTATTTAAATACTCAGCAGTATCAATCCCTTTGTAAAAATAATTTAATATAAATAAAATGCCTTCTCTACTTTCTAGATCGATATATGGGCTTGTTGCAATTTCTTTTAACAAATCCTTATTAAATCTGTCTGTTTTCAGTTTTAGTAACGAAATTAAAGTTCGTATAAATGGAATATTTGTGATTTTTTCTGATTTACTCAATGCAATATGAATCCCATATTCATTAAATATATCAAGTATTTTTTCTTCATAGGCCATCTTATCAGCGATAATCAATGCTATCCTGGATAAGTCTATGTTGTCGTTCTGCATCAATATATCCTTTATCTTACCAGCAACTTGTCTTATCTCATCCTCGATACATGGAGAATCAATGATTTCTATTTCATTACACTTAACTTTTCCAGATTCGAATACCACACTGGATAGTTCTTTGTACTTGCTATCTTTAATGAAATCATGATAAATTATCTCAAAGTTGTTTTCCTTTGCAAATTTTAAAATCTCATTTTCTGCAAAAGACCTAACAAATGGGATATCTAAAGGTAGATGATAAATATATTCCATATTGAAGTTGTTTTTTATTGTCTTCAGTAATGTCTCTTCACTAGTTGATACATCAATATATCCATCAATTACAAATAATGTGACATCGTCAAAAAATCTTGTTTTATTTATATTTTCTATTGCTATAAATATTAAGTCATTTAAATCTAATAGGTTTAGATCTTTAAGTCTATTTGTATATTCCTTATAAATTTCAGCTAGTTCAATCGATTTATTATAGGCAACTTTATCATTTAGCGAATTAATATTCTTCAACAAATCTTCATATCCTATGTTATTTTCTTTCAAAATTCTAATCTCGTTTAATACATTGATGATAAATCCATTTTTGTTGTATACTTTATCAAAATAATACAACATATTGTCATCATGCATCTTTTTGATTATGTCTTCTAAAATTATGAGCGAACTTTCATCTGTGATTATTTCTCTTTCCTCCAAAAAATCCATTGAAATCCTCATTATTAGATCATCAAATGTTATAACATCAATATTATATAATGCACCTAATTCGTTAAGTACACTTTCTCTTACAAATTCAATTAGTTCATCTGAAGGTGCTAAATATATTACTTTTTCATTCCTCTTTATTGTATCTACAACTCTATTAAGCAAAAAATCACCTCGATTATTTGATGCATGAATTACATTAATTTTATACTGTAATTTATTAATATTCAATATAATAGTTAAACTATGTACATATTTTTTTATTTAAAAATCCATATATGCAAAAAGCTCCTTAATTCTAAGATTAAGGAGCTTGGATTAAAAAATCATGCGACTTGTGATCCTTCACTTCGTTCAGGATGACAAGTCCAGCATTTTAAGCATATTTCAGAATCCTGTCATTCTGAGCGTAGCGAAGAATCTAATCATTTAAACTCCTCCGAAAAACCTTTCCTTAATGGATTTACATCCTGTACTAATTGATTTTTCTTCTGCCTTGCCCATCCTTTAATTTCTTTTTCCCTTGCTATAGCTGAATTTACATCTGAAGTATATTCAAAATACACCAATTTATTTACATTGTATTTTCCCGTAAAACCTTTTACTAACTTATTTTTATGCTCATATATTCTCCGCTCTAAACTATTTGTAACACCTGTATATAAAACTTTGTTGTTCCAATTAGTTAACATATATACATAGTATAAATTCATCACTCCTTTAAGATTCTTCGCTACGCTCAGAATGACAAAGCTACTACTGCAAATAATTCCACATATATACATCAATTGTTTTAATCATAAATTCCCAATTTTCTTAATTCTATCATATAAGTTAGCTAATTTATATGAAATTTTATTTTAAATAAAAACAACTAAACTCCTTGAAATCAAGGAGTTCCTATTGTATCAATATTTAGTTTATGTATGGTGGAGGCGGTGGGAGTCGAACCCACGTCCGAGAACCGATCCACAGGAGTTTCTCCGAGTGCAGCCAGTAATTTAGATTTCCTGAAGTTAACCTCCTACTGGCAGGATGAAAGCCTCAGTAGCTTCATATATTCCGTTTCTAGCTCAAAGCTTTGCTAGACTCGGTTCCCCACAAATTTGACGTTCTATTCCATGCCGTGGGCAACATAGATAGAACGAGCAGCTTAAATTAAGCTGCTAGTGCGTAATTATTATCTGCGTTTATTTTAGTTGCCACTTTTAACGTTGCTTGGCGTCAACGACTCGCTACTCCTGATTCACGACCCCCGTCGAAACCATTTTCGCCCCCATATTTACATTTACATAATAGCATAAAAGTCAATAAAAGTCAAATTGAACATATGATTATCTGTATTTTTCCTTTTCTATTTGTTGAATTTTCCTTTCAGCATCTCTCTTGGCAATTGTTTCCCTTTTATCATAAAGTTTTTTACCTTTAGCTATTGCTAATTCTACTTTTACTTTGCCATTTTTAAAATACAATGATAGCGGTACTAGTGTATATCCTTTAATTGTTGTAAGTCCAATTAATTTTCTTATCTCTCTTTTATTTAACAATAGTTTTCTCACTCTAAGCGGATCGACATTGTAAATATTACCTTGCTCGTATGGGCTAATGTGCATATTGTATAAAAATACTTCTCCATTTTCTATATTTGCATAACTATCTTTTATGTTTACTTTGCCTTGACGTATAGACTTAACCTCAGTTCCTGTCAATACAATTCCAGCTTCTATCGTATCTTCTATAAAATAATCATGCCTTGCTTTTTTATTTGATGCAACTATTTTTACTTGTTTGTCGTTCAAATTTATCACTCCTATAATGCGATTTCTTCAGTAACCAATTCGAAGTCTATTGTCTTATTAACTAAATCCGTTCCAATAACGCGAATCTTTACCTCGTCTCCTATTCGATATACTTTTTTTGTCAATTCACCGATAATTTGATAATTTTCTTCATCAAAGAAGTAATAATCATCTAACATATTGCTAAAATGTATAAGACCTTCAATAGTATTATCTAACTGAACAAACATACCAAAATTTGTTACAGATGATATTAATCCTACATATTCTTCTCCAATCTTCGAACTCATATATTCCGCTTTCTTTAAATCATCAACATCTCTTTCAGCTTCATCAGCTAATCGTTCTGTCATTGAAACATGTTCAGCGACTTCAGGCAAAATTTCTCGCAATTTTTTTTCTTTTTTGGCTGATAAATTTCCATCTAAATAATCTTTTATTATCCTGTGTATCTGTAAATCCGCATATCTTCTTATTGGCGAGGTAAAATGTGTGTAATACTTTGCGGCTAATCCAAAATGCATTTCATGCTCTGCGCTGTATCGAGCCTTCTGCAATGTCCTAAGTAAAAGATTAGATATAAGAGCCTCTTCTTTTTTCCCTTTTATTTCCTTTGTAATTCTCTGGAATTCTTTTGGATGAAGATCTTTTCCCTTTAGGGTATACCCAAAATTATACAATATTTTAACAAATTGTTCGACTTTCTTTGGGTCAGGTTCTTCGTGTATTCTGTAGATAAAAGGAGCATCTAACCAAAAGAAACGTTCAGCTATTGTTTCATTAGTAACTAGCATAAACTCTTCAATCATTCTATTAGCTACTCTTCTTTCTAATCTTCTCACGTCAACTGCTTTCCCATTCTCATCAAGCTCAATATAACTTTCAGGAAAATCAAAATCTATGCTTCCCCTTTTTTCTCTTCTAATACGCAAAATATCCATTAGTTCTTTCATCAATAATAATTCACTTTCTACATTTAATAATTCACTTGGATATTCCCTTTCAACTCCCTCAATAAGATCAGATACATCATCATAAACTAGTCTAGCTTTGCTCTTTATTATACTTTTGTATATTTTGTGATCTTTTACTTTTCCTGATCTATCAATATCCATTATTACAGACAAAGTCAATCTATCAACATCAGGATTCAAAGAACATATATTATTGCTTAATTCTTCCGGAAGCATTGGAATAACTCTGTCAAGTAAATACACTGAATTACCTCTCAATAATGCTTCTTTATCCAGTTGCATTTTAGGCCTCACGTAATGAGATACATCTGCAATGTGTACTCCTAAGCGAAAAGTATTTTTGTCTAGCATCTCAATTGACACTGCGTCATCAAAATCTTTTGCGTCTTTGCCATCGATTGTGAAAATAGTTAAATTCCTATAATCAACTCTATTTTCTAAATCGTCATCATATATTTTAGCAACCCTTTTAGCTTCTTTCTTAGCTTCATCTGAAAATTTGTCTGGTAAGTTGTACTCTTTTACAATTGATAATATGTCTATTCCTTTCTCATAGCTAAATCCAAGTATGTCCGTAATTACACCTTCTGGGTTCTTATGAACTTCTGGCCACTTTGTTATCTTTGCAATAACTTTTTGTCCATTCTTTGCATTGTTTTTAGCATTTTTGGGAATAAATATATCATAAAATATCTTTGGATTATCAGGAATCACAAATCCATAGTTCCCATTATCTTCAAAAGTTCCTATTATATCAGTATTTGCTCTTTCAATAACCTTTATAACTTCCCCTTCAGCTCTCTTATTCGGCCCTGCTTTTTTTATAATATTTACTACAACAATGTCATTGTGCATAGCTGAATCCATATTTTCAGGTGGAATAAATACATCTTCTTTCGTTTTATCATTTGGAATTAGAAATCCATATCCTCTTTCATTTGCTTCTATTCTACCTATAACCATATATTCATTATTGGTCAAAATATATCTATCATCTTTATTTTTAACAATTAATCCTTCTTTTTCTAGAGAATTAAGAACTTTGAAGAAATCTTTTTCATCCTTTCTATTTATTCCAAAAACAAAAGCTATTTCTTCTTTTAGCAATGGTTTGTATTCGCTTGAACTCATCAATTCAATAATTTTTTCTCTTATTGGCATAATACACCTCCAATATTTTAATAAATTATGCTGCACCATCAAATGCGCAGCATGTTTTATAGTTATTTCCTAATTTTTGCCCCAAACTGGGTCCTTTTAAACAAATTTGAATCATAAGTATAAATATTAGATTCTTTGTCCTTTTGTGCTCTTATTGCAATGTCAATCATTTTAGTTATCAACTCTTGAAAGCTATATCCTCTTCCTTCCCACAAGTAAAATGCAATGGAACCTGGCATTGTGTTTATTTCATTTACAAATACTTGATTGTCTTTTACTAAAAAATCTATTCTTGCATTGCCTCTACAATCAATGGATTTAAAGGCTAATTTTGCATAATTTTCGATTTGAGTTCTTAACTCATCAGAAAGATCTGCTGGGATATTTTTGTTTTTATTGTCCCCTTTTGCACTTTTATTATTTTTAACATATTTATCTTCAAATGAAAGTATTTCTTTCCACCCTAATGGCTCCTCACACAACGAGACTTCCAAATCATCTTCATAACCCATGACAGCACAATTGATCTCTCTTGGATTTTCAACAGCTTTTTCAATGATAATTTTTCTATCATAACTAAACGCTAGTTCTAAAGCATTCTCTAATTCTTCTTTAATTTTAATCTTGCTGATTCCAATGCTGGATCCTAGATTTGCAGGTTTTACAAATAATGGATAAGTAATTTTTGACTCTATATCATTTAATACATATTCTCTTCTAGTTTCCCATGTGCTCCTATAATAATAGGTATAGTCTACTACTGGAATATTATTGGATTTAAAGATATCTTTCATGATTATTTTATCCATTCCAACAGAAGAACTTAGTACTCCCGCCCCTACATATGGCAACCCAATAAGTTCAAGTAATCCCTGTATAGTGCCATCTTCACCATTTGTTCCGTGAAAAGCAGGAAAAAATACATCTATACTCTGTAAATCTTTCTTTGTGAATAGCTTTATATCATTTGGATGCAAATATAAGTTACCGTCTTTATAGTTTGGTGACATTATAATTTTTTTTGCATTCTCAAATTTTTCATTCTTAAAGCTTTCAAATCTAAGAAATGATTCTGATACCAACCATTCACCATTTTTATTAATATATATAGGTACTGGATTAAATTTTGTTTTATCAATATTCTCAATAATCTGAATTGCTGTTATTACAGATACTTCATGCTCTACACTTCTTCCGCCAAATAAAATACCAACATTTTTCATCACTCTACCCCCTATTCTGTATAAGTATCTGGCAAATCATTCTCAAATAATACTACATCCTTTGGTTTTGCTAAATTTGCAATTATTTTGGTAGCTTCATCCAAACTATTTACAACAAATATATGATCTTCTTTAAAATTCGACTCTTTTAACCCCTCGTAGATAGGTCTAGTTCTCTTTTCACCTACTAATATTGCATAATCACAAACTTTTCCAATGTTTGCACCAAATTCTCTGTTGTATTTTTCCTCCATTTCGCCTAATTCTATCATTCCTGGAGTTACAATTATTTTTTTACCACCTTTAAATTGACTGATCACTTCCAATGCCGCTTTCGTGCCTTCGGGATTTGAATTGAAAGCATCGTCAATTACAATTACACCACTTGGGGAATCAATTAAGTTTAATCTATGCTCAACAGGCTCAATTTTAGCTATCCCTTCTTTTATTTCCTCAAAATCCAATCCCATAGCTAATGCAGCAGCTACACCAGCGAGAATATTATATATATTATGTTTACCTAATAATTTTGTAGTACATCTTATACTTCTTCCATCTTTATGTTTCAATGTAAAAGATGAACCATTTTCTGATGTTTCAATGTCTTCAACGTATATATCAACTTTGTCTTTAAGTTCTATTCCGTATAGTATCTTTTCTTTGAATGTTTTATCTGCTAATTTTCTTACATATTCATTATCGTAATTAAATATAGCGATTCCATCTGTTGGCAATTCTTCTATTAATTCATATTTTGTTTTCATGATGTTGTCTATGTTTTTAAATGTCTCTATATGAACAGGTCCAATTGAAGTTATTATTCCAATCTTAGGTCTAGCTAATTCTGCAAGCTCTCGGATTTCACCTGGCTTTTTCGCTCCCATTTCAGCTACAAAAACTTCATGTTCTTCTTTTAAGTCATTATTAATCACTTTAGACAAACCCATTGGGGTATTATAAGACTCAGGGGTTTTTAAAACTTTATATCTTTCTGAAAGGATTGTACCCACTATAAACTTAGTGCTTGTTTTTCCAAAGCTTCCGGTAATTCCTATTACTGTTAAACCTTTTCGATTTATTATTTTATTCTGCGCTTGTAAGTAGTAGCCTCTGTTAATTCTATCTTCTAATGGCTTAATAACAGCTGTTGACATATACATTACTACAGGCTGGAGGCAATAAAGAATAAATGTAAACGCCAAAAAACTTATTATGGAAATATATATGCTATTAAAAAGCAATTCTATTAATGTTGTGAGCGCTACTAATAAAATTACATTTAATACATAATTACATATATACAATCTCTTTGCCCTGTCAGTCATTACAAGCGGTTTTTTAACTGGTTTTTCACTGCTCTTTAGATTAAATGCAGTATTTTTATTATTCTTCAACCATTTTAAATATTCTTTAGCTTCGTATCCTTCTAATTGAGACATATGCAAAAATTTTCTTGTTCTTTTACTAAATCCTAAAGTTACAAATAAAGAAGACAATATAATGAACAAATATGTAGTGTATTTCAAAAAATTTCCCTCCCAAAGCAATTATTATTTAATGCTAAAAAAAGATTTTAATACTAAAGAAAATTTATTATAGTCTTCCACATAAGAATAATGACCTGTTCCCTCTAATACTACCAAGCCAGAATTATTGATTTTCTCTTCCATGATTTTAGCTTGATATAATGGGGTAGCATCGTCTAAATCTCCCCAAATTAAAAGAGTTGGACACTCAATCTCACTTAATAGATTAGATAAATCTTCATTTACAACTTTAACCAATATTTTTCTCATTATACCAGAAGAATTCTTATAATCATCAGATCCAAATCTTTTATTAATTATCTCAGCTACTTCACTGTCCTTTTTCCAAAAGAAAAACAATCTATACATTTTTTTGGCTAATTTATAGCCTTTAACTTTTACATGATATGCTAATGTTCTCTTAGGTATGAGCCCTGCGCTATCAATTAAAACTAATTTATCCACATAGTCTTTGTATTTAGAGCTAAAAATTATTGAAATTTTCCCTCCGAATGAATGTCCAATCAAAGAGACTTTTCCAAGTCCAAAGTGATCTATAAATTTCTTTATGACTTCTGCATATTCGAAGCTTCCAAATACCTCTTTCGGTTCACTTGATTTACCAAATCCCGGTAGATCAATAGCAAATACTTTATATGAATTTTTCAGAATATTAACTATTGGAATGACTGTATCAATATTTGCTCCCCACCCATGAAGTACAATTATTGGATAACCTTCACCTTCAACAATATAATTTATATTCATATCATCTATATTTACAATCACATTATTCATCCTCATACAATATTTTTACCTTAAAATTATATCATATATCATATAAATTATCATACAAAAAAATCCCTCATAAGAGGGATTTTTAATTTTAGAATAATATTCCGCCATATGTCAAAAATACTTTTGCAAACACTAATGAAACTATAGTCATAAGTTTTATCAATATGTTTAAAGAAGGTCCAGCAGTATCTTTGAATGGATCCCCTACGGTATCACCAATTACAGCTGCTTTATGAGCATCGCTGCCTTTTCCTCCATGATTTCCTTCTTCTATATATTTCTTTGCATTATCCCATGCGCCACCAGCATTCGCCATAAATATAGCCATTAAAACTCCACTTACTAATGAACCAGCTAATAATCCGCCTAATGCTTCAGGCCCAAGCAATAATCCTGTTAACAATGGTGCAACAACAGCTAGTAATCCAGGAATTATCATCTCTTTAAGTGCAGCTTTTGTGCTAATATCAACACATCTTGCATAATCAGGTTTCTCGGTTCCAGCCATGATTCCTGGTCTTTCTCTAAATTGATTTCTAACCTCTTCAATCATGCTAAATGCAGTATTTCCAACGGCATCCATAGTCATAGCTGAAAATAAAAAAGTTAGCATTCCGCCAATAAATAACCCTGCAATTACTGTTGGTCTTGTTATATCGATACTTGATAGTGAAACAGCTTGAGTATAAGATGAAAACAGTGCTAAAGCGGTAAGTGCTGCAGATCCTATTGCAAATCCCTTTCCAATAGCAGCTGTAGTATTTCCAACAGAATCTAACTTGTCTGTAATCTTTCTTACATCTTTTGGCAACTCACACATCTCTGAAATTCCACCTGCATTGTCAGCTATTGGTCCGTAAGCATCAACTGCTATTGTCATTGCAGCTGTAGAAAGCATGCCTACTGCTGCCAACGCAATTCCATAAAGCCCCTGGGTAGGATGTTCAGCTCCACCAGAAGCATAGTATGCTACCAATATACCTACTGCTATTATTATTATTGGTAGTGCTGTAGACATCATTCCAACCGACAAACCACCTATAATATTAGTAGAAGCTCCTGTCTCTGATTCTTCAGCGATTCTTTTAACTGGCTTATAATCAGCAGATGTATAATATTCAGTAATTCTTGCGATTATTAACCCTACAGCAAGTCCTGATACTATAGAAATAAAAGGTTTATAACTATTTAAAAAGACGTTGCTCAAAACAAAAGCAAATATTAATGTAACAATGGCACTAACAAAAGTACCAGTATTTAAAGCCTTTTGTGGATCCTTGTCTCCTCTGACAAAGAAAACTCCAATTATTGAAGCTATAATTCCAACTGACGATAATGCTAATGCAAAATAAATTCCATTATCTCCATATGCTGCTATACCTAAAGTAACAGCAGAAATAATCGCACCAACATAAGATTCAAATAAGTCTGCTCCCATACCAGCAACGTCTCCAACATTATCTCCTACATTATCTGCGATAACAGCTGGATTTCTAGGATCATCTTCCGGTATGCCAGCTTCTACTTTACCAACCAAATCGGCTCCTACATCTGCCGCCTTTGTGTAAATTCCTCCACCTACTCTTGCGAATAATGCAATAGATGATGCTCCTAAACCGAATCCGGTTATAATTTCAGGATCTTTAAAAACTATGTAGGATACGCTCACACCTAGTATTCCAAGGCCTACAACGCACATACCCATTACCGTTCCACCTGAAAATGCAATTTTCAAGGCTTCATTCATACCGCTCTCCATCGCAGCATTAGAAGTTCTTACATTAGCCTTAGTAGCTACATTCATTCCGAAATAACCAGCTAGTATGGAAAATAATGCTCCAAACAAAAATGTTATAGAGGTTTTCCAGCTAATCAAAAGACCAAGAACAACAAATAATACCAAAATAAATACTGCTAAATACCTATACTGTCTTGATAAAAAAGCCATTGCCCCTTCATGAATGTAAGAAGATATCTCAACCATTCTTTCATTCCCAGGCTTTTTCTTGTTTACGTAAGTTGCTTTGTATAAAGCAAACAACAAAGCAACAACTCCAACGACAGGAGCTGCGATCAGCGCGATATTCATCAATCTTCCCCCTCTTATTTAATTTTAAATTGCTAATGCCAATGCAGAAATCATAAATACAACAGATGCAATTATTGTTATTTTCCTTAAAAATGCCTGCTTACTTGTACCTATGCTTTTCCCGAAAATGGAATCAGCTGTACCACCACCAATTGAGCCTAATCCTTCTTGCTTGCTCTCTTGCATTAGAATACTTACTATAAGTACAATGCTAGAAACAAGCATCAACACTGAAAAAAATGTTGCCATGTCACACCTCCCATTACATTATCCCTTAACATTATTATTCTATCATACAGATACTTTAAAATCAAACAAATTTGAGAATTTTAGTGCGTTTGATAACCCTTTTGACAGTTAGGGCAAATTCCTTTTATCTCTAAATTGTGATCAACTATGCTATAGCCAGTTTCTCTTGCAATCTGTTCTTCATACTTCTCAATTGGGCAATCAGATAATGGAATTATTTGATTGCAGGATATACACAATAGATAATGTCTGTGTTTATCACGTGTTATTTCGAAGTAAAATTTTTCATCAATGTCTAACTTAGACTTAATTATTAAATTGTTCTTAACAAAAATGTCTAAGACTCTGTATACAGTTGATAAATTGAAATAATCTATCTCTTTTTTTGCAAGCAAATAAATGTCTTCAGCCGTTAATGGTTTCTCTTGTTTTTTTAACAATTCATACAAGTATATGCGTTGTCTTGTCGCTTTAATTCCTTTTGATTTTAATATTTCTTTTATATCTGAATTCATGTTATATCACCACTTATCTTTTTATTAATTTGCCAATAACATAAAAAACTGCAAATACTATTGTATTTGTTATTACTATACTCGGACCTGAAGGTATGTTAAGTATATAAGAACTAATAAGCCCTACAATCATGGAGAAAACTGCAATACATATGCCCGTAATTAATAATGACTTAAAGCTGTTTGCTATCTGCATAGAACTGATAGTAGGAAATATAATCAAGCTTGAAATTAATAAAGTTCCTAATACCCTCATCCCCAAAACTATGGTAATAGACGTTAAAATTGACAACACATAATTAATCGCTTTTGTATTTATCCCAGAAACTTTTGAAAACTCTTCGTCAAATGTAACTGCAAATAGATCTTGATAAAATACTAATACTATGATTATCATTGCTATAGACATTATAACAGATAAATAACTATCCACTCTATCAATAGCTAAAATACTCCCAAATAAATAGCTATTAATGTCTATATTAAACCCTTTTGATTTACTTGCAATAATAACTCCTAATGCAATAGAAAATGAAGAAACCAAACCTATGCTTGCATCTCCATTTAATGATGCTTTTTCATTTAGTTTCATTATTAGTATTGAAGCGAATGTAACAATTGGTAGAGAAACTAGGAGCGGTGATAATCCTAAAGCTAATGCTAATGCAACAGTAGCAAAGCTAACATGAGCAAGTCCATCGCCAATTAATGAATATTTTTTTAGCACAAGAAATGCACCTAAAATGGAGCTTATAACTCCAATAAATATTCCCACAATCATTGCTCTTTGCATAAATACGAAAGACATTGCCTCACTTATTATTTCAATAATATTCATATAATCACCTTTCTAGTAAAATGAATTCAATTTAAAGTCTGTTGAAGGTCCAAAATATAGTATTTCTCTATCAATTAACATTATTTTTTTCGCTCTCGTCATCAGGCTTTGAATATCATGAGAAACCAATAAAATAGCGGTTCCCATTTTGTTTAAACTATCTATTATGTCAAATATTTCTTCTCTAGCTTTTGGATCTAGTGCACTTGTAGGCTCATCTAAAACTAACAATTTAGGGTTATTAACTAACGCTCTTGCTAATAAAACCTTTTGCTGCTGTCCACCTGACAAATCACCTATTTTTTTATTCTTTAAATCTGCAGCTCCTACTTTACTCAAAGTGTCCTCAATTTTATACATATCTGATTTTGTAATTCTTTTTGGGTATTTTTTATTTCCAAGTAAGCCTAATCCAACTATTTCATTAACAAGAGCAGGAAATTTAATGTTCCCAGTTACTAATACTTGCGGCAAATATCCAATCGTAATATTCTCTTTACCTTCATAGTATTCTATTCTACCACTCGAACTAGGTATAATTCCAAGCAACGCTTTTATTAAAGTTGTTTTTCCTGATCCGTTTTCCCCTACAAGTCCTATAAAATCATTTTCATAAATTGTAAAACTAACATCGGTTAGTACCTTTTCATCGCCATAATTTACATTTAAGTTGCTTGCTTCAATCAGCTTATTCATGGTAACCAAGACCTTTTTTTAAATTATCTAAGTTCTTATACATAATGTCAACGTAATGAATTCCTGTTTCTAATTGTTCTTTCGAAACATTATGAGCAGCATTTAGCTCTAGCATTTCTATCCCAGTTTGCTCGGAAATTGTCTTTGCAATTTTTGGATCAATTAATTCCTCGTAAAATATTGCCTTAGCACCAGTCTCTTTGACAATCTTCATGATTTTAGCTATTGCTTGAGCAGATGGCTCAGCATTTGGAGAAAAACCTTCATAGGGAGAAATATATTCTAATCCATATCTATTAGCAAAATATCCTAAAGCAAAATGTCCTCCTGATATAATAGTGTTGCTTTCCGAATTGTTTACAACTCGTTTTATGTCTTCATCAAGCCTATCTAAATCATCTTTCAATTTATTTGCGTTTTGATTGTAGTATTCTTCATTATTTTTATCTATTGATACCACAGCTTTTAAAATTTCATCTACCATTATCTTTGCATTCATTGGATCTGTCCAGTAATGTGGATCATATTGAGAATCTTCATGGTCTAAATCATCATGGGATGGATAATTGAAGCTCTCCAATTTTATATTTTCGCTTAAATCTAACACATATATGTCTTCTTTTTCTAATGTTTCCAATATGTTGCTAACCCAAGGTTCCATAGCTTCTCCTGTGTAAATAAATATATCTGAAGAAAGTAATGTCTTCATATCTTTTGGGGACAACTCATATGAATGTGCCTCAACACCTGGCGGTAAAAGTAAAACAACCTCAAACTTGTCCCCTACAATAATATTTGTAAAATCGTACTGTGGGAAAAGTGTAGTAGTTATGATTGGCTTTGTTTCGCTATTTTTATCATTCTCATCACTCATACATCCAGCAAGTGAAATTAACAGTATAAATGATAACACTATATAAATGATTCTTCTCTTCATTTTAGCTCCTCCTATATAATAAATGCAGATGCGAATAGTTCGCATCTGCATTTATTATATAATCTATTGTTGTGTATGTCAATTCTTTACTTTTTTAAATTATAGAATGACTTAATCCCATTGTATTTTGATGTTTCAAATAGATTGTCTTCTATTCTTAACAATTGATTGTATTTAGCTACTCTGTCTGTTCTAGATGGCGCGCCAGTTTTGATTTGTCCTGCATTAGTTGCTACTGCTAAATCAGCAATTGTTGAATCTTCAGACTCTCCTGATCTATGTGATACTATTGCTGTATATCCATGTGTTTTTGCTAGTTCAATAGCATCTAAGGTTTCAGTTATAGTGCCTATTTGATTTAATTTAATTAATATTGAATTAGCTACTCCTAATTCAATTCCTTTTTCGAGTCTCTTTGTATTTGTAACAAATAAGTCATCTCCAACAATTTGGACTCTCTTGCCTAACCTTTCGGTCATTAACTTCCATCCATCCCAGTCATCTTCTGCTAGTCCATCTTCTATAGAAATAATAGGATACTTATCCAAAAGATATTCGTAGTAATCAATCATTTCTTTTGAATTGAATACTTTTCCTTCACCTTTTAATGTATAAGTTTTTTTGTCTTCATCATAAAGCCCCGAAGATGCTACATCAATCGCAAGCATGACATCTTTCCCAGGAACATACCCAGCTTTTTCTATTGCTTCTACTATTGTTTTAAGTGCTTCTTCATTGCTTGACAAATTAGGAGCAAATCCTCCTTCATCACCGACTGAAGTACTTAATCCCTTTGCTTTTAATACAGCTTTAAGATTGTGAAACACTTCTGCGCCCATTCTCAATGCTTCTTTAAAGTCTTTTGCTCCAACTGGCATTACCATAAACTCTTGGATATCAACATTGTTATCAGCATGTTGTCCACCATTTAGTATATTCATCATTGGTACAGGAAGAGTTTTTGCATTAACTCCACCAATATATCTATAAAGTGGTAAACCTAGTTCATTAGCTGCTGCCTTTGCAACGGCTATAGATACTGCAAGTATGGCGTTAGCACCTAGCTTGCCTTTATTGTCAGTACCATCTAATTCTATCATAGTTTTATCAATAAGAACTTGGTCAAATACGTCCATTCCTATTAACTCTTCAGCGATTATTTCATTTACATTTTCGACTGCTTTCAATACGCCTTTACCTAAATATCTAGATTTATCATCATCCCTTAATTCAACAGCTTCATAAATACCTGTTGAAGCTCCAGATGGAACTATTGCACTACCAAATGAATTCTCTGTGTAAACTTCAACTTCTACTGTAGGATTTCCTCTAGAATCAAGGACTTCTCTAGCATAAACATCAACTATCATACTCATTTCTTACCACTCCTATTCCTTCTATTATTTTTCTATAATCAATGATTCTCCTGTCATTTCCTTTGGCTTTTCTATGCCAAGCATATACAATATAGTTGGTGCTATATCAGCCAATATACCATCTTTTAAAGAGGCATCTCTGTCGCTTACTAGTATAAATGGGACCTTATTTGAAGTATGTGATGTTACTGGTGTTTTTGTTACTTCATCAAGCATATATTCGGAATTGCCATGATCTGCTGTAACTAGTACTTCTCCTCCAACTTCATACATAACATCCAGTATTTCTCCCATACACTCGTCTATTGTTTCAATTGCTTTAACAGCCGCTGGGATTACTCCTGTATGACCTACCATGTCAGGATTTGCAAAATTTAATATAATTAAATCGTATTTTCCAGATTTAATTCTAGTTATGACTTCATCTTTTACTTCATAGGCACTCATTTCAGGTTTTAAATCATAAGTTGCAACTTTCGGCGATGGTATTAGCACTCTGTCTTCGTTTTCAAATGGCACTTCTCTACCACCATTGAAAAAGAAAGTCACATGAGCATATTTTTCAGTTTCAGCTATTCTCAATTGATTTAAACCTAATTTGCTCACTGTTTCACCAAGAGTATTTACTAGATTGTCAGTCTTATATGCCACATGAACATGTGGTATTGTCTTGTCATACTCTGTCATTGTTACATAGTATAAATTCTTCCTTAGAGGTCTTTCAAAACCTGTAAATTCATCATCTATAATAGCTCTCGTCAACTCTCTAGCTCTATCAGGCCTAAAGTTGAAAAATATAATAGAGTCATTATCTTCAATAGTTGCTATTGGCTTGTCATTTTCTATTATAACTGTAGGTAAAATGAACTCATCATTTACCCCTTCTTTATATGACTCTTCCACTGCATCTATTGGATTTGACATTGTTCTGCCTATACCTAGGCTAATAGCATCATATGCTAATTTTACTCTGTCCCATCTCTTATCTCTATCCATAGCATAGTATCTGCCTGAAACTGACGCAATCTTGCCTACTCCGATTTCTTTAATCTTATCTTCAAGTTCTTTTAAATGTTTACTGCCTATGGTCGGTGGAACATCTCTTCCGTCGAGTATGGCATGTATATAAACATCATTAAAGTTTTGCTGTTTCATCAATTCGAGTAAAGCGTAGAGGTGAGTGTTGTGACTATGAACTCCACCGTCCGAAACCAAACCAATTAAGTGCAATTTCGAACCATGTTTTCTTGCATGAGAAATTGCATTTAAAAATTCTTCTTTTTTAAAAAAGTTACCTTCATTTATCTCTTTTGTTATTCTAGTTAGCTCTTGATAAACTATTCTGCCTGAGCCAATATTTAAATGTCCAACTTCAGAATTACCCATTTGTCCTTCAGGTAATCCCACATAAAGCCCACTTGCATGAAGACTGCTATGTGGATATTTTGCTACTATTTTATCATAATTTGGTTTGTTTGCTAAATACACTGCATTTCCTTCGTATTCTTTACCTAGACCAAATCCGTCTAGTATCATAAGCATTACTGGTTTTCTTGACATAATATTCCTCCAACTAATAGTTGACAAGCTGAACAAAATCATTAGCCTTTAGACTTGCTCCACCGACTAAAGCGCCGTCGATATTCTCCATAAGCATTAATTCTATTATATTATCTGGTTTTACACTACCACCATAGAGAACTCTTATCAGATCTTTAGTATCTCCATCATATAATTTCCCCAATATCGATCTGATTAAAGAACATATTTCTTCAGCTTGTTCGCTTGTTGCAGTTCTACCGGTTCCAATAGCCCATATTGGTTCATAGGCAATTACAGTTTTAACTGCATCTTCCTTTGATATTCCTTCAAAAGCCTTTGTTACTTGGCTTTCTATCAATTTTTTGTATTCGCCATTTTCTCTTTCTTCTAAGCTCTCACCAACACATACAATAGGTGTCAAATTGTGATTTAGTGCTGATTTAACTTTTTTATTTACGGTTTCATCTGTTTCATTAAAATATTGTCTTCTTTCAGAGTGCCCGATTATTACATAATCCACATTAAGCTCATTTAACATTATAGGCGATATTTCTCCTGTGTATGCACCTTTTTCTTCCCAGTGCATATTTTGAGCTCCCAATTTTATTTTAGTACCTGTAACTAGTTCACTTGCTCTATCTAAAAAAGTGAAAGGTACGCAAATAACAACTTCAACATCATTTCTCAGATCTTTATCCAATATGTCTCTAACCAAGGCTTCGCCTTGCTTTATTGTGTTATTCATCTTCCAATTACCTGCTATAATAGGCTTTCTCAAAATTGTTACCCCTTTCTTTCTATTCTAGATCGCTTATAGCTTCTATTCCAGGCAAAACTTTGCCCTCTAAAAATTCTAGTGAAGCTCCTCCTCCTGTAGATATATGTGTCATTTTGTCAGCTAATCCTGCTTTTTCGACTGCACTAGCAGAGTCTCCTCCTCCGACAATCGTAATTGCATCAGTATTTGCTAATGCTCTAGCGATTTCAAAGGTTCCTTTACTGAAATTATCCATTTCAAACACGCCCATTGGCCCATTCCAAATTACAGTTTTTGCTTCTTTTATTATGTTTTCAAATAACTCAACAGTTTCTTCACCTATATCTAAGCCCATCATATCTTCAGGTATTTTATCTATTGGAACAGTTTTAAATTCTGTATCGTTCTTAAATTCTTTGGCTACGACTACATCTACTGGCAATGCTATAGCCACATCTTTCTCAATAGCCTTGTTTAGTATTTCTTTTGCCAATTCTATTTTATCTTCTTCTAATAGAGATTTCCCAACTTCATATCCCTTAGCTTTTAAGAATGTAAATGCCATTCCACCGCCAATGATTATTGCATCTACTTTAGTTAGTAAGTTTTCAATAACACCAATTTTATCCGATACTTTAGCACCACCCAATATTGCAACAAAAGGTCTGTCTGGATTTTCAAGCGCCTTACCCATTACGCTTACTTCTTTTTCAACTAAAAATCCTAAAGCAGATGGTAAATACTTTGAAACTCCAACGTTTGAAGCATGAGCTCTATGAGATGTTCCAAAAGCATCATTTACAAACAAATCGCCAAGACTAGCTAATTCCTTTGCAAATTCTTCACCGTTCTCTTCTTCTTCTTTCCTAAACCTTGTGTTTTGAAGCAACATAACATCTCCAGGTTTCATGTTATTTGCCATTTCTCTTACTTTATCTGAAACCACTCTATCATCATCAGCAAATATTACTTCTTTATTCAATAATTCTGACAATCGTTTCGCTACTGGTTCAAGGGAATATTTTTTATTAGGCTCACCCTTAGGTCTTCCTAAATGAGACATTAATATCACTTTGGCATTGTTTTCTAATAAATAATTAATTGTTGGCAAAGAGCTCGTAATCCTAATATCATCTGTGATATTTAAGTTTTCGTCCATCGGTACATTATAATCCACTCTGACTAAGACTCTCTTGCCATTTACATCTAAATCCCTAAGAGTTTTTTTTCTTTTCAAAATATGCACCTCCAAAATGATTTTTTAATGGATAAGTCGGGTCATTAGACCCGACCTTTTTTACCATCTTGATGCTATCATGCTAACCAAATCAACTACTCTATTGGAATAACCCCACTCGTTGTCATACCAAGATACTATTTTTACCATATTGTCTATTACCATTGTTGAATCGGCATCAACAATGGATGATCTCTTATCTTTCAAGAAATCTCTCGATACAAGCAATTCATCAGTGTATCCAAGAATTCCCTTTAGCTCATTTTCGCTAGCTTGTTTTAATAATTTGTTAACTTCTTCAGCAGTAGTTGGTTTTTCAACTTCGAAAACAACATCCACTAAGGATACTGTAGGTACTGGAACTCTTACAGAAAATCCGTTTAATTTACCCTTTAATTCTGGTAGAACCAACGCAACTGCTTTTGCAGCTCCAGTAGTAGTTGGTATTATATTTTCTGCTGCTGCTCTTGCTCTTCTTGGGTCTTTGTGGAATTTGTCATGAACTTGTTGATCATTTGTGTATGCATGAACTGTTGTCATCAATCCTTTTTTAATTCCCAAGTTGTTTAAAACAACTTTTGCTATTGGTGCTAAGCAGTTTGTTGTACATGAAGCATTTGAAATAATATTGTGTTTCTCAGGATCGTATTTATCATCGTTTACTCCCAAAACAATTGTAATATCTTCTCCTTCAGTTGGTGCAGTTATTACTAATTTCTTTGCTCCAGCTTGTAAATGTTTCTCGAAATCTTCTCTTTTCTTGAATACTCCAGTTGAATCAATAGCCACATCTACGCCTAGTTCACCCCATGGCAATTTTGAAGGATCCTTTTCTGCAACAACTTTTATCTTTTTGCCATTGATTATAATACCTTCATCATAAGTTTCAACAGTGCCGTTAAACTTACCATAAATGCTATCATATTTGAAAAGATGAGCCATTTGCTCGATAGAACCACCTATTTCATTAATTGCAACGATGTCAAAAGAGTCTGTGTTACTTTCTGCCCATGCTCTAGTTACATCTCTACCAATTCTGCCAAATCCACTTAAACCTACTTTTAATGCCATATAAACTCCTCCTTAAAAATTATTTAAAATTATTTTTTTTGCTACTGCTTCGTCAATCACTAAAGTGATATCTTTCCTGAGTGATGAAATAGCCATAATAGCTTCAGCCTTTTCTTCACCACCCGCTACACCTATAACTTTATCTATCTTTAAATACTTCTTTAAAGACAATCCCGCTGATCCATACTCTAAAATGTCATCGCCTGCTATATTGAAAAAATGTCCAAACGCTTCAGCTACTGCTTGCTGATTTTCTAAAAATTGTATCTTTTCTTCAGGCAAATTTCTTCTCTTAGCCATAATGTCTGCTCTCCCAATTCCAAATACAAAGATGTCAATCATCTCGATTAAATCAAGAGTATCCTTTATTTCTTTGTTCTTATTTGCTAGCTTGTTTACGTCTTGTCCTAAACTATCTGGGATGTATAGAAGTTTATAATTAGCTCCAATATTGTGTGCAAGTCTTGAAGCGACTGTATTAGCCTGGGTTTTTAAATCAGTTCCCAAGCCTCCTCTTGCGGGTACAACAGTCACATCTTTAAATTCTTTCTTAGAAAAAGCTTGCTCTGCAACTGCTAACATTGTATGTCCTCCAGTAACACCAACAATCGAACTTGGTGCTAGATAACTAACTAACAAATCAGAGGCAGTCTTGGCAAGGTCTTTTAGTGTGAATTCACTTATAGATGAATTCCCACTGACAACATAGCAATCTCTTACACCCAAAATGATCGATACTTCTTTTGAAAGTTCAGGCTTTATCATTATTTTTTTAAATAAATCAGAGAGCTCATTTAATACATTTTCACCCTCATCTGTAACATACATACCCATATTTTTTATGTCTAATAAATTTTGTTCAACTAATTTTTCGACTTCTGTCCTTATATTCCTTTCTGTCATTCCCAACTTCATTGACAACATTCTTCTACCTATTGGCTGATTATTTTTGATTTCTCTAAGAATCATGTACCTTTTTTCAAATAATTCTAAGGCTTCAGGAACTATTGTCTTCATCATATCAAAAGTATCTAATGGGACCACCTCCACGTTTGGGCATCATTTGTCCCTAGGTTTAATATTTTGTCCCGCCATTTTTAAAAAATTTACATACATATTATACCCAACAATTGCAAATATATCAAGATATTACAAATTAAAATCTTTTTCTCAATTTCGATGATGGAATGCTTAATTCTTCTCTATATTTTGCAACCGTTCTCCTTGATATAGAAATACCCATTTGCTCCAATTTATCAGCTATTTGCTGGTCGCTCATTGGTTTCTTGGAATCTTCTTTGTCTATGATTTCTCTTATAGTATTTTTAACAGTATCAGATGAAATTAATCCTTCATTTGCTTTTATGGCTTGTGAGAAAAAATACTTTAATTCATAAATTCCCTTTGCTGTCTGTATGTATTTGCCATTTGTAGCTCTGGAAACTGTTGACTCATGCATTTTAATGTCATCTGCGACATCTTTTAAAGTTAGAGGCTTTAAATAGCCTCCTCCTTTTTCAAAAAAATCAATTTGAAATTTTACTATAGAATCTATTACTTTATATAATGTTTGTTTCCTTTGTTCAATGCTTTTTATAATCCAAACAGCAGAATTTAATTTTTCTTGTAAAAATTGGCTCGTCGCCTCGTCCGAATTTTTAATGAGTCCCTTGTAAAAGCTGTTTATATTTAACTTTGGAACTGCTATTTCATTTATAATAACTACATATTCACCATCTATTTTTTCTACTTTTGCATCAGGAATAATATATTTTACTTCTTTATTGTCTCCACCAAAAGATCTTCCTGGCTTTGGTTCAAGTAATTTTATTTCATCTGCATACTTTTGGACTTCCTCCACTTCTATGTTTAGCTCTGTGGCAATTTTAGACAATTTATTTAATGCAATATCTTCTAAATAATTTTCAACTATATTAATTATCAATGAATCCTTTCTATCTCTCAATTGAAGTAGTAAACATTCTTTTAAATTTCTTGCTCCTACTCCCTCAGGTTCAAATGTCTGTACTATGCCAAGCATAACCTCAACTTCATGCTCTGAAACATTCAATGCTTCTGCTATCTCTAAAGTGCTTGCTGTTAAATATCCGTTGCTATCTATATTTTGAATAATGTATTCAGCAATCTTATATTCCCTCTGTCCAACGCTAACCATCGATAATTGTTCTAATAGATATTCTTTAAGAGTTTGGGAAGGCATGAAAAAATTTTCAAATGTAATAGACTTTACGTCCTTGTCTATTTCCTCTTTATAACTTATATCGTCGTAATTTTCAATATATTCTTTCCAGTCGATTTCATCAAATCCATCTATAATGTCTTGAGGCTCTTCAATTGAATCTTCAAGCTCTAACAGTGGGTTTTCTTCTATTTCCCTCAGTATATATTCCTGCAATTCTAAACTAGTATATTGAAGCAATTGAATTGCTTGCCTTAATTCAGGAGTCATTATTAATTTTTGGCTTTGCTCTAAAGTTAACTCATAATTAAGTTTCAATTACTTCCCCTCCTCTTGTATGCTTCTATTATATCAAATTATTCAAACATAAACAAAAAAACTTAAGGTTGATAACCTTAAGTTTTTAGCAATCTTCAGCTTTTTTTACATTATATCCAGCTTTAGCTAATACATTTATAGCTTCTTTTAAATTTCTCTCATTTACCATTACTATTGGTCCAGTACAACCCATCCCTGATTCAGCATATATTTGATTTTCCCAAAGTACGCTTACTGCTTCATCAAGTTCCATGATGTCTATTCCATCTATAGTGCCCGTAACAACCTCTTTTTCTGGCATTTTAACTTCTTTCTTATCTTCTTTCTTAACTGATTCTTTATTTAAAGATTTTAATACTTCTTTTAAATTGGCTTTATTTGCATTTTCAAACTCATTTTTTGCTATTTCAAATACTCTTCCTTTTACTAAATCCGCTGCGTAGCTTATTGCGTTAGCAATTACAGGCGAACCTGATGCTCTTGATATGATTAATACAAGCCTATTATAGTCTTCACCAATGCCAGGTCCATAACCATAACCTAATGCCTCATAGCTACCACCTGTTGTATATGAAGAAAAAACTTTCATTAATATGTTGCCTGTTAGTGTGTCAGTAACCATGACATCCGGTGTACCAGCTAATAAATCATTTCCTCTCATTACACATCCACCATCAGCTCTGGTTGACTCAGTTAAGTTTATGCCATATCCATTAGAGATCAACTCTTTGAAAATTCTTTCCACTTGTCTTGCCCCATCAACATTGAGGATCCCTACTGTTGGATTCTTAACTCCCATAGCTTTAGCTGAAATAATTCCATAAATACCATTTTTGACCATTGCTTCTACTCTGTTTGAGGAAGATGTTCCAGTTGTTGTAGCTATAAATATCTCTTTGCCCTTTCCAGGAGTTATAACGCGTCCAACAGTCGATACTCCAATTGGAAAACTGTAATGCATGGTGACGCAGGAACTTATTTCTCCGTTGTCGAGCATTTCCTCCATCTTTTTATATCCTTCTTCTTCATTTTCAACTATAACTTGGGTTAAGTCAGATTCAACTTTCGGCCCTATTAATACAACTTCAATAGAGCTATTTCTTTTTTGAGCAAGTTCTGCGCCATTTACGACGTTTAAGATGCCATGCTCACTACCTAAAGTGGTTATACCGACTCTGATCTTTTCTCCATATTGTCCTGTTTCAAGAGTATCAGCAATATCATTAAATATTTTTGCTACTGTTTTTTTGATGTTTTCTGATTGCACATAATCACCCCTATTCTTCTAAAAGGTGTGCTGCAAAGTCTCTCATTGCTTCCGCTACAAAGCTTCTTATTTCTTCTTCTGAAATACCTTTGCTTTCTTCTTTTCTACCATCGTTCTTTTCTATTACTATTGATACTCCATCAAATAAGTTTGTCATTCTCCCTAAGAACAAACTTCCTTTTCCAATAATCATCGCTTTATTTACTTTTCCTGATTTAATATCATCTATTGCAAATCCAACATATGGAACTCCTGAAGGAATATGTCCTTGAGTTGGTGCCCAACCTTCCATTCCGTGTTTTTCAATAAATTCATTTATCTGAGTTCTATCGAGCTCTCCTCTTTTTACTCCTAAAGCTGCTATCATTTTGTAGTTAGCATTAGGAACATCTCCAGCTCCTGCAGGTTTAGTAATATCAGGGTTTTGCATTTCAACAGAGTATTTATCAATATCAGTAATCTTTAAATTTCCTCTGTCTAGTGGTGCAGTAACTAATGATGTTATTACAGCTTGAGGTGATGAACCAGTTCCAACTGTATGTCTGCCTACTAAATCATTCCTTAAAATTGGGCTTACTCCATCATTTTCGCTTACTAATACAGCGAAACCACCTACTACATCTTCTAATATTGGCAAACCTTTTTTAACATGATCTTTACCATTCATACCTAATTTTGCAGTTGAACCACCTGATACTATTAAAACATTCTTAAAAGTCTTTGCTCCAACTAAAGATGCAGCTGAAATCAATGCATGAGTTGGTGCAGCACAGAATCCTCTAATATCAGAACCTGAAGCATTGTTTAATCCTGCAAATTCTGCAATTGCTTTTGCAAAATTTCCTCCACCTCTTTGGTTCATATCGCCACAAGCTTCTTCAGAACATTCTATGACATATTCTATATCATTAGGATCTATCTTTGTCTTGTCAATTAAATGAAGAGCTGCCAAAACCGCAGATGCTTTTGAAACTAGGTTCTCAAAAATAACATGCGCGCTTAAATTTTGGTCAATGTCATGGGCTCTTTTTACGCATCCGACTATGTTATTGTCAAGATAAATCGGCTCTGCCTCTTGCTCATTAATTAGTTTGTTGATGTCCTCAAATTCTTCTCCATCTTTAAGTCTTGCTACTAATTCATCGCTAATCAATGGGTGATTTGAAAGTTTTTCTTTAGCTGTCTTTGTAAATTCTTTAGATAATTTAACTAAGTCAAAAACATCTACAATCTTCATTAAGCCAATAAACTCATCTTCTGGCATAATTTCTCCAAATTTTCCATCTCTTGTTGCATCTTCAATAGGTTTTTCTACCCATGGTTGAGGAATAATTTTTAAGTCCTCAGGTGTTTTATTGCCGATGTATACTTGATTTGGTAAATATTTAACTGCTTCTTCAAAAGTCCTTAAACTATTTCTTAAATTTTTAAGATACTCTGAATTTGGATTCAATATTTTCTCTGTGGTTTGTGTTGTTCCATTGTGAACAACCATATCTGGTGCATGTACCAATATATAGCTTGCACCTTTAATAACAGCATTACTCAAATGAGTCACCCCCAAAAATTCTCTATATTTTAGAAAAGGGTGATATTAATCACCCAATCTCTAAAATACTATTTTGTTTTAATCTTCAAATACAGTTTGATCTGATACTTCAGTAGTTAAAGCCTTTAATGCTTTTTCTACTAACTTCCTTCTTAATGCTTTCTCTTCTTCTGGGCCTAATTGTGGATTCCCAAGTGGATGAGGTATAGCAATTGCTGGAACTATTCTATTTGCGCCAACTGTCAATGAAATAGGTACTACAGTACAAATATGAACTACTGGTAGTCCCGCTCTTTCAATTTCTTTTACCATCGTTGCACCGCAACGAGTACAGGTGCCTCAGGTGGAAGTTAGTATAACTGCGTCAACCCCATCAGCTACCAATTCTTTTGCAATTTCACTTGCAAATTTTTTAGCATTTGCTACAGATGTTCCATTTCCTACTGTTGAATAATAATATCTGTGAAGTTTGCCAATCTTGCCTTCTTTTTCAAGATCTCTTAATACATCAACTGGCAATACCCTGTCAGCATCTTCGTTCGCATATACTGGGTCATACCCACCATGTGCAGTTTGGAATGTATCAGCAGTTAAATCCATTAAGCCTTCTATATCGTATTTACCATACTTTGAAGCAGAACTAGATTCTATATGATCTGGGTTTCCCTTTGGTACTATACCGCCAGATGTTACAAGAGCAATTTTAGCTTTAGTGATATCTTTTATGGCTGGATTTGGAGTTACTCTATCGAAATCTGGCATTGGATACTCAGTTTCATATTTCTCTCCATTTATTTTTTTGATCAACATTTCAACAGCTCTTTGTGAACCTCTTTTATCTGCAAAATAATTTACTCTAATTCCTCTCTTGATATACCCTTCTTCTTCAGGAGAGCCTATCTTTTCACCTTTTGCTAATTTCAAAGCAAATGGAACTATCTTTGAAACTGCATCTCTCATTCCCACAGCGCTGTCTTTTGTAGGAATAATGTAGATTGATTTTCTGTACAAATCAACGCCTGGGTTTTCTTCATACATTGCTGTTAAAGCTGGAATATTTAGCTCGTTTTGTACTGCTTCTGTTATAGCACCACAAGCTACCCCATATCTACCTGCATTGAATGCTGGTCCAGCAATGAACAAATCAGGATTGTATTGTTTAACAAGCTCAAGCACTTTTGCTTTAGCTTCTTCTATGTTTTCATTAAAATAACTATCTCCACATATAACTGTAGCAACTATTTCAGCCTCATCTTTAAAACCAGCTTGTAAAGCCATACCAGGGCCTACTACTCCTTCTCTGACCTCTGGTTTGAAATCAGCTTTTTCTTCTCCACCAATTCCTGCAAAGAATTGATTTAGATAGTGTACTATTCTTATTTTCCCCATTTGTTTCCCTCCTCTCCTAAATTTAGTTGGAGAATTAATATTTTGAATACTGCTCCCTCATACTTTTTACTTCTTCAATTATAGAGTCAACATCTAAAACCATTTCCATCATACCGATTTGTTCGTCGTATACTTCTGGATCTACTGACTCTTTAAATTCTGGTTCTACTGCATGATAAACTTTGAGTCCCAACGAGACTCCTGCTAATGGACCTGCATAAGTTGGATCTCCAGCTGTTACTGTTTCTGCAGCCAAACCTGCTGCTTCAGCTTCAGCGCCACCTAAAACAACTATTGTGTTTTCTGGGCCATATTTTTCAGCTAGTTCCTTAACTCTCTTTTGATTTTCCAAGTCCATTGCTCCTGCAGCCGTTCAGACAAAGCACTCTGTTGCTGAAAAAATTACTTCTGCAGGAGTGGTTTTTATACATTCTTCAATCGCTGGTCCAGGGATTCCGTCCCTATCACCAATGATGATAACTTTTGAATTTTCATCAAAGATTGACATTTTTCCACTTCCTTTCCTTATTTCAATACTTTTTAATTCTAATATGTTCTTGCAGTTAAATTACTGAATCCTATTTCATTTGTTGCGCCAGTTATCGCTTGAATTTCAACGGTAATAGTGCCATCTTCAGCTAAACTACCATTAAATCCACCAGCTATGATGTCAACATATTCTAATGAACCAATAACCTTATCCATTGGAGGGAGGGTTATTACTTGGTTTGCATTTCCTGCTGTAACAACTGCATCTGCAGCTTTATCAGCATCAGCTAATGACTGGCTTGCGCCATCTCTTCCAGCATATTCATCTGTAATGATTACTGTTTTTATTCCTTTAGCTTCAATCTTTTTGCAGTTCATAATCAAGTCAGTATCAGGATTTCCAAATCCTTCTTGTGATATTATAACTGCATCCAATCCAAGAAACTCTGCTAATTTTGCTGTCATATTCGAAGATCTTTCTTTGTCAGCTAAATATACATTTTCGTTAGTTATTATAACACCTACAAAATTTAATTCTTTACCATGCACTTTTAGTAAATCCTCAATCACTGGATTGTTCAAGTGATGATAAGTTGTGTTTTTATCGCACGCTGAAACACAGTTTCCACTAACTATTGCTCCATCCATAGACTCTGTTGGATACATTATAGTTGGTATTATTTGCTTTGCATCTACGCCATATACATATGTGTCATGTAGTAATCCTTGAGTTTGAAGCATTTGTACATATCCTACTTTTGGTAAATTTGGATACTTCTTCAATCCCTCTGTAAGCGTATCAACTTCGTATACTTTTACTTCGTCTGGAATGACGTTTCTTGCAGTTTCTCCGAGATATTTAGCGGCTTTAAATCCTGCTAATCTAACAGCTTTCTCATGTTCATGTTGTTTTAACCCATCTACTGGATCGCAAACCAACACGATATTTATTAGTTTTGAGAAAGGAGTGTAATCAGCACCAGGTCCTGACATATCTACAATTCCTTCTTGGAATCCAACAATTTTTCCTGTTGTCATTACTGCGCAGCCTTTTAATACATTTGTTTTCCCTGATCCGACCATATCTACCTTTGATAGAATCCCAGGGAATACTCCTCCAGGACCTTCAACTTTTACCCTTGGTTCAATGACGTCTTTTACAGGTGTAATTCTTACTTTTTCTCCTGGTTTAGCAATATCAACTTCAACTTTCTTTAAATGTTCATCTTCCATTAATATGTCTATTAACTCTTGCTTATTTATTGAAAGCACACCTTCTTCAAGTTTAGTTGTATCGCCAAATTGTACATCTTTAATTAGGACATTACCTAATTCTAGACGCATTTACTTCACCTCCCTTAAATATTTACATATATCCTAAACTCGTTAGAGTTAGAGGCTTAATAATATTTTTTAATTAATTCTTCAACACTTTTTTCTGTTGCTTCGTCTCCCACAACTGAATCTATTCTCTCGCCATTTTGGTATATAGCAATTACTGGCAATCCTAAAACTTTTTGTCCTATTGCTACTCTTCTAGCTTTTGTTATGTCTAAAGAAGTAAATTTGATTTTATCGCCATATTTTTCTTCCAAGCCATGAACAAATGGCATCAATGCCTTGCAAGGTTCACAAGATGGACTCCAAAAATCTACTAATACTGTACCTTCAGCTTTCAAAACTTCTTCTTCAAAATTATCTTTGTTTAATTCGATCATTACTACTCCTCCTTTTATTCAAAAATATTTTCTTCTATATATTTCTCTGCTTGTGTAGCAGCTATTGCGCCGTCTGATGTTGCTGTTACAACTTGTCTCAACGGTTTTACTCTATTATCGCCAGCAGCAAATACTCCTGGAATATTTGTTGCCATTTTATCGTCTGTTATTATATAGCCCTTATCCATGTTAACGATACCTTCGAACAATTGTGTGGCTGGATCGTAACCTATGAACACAAAAACTCCGAATGTCCCATCATTTTCATCAGCAAATATCTCTTTTTCTTCACCTGTTTTAAGATTCTTTACTACCATCGATTCTAGAAGTTCATCACCTTTTAATTCAGTAATAACGCTATCCCACATGAAATGAAGTTTTTCGTTTGCAAATGCTTTCTCTTGAATTGATTTTGCTGCTCTTAAGGAATCTCTTCTATGAATAATAGTAACTTTTCTAGCAAATTTGGTTAGATACATTGCTTCCTCAACTGCAGAATCTCCACCACCAACTACAAATACTTCTAAATCTTCAAAGAATGCAGCGTCGCAAGTAGCACAATACGAAACTCCTCTGCCAGTTAACTCCTTTTCCCCTGGGCAACCGATTTTCTTAGGGGTTGCTCCAGTAGCAATTATGACTGTCTTAGCTTGGTAATCCGCCTTCTCACCTTTAAGAACCTTAATCTTCCCTGAAAAATCAACACTTTTGATAGTATCAGATGTTCTTTTTGCTCCAAATTCTTCTGCTTGTTCTACCATCCTAGCTACCAAAGATGGCCCTGTTGCATTTTCGATTGATCCGGGATAATTAGCCACTTCTTCAGTGGTGACAATCTGTCCTCCAACCGCATCTTTTTCGATAATTAAAGTGTTTAACCTTGCTCTAGCAGCATATAAACCTGCGGATAACCCTGCGGGTCCTGCTCCAATTATTACAACATCATATAGCATAACTTAACCCCCTAATTTATATTTAAAACATAAACCTACAAAAAAACAGAATAAATAGACTGCCTGCCTACTTACTCTGTTTATTGACCTGAGAGATTCTCTCTATTAGAGATTGCTCCTTCGGTGTAATGTCACTTTCCAGAGTTCTGTCATATTACGGTACTTTTGCCTGAGAGGTTCGTATTTAAGTGGCTAGCTTAAATAATTACTCCTTCGGCGCCTTAACGGTCTCTCCTGCAATAATCATCCAGAAACGAAATTATTTAATTTTGTTACTAAATTAACAACTTATCTTTGCTTTAATTATAACTTACAATATTAAATATTTCAATATAAAATTATTTAATATTAATTATTCTTTAAATTTATCTAATACGTACATCGCAATATTTCTTGAGTGATCAGACACTCTTTCCAAATTGCTTATTACATCTAAAAATACTACTCCTGCACCGGTACTACACAGCATTTGATTGAGTCTCTCAATGTGATTGGCTCTGTTTTGTTTTTCAAGTCTATCTACCTCATCCTCTAAGGCTAAAACTTGTCTAGCCAAGTTTTCATCTATATCTTTATACGACAACATGGCAGTGTCGAATACTTTCTTGCAGAGCTCAAACATTTCAGTAAGTTCTTTTACTGCTTCCGGGGTGAAATAAATGTTATTTTCATATTTGAATAGCGCTTGTTCTGTTATATTTTCAACGTGGTCTCCTACTCTTTCAATGTCTCCAATTACATAAAGCATTGCATTTATATCAGTATGTTGCTCATCTGAAAGTGGAGCATTAGAAAGTGCAACTAGATACTCGGTTATTTCTCTTTGAATCTTATTGATTATTTGTTCCTTCTCAAGAATAGAATCTACATCATCAATTTTATCTTCTATTATTACTCTCTGACATGCAGAAAGGTTGTCCTGAACTAATTCTCCCATTCTTAAAGTCTCTTTTTTTGCTTGTGCCAATGCTATTGAAGGTGTTTGTATGATACGTTTATCTAAGTATATAGCCTCAGCTACTTCGACTTCATCTCCGCCAGGAACTAACTTTTCAGCTGCTTTTACCAATAAATTCGCAAACGGCAGCAAGGCCATTACATTGATGACATTAAAAAACGTATGTGCATTAGCTATTTGTCTTGTAACATCATTAGGCGATATGTACACAACTAATTTTTTGATAGGGTAGCTCAACAAGCTCATAAATAGAATCGTTCCAACAACATTGAATAGGAAGTGAATTACAGCAGCTCTCTTAGCTGTCTTATTAGCACCAACACTTGATATTAATGCTGTTGTTGTTGTCCCAATATTACTTCCAAAAAGAATTGGCAATGATATCCCTATCGTAACCAAACCTTCTTTTGCTAAAGCTTCTAACAACCCAATGGATGCGGAACTGCTCTGTACTAATGTAGTTATGCCTAACCCTACTAGCATGCCAAGTATTGGATTGTTTAAACTAGTTATTATTCTAGTGAATGCAGGTAATTCAGCTAATGGTTTTAGCCCACTACTCATCATACCCATTCCAATAAAAAGTATTCCAAAACCAATCAATATTTCAGCGTATGATTTTGCATTTTTGTTTTTTGCTATCAACCAGATTGCGACTCCTAAAGCTACTGCGATTGGAGCTATATCAGATAAGTCAAAAGCTATTAATTGAGCTGTTACTGTTGTCCCAATATTCGCACCCATTATAACTCCAACAGCTTGCGGAAGTGTCATAAGTCCAGCATTTACAAAACCTATTACCATTACTGTAGTAGCACTACTGCTCTGAATTATCATAGTTACTACTGTACCGACTAAAACTCCCATGAGTCTATTGGTAGTCAATGCTTCTATTATAGATTTAAGTCTGTTTCCAGCAGCTTTTTCTAATCCGCTACCCATAATAGTCATGCCATAAAGAAACATTCCCAATCCCCCAAGGACAGGGATCATTAAACTCATAATTTTTGTATCCTCCTTTTTTTAGTTTTATTCTACACCAATCCAGGAAAACCTAACTGTCTTAGCGCTTCATACAAAATTATATTTACTGAATTAGATAAATTTAGTGACCTTTTTAAGTCGCCCCTCATGGGTATTCTTATTGCTTTATCTATATTTTTATATATTAAATCCTCTGGCAACCCCTTTGTCTCTTTTCCAAAGACAAAGAAAGATTCATCTTCATATTTAAAATCTGTATAGATTTTTTTTGCTTTAGTTGTAGAATAATAAAAAGGATAGTCGCTGTATTTTGCAATGCATTCTTGAAAGCTATCATAGTAATATATTTCAAGCAAATCCCAATAATCAAGCCCCGCTCTTTTTAAATGCTTATCGTCAACAGAAAATCCAAGAGGTTTCACAAGATGAAGCCTTGTTTTAGTTATAGCACAAGTCCTAGATATATTGCCAGTATTCTGAGGTATTTCTGGCTCAACTAACACTATATTTAACGCCATTTTATCACCTATTCTAATATAAATTTTCTAAATGCATATGCTACTCCATCTTCATTATTTGTTTTTGTCACAAAGTCAGCAATTTCTTTTATCGTTCTTTCTGCATTGCCCATAGCAACTGAAATACCAGCTTTTTCTAGCATAGAAATGTCGTTGTCATTATCTCCTATTGACATGATCTCTGATTTATCAATGCCGAGTAAATTGGAAACATATTGCAATGCCTCGCCTTTTGTAACATTTTTTCTAGTTAGTTCAATATTATTTATTCCACTTTTAGATAAATTAACTCCTCCAATTTTCCCTAATCTTTCTCTTACTTTATTTAATTTATCTAAATCATCATCAATGAATAAAAATTTATATATATTTATATCTTTTTGATTTAATATTTCATCTACATCATCGAAGAGTACAAAATTGATGTTTTGCCCCTTTAATCTTTCTTTAGATGAATTGTAATATTTGTCAATTTCTTTTATATATTTATTTGAGAAATAAGTATTTTCATTGTAAAAATGAAAATAAATATTCTCTTCTTTCGCAACCTCCACAACTGTCTTAATTGTTTGTTTATCTATAGGAGAATTATATATAATCTTTAAATCTCTATCTGTTATAATTGAACCATTTGAAGCTATGGTGTAACTCTTTAACCCTAATTTTTCCCCAAAATATAGAGCTGACTTTAAAACTCTTCCTGTTGAAATAACAATCTCTACATTTTTCTTTTGAGCGGCTTTTAATGTCTCTATTGTTGTACTGCTTACCTCTCCATGATCATTTAACAATGTGCCATCCATATCAATGGCAACTAATTTTATACTCATAATCATCCTCCGAATATTTAATATAACACAATTATTAGAAATATTAAATATAAATTTATTACATCAATAGAGGAAGCCAAAAGGCCTCCCCTTTATTTTACTAGTTCTAATGCTTTTTCAACTATATTTTCTATATTGAGCCCAAACTTATCAAACAACTTATCTGCAGGCGCAGAAGCTCCAAAGCTGTCTATAGAGATAACTCTGCCATCTAGCCCAACGTATTTATACCAGCTTAATGATGAACCAGCTTCTACAGCAATTCTTGCTCTTACATTAGAAGGAAGAACTTTTTCTTTGTAGTCATCTTCTTGCATTTCAAAGAGTTCAAATGAAGGCATACTTACTACCCTAGTTCCAATTCCCTTTTCCTCTAATAATTCGCTTGCTTTGTAAATTAAATTCACTTCAGAACCTGATGCCATTAATATTAATTTGAGTTTTTTTGTTTCTTTTCTTAGGATGTATCCTCCCTTTAATGCATCTTTACCAGTTCCATTTAGCAAAGGAAGAGTTTGTCTGGAAAGAACTAATCCTACAGGTGTTTCTGTTGATTTTATTGCAGTATACCATCCCGCAGCTGTTTCTCTTGCATCGCATGGTCTAAAAGCAATAAAATTAGGTTGTGCTCTGAATACAGTTAATTGTTCAATAGGTTGATGAGTCGGCCCGTCTTCTCCTACTCCAATGCTGTCATGAGTCAATACATAAGTGACTGGTTGTTTCATCATAGATGATAGCCTCATTGCTGGTTTCATATAATCAGAGAAAACAAAGAATGTAGCACCAAATGGCCTAACTCCTCCATGTAATGAAAGCCCGTTTAATATAGCTCCCATTGCATGTTCTCTTACTCCAAAATGAATATTGGAGCCCGTATAATCTTCGTGAGAGAAATCTTTTCTATTTTTCATATATGTCTTTGTAGAAGGAGCTAAGTCTGCAGAGCCACCTATAAAATTAGGAATTACATCTGCTAATCTATTAATCAATATTCCCGATGCCTCTCTTGTTGATAGATCCTTTTCAAAACTCCAGAAATCATCTGAATCCAAATAATCAATAGGAATATCTTTGTTAAACCAAGCTTTTAACTCTTTAGCCAGTTCTGGATAATCATCCATATATTTTTTATACATTTCATTCCATTCTTTTTCTTTGTTTGCTAAGTTGTCGCACACTTCTTTCAAATGATTTTTTACTTCTTCTGGCACTTCAAATGGTTGATAATTCCAATTTAAGTTTTTCTTAAGCACTTCAATGTTATGTTCTCCTAATGGCTCGCCATGTGCAGATGCACTGTCTTCTTTTTCTGTGCCATAACCTATATGTGTCCTTATCTCAATTAATGTAGGTTGACTTAAATTTTTCTTTGCTTGTAATATAGCTTTTTCTATAGCTGCTATATCATTTCCGTCTTCAACATAAAGTGTTTCCCATCCTAATGCCTCATATCTCTTTCTTACATTTTCTGTAAATGCTATCTTAGTGCTACCTTCTATTGAGATGGAATTCGAATCATAAAGTACAATGAGCTTTCCTAATTTCAATGTCCCTGCTAAAGAAGACGCTTCGTTGCTTACACCTTCCATCAAGTCTCCATCTCCAGCTATCACATATGTGTAGTGATCAATCACATTGTATTTATCTCTATTAAATATTTTAGATAAATGAGCCTCAGCCATTGCCATTCCTACGGCCATTGATATGCCTTGTCCTAATGGTCCAGTTGTTGCCTCTACACCTTTTGTATGTCCGTATTCAGGATGCCCAGGTGTTAGACTATCAAGTTGTCTAAAGTTTTTTAAATCATCAATAGTCAACCCATAATCAAATAAATGGAGCAATGAGTATAGTAGCATAGACCCATGACCTGCTGATAAAACAAATCTATCTCTATTTATCCAATATGGATTTTTACCATTGTGATTCATAACTTTTGCCCATAAAGTATATGCCATAGGTGCTGCGCCTAACGGCATCCCAGGGTGTCCTGATTTTGCTTTTTCTACAGCTTCTACAGCTAACATTCTAACTGTGTTTACGCATAGTTGATCAATATTCATAAAATCTCCTCCTAATTTAACTCATTTATAGCATTTTTATTAAATATTACCTCTATTAAAAACATAGGTAAATATATTTGTCTCTTTATCCTAGAAGGGTTTTTAATCAGTCTATAAAACCATTCTAAATTCAATTTGATGAATACATCAGGTGCTCTATTAACTCTTCCTGATAGCACATCAATAACTCCGCCATTGCCTATTACAACTGTTGTTTCAACCTTATCCTTATTTTTATCTATCCATATTTCTTGTTTGGGAAATCCAAATCCAACAAATAAAATATCAGGTTTAGATCTGTTTATGTCTTCAATCACTTCTTTTTCCTCTAAAGAATTGTCATTGCCTGTATGCGAACCACTAAAATATCCATGATGATATCCGCATAATCTAATATTGGGATATTTCTTTAATATATTCTCAAAAGCATCTTTGCTTACTCCGTCTTTTCCACCGAGTAAGTATAGGCCAAGCCCATGTTCATTGGCTATTTCCAGCAGCTTTATAGAGGTATCATATCCAGTGACTCTTTCTTTTAAATCAATTCCTTTTATCTTAGCTCCATAGATTAATCCTATTCCATCTGGAATAACATGATCAGCTGAGTTTATGAGTCTGACTAAATTTTCATTTTTCTTAGCCATCATCACAATTTCAGTATTAGGCGTAAATACAATTGTTTTTTTCTTGTTCAATAATGCATTTTCTAAATCCTTGCTAATATCCTCTAGAGTTGTATCTTCAACATGTATTCCAAAGAAATTTACTCTATCCATCAATTCACCTTCCCAACAAGCTATAGACCAATTCGACATTTTCTTTAGACATTTTTATTAGGTTTTCTCTTTTTTGTGACATTTTGTTTACAATTGCAGGTTTATCAGTATATATTTTCTCGATATACTCAATTAAATATTCTGATTTTATATCCCGTACAGTCACATAATAATCATATTCTAGTTCTTTCAAGAATCCTTCTACTTTTGGATCATATACAATTCCAATCATAGGTGTCACTTGAGAAGCCGCATATATTAAAGTGTGCAATCTCATTGATATAATCAAGTCCATTTTTTTAATTATACCCAATAAATTTTCTACAGGATATTCATTTTTAAGAATAAAGCATCCTTCAAAATTTGTCAATTCTAATAAGCGTTTACTTATATCAAAGTCTTCTTTGTAATGCATGGGTATTAATATGACATTTACTTTTTTCTTGCTTATCAAATAATCTATAGTTTTCTTTAATTCTATCAGTACTTTTTCATCATCTTTCCATCTTCTGATTGATATGCCTACAATTGGCTTATCTAAAGGTATTCCTTCATTTCTTAAAATCTCCATCACTTTATTTTCTTCAGATGGTTTCAGTGTGAACACAGGATCTGCTGTAACTTTTATGTTGTTATTTTTTACACCTAATTCATCAAGATATTCTTTGGATAAATTATCCCTTAAAGAAATGTAGTCCACTTTATTTAAAATGCTTCGTGTTAGCACTCTATTTATTTTTTTATTTATTGGCCCAATCCCATTTGCATATACAAATATAGGTTTTTTGTATATTAATGCTAATTTCATCAAAGCCAAGTAATACAAAAGAGATCTAGTAGAAGTTATATCCTGCAGTAAACTCCCTCCACCACTTATTAATAAATCTGTTTCTTTGATTGAATAAATTACTTCTCTGATTTTAAATCTATTTGCAGAAAATACTCCACACATATTTTCAGTCTTGTCTGGATTATTAGATAAAACTTTGATTCTTAAGCTATCGTCATATTCAAGCAAGTCATTAACTATAGCCTTAAGTATAGCATCATCTCCGCTATTATCAAATCCAAAATACCCTGACATCAATACCTTTGGAGCAGAGCTCAAAATATGATTGTAGATATTTATGTGATTATGTGCCATAGAATCATAAGAATACTTTTCACAAGCATCATCATGCAGCCTTTGACCCATTTTAGTTCTCTCTTCACTATTATTGGCTAAGTAAAGTATTTTATCGGCTAAATCTAAATAATCACCAACTTCTATCAAAAATCCATTTACGCCATTTTTCACAAGTTTGTTTATGCCACCTACATTTGTGGTGACCACAGGCTTCTTAAATTTAGCCCCTTCGAGTATAGTGTAAGGAAAACTCTCACTAATAGAGGACAAACAGTTTATATCAATCGCATTTATAAAAGAATAAGCATCTTTTATATATCCTAACAAATAAACATCATTCTCTATTCCATACTCTTTTATTGTCTTTTCTAATTCTTCTTTTTCAGGCCCTTCTCCAGCAATTAGAACTTTGATTTTTCGACTCTTTAATACTTCGTTAACTGCTTTTACAAATGTAATATGGTCTTTGACTTTGTCTAATCTAGCTAAAATGCCTATAAATACATCGTCTTCATCATAATCGATATCGTATCTTTTTAAAAATTCTTTTTTTGAAACAAACTCCTCGTCTTTGTCGCAATCTATTCCATTATATGTCACAAAAATCTTATCTCGCCTAAATCCTCTATCTATCAGCATATTTCTGAAAGTATCTGAAACAGCAATATAATAATCGAATTTTTTCAAGCTAATTCTATTCAGGTTTGTATATACAAGCCTTTTGTAAAAATTATCTTTAAAATCCAGTTTGTAGTCACTATGAATTGTAGTAACAAATGGTTTTTTAACTTTACGTTTTAAAAATGTAGCTATGAAATTGGCTCTAGCCCCATGGCAATGAATTATATCATAATTTTCTTTATTTATTTCAATTTCCAACCTATCTACTACTGATAAATCAAATCTCTTGTCTTGATGAAATACTTCGATATTTATTCCCTCTTTTAAAGCATCTTGATAAAAAGAGTCTTCTATGAAACATATCAATTTAACATCTATCGATTTGCTTAAACCTTTTAACAAAGATATGATATGAGTCTTTGCGCCTCCACTATCTCCTCCGCTAATCAAATGCAATACTTTCAAGCTAAATGGCTCTAGTTAGCAGAGCCTCCCTCCTTTCCGAAGAGAATCTCTGCAATTTTGTTGCTAAACTCTCTCTTTTTATCTTTGTTATGTCTAAATGCTTTTATTAAATTAAATTCACTGCTCACTTGAACATAATCTAAAGGATTATATCCATTCTCTATAAGATATTTTGAAGCTATACTTAGTGAATCTAAGTCTGCTTTGACAAATAGCTCAGCTGCTACACCCTTCTTGTAATAAATTGTCTGCCTCTCATCGATCAATATAAAAACATTAAAACCCATAGCCCATTGCGATGTAAAAACTCGAAAAACTCTATTTTTATTTTCAAATTGTTCTTTTGTAAGAGCTGTTATATTTGTGATTAATTCAGGCATAATCGGGCTGTTTACCTGATAACATAGTATTTTCAAATTATTTTTGTCAAGAGTGTTTATGTTTTCCATGGCATTTACAACAGCTAATGTAGTATTGTAATGATCTATATGCGAGTCTATTAAAAATGGAGTATATATTATAGTAGGTTTTATATCTTCGATAACTCCCTTTAAATCACGAATTAGTCTATCATCTCTATAGTCTAATTTCGAATCTTTATAATCTAGAAATATAATTTCTTTTATGCCATAAATTTCTTTAAGAGTTTGTGCTTCACTTCTTCTTTTACTTATCAGTTCCTTCTCGCTGAGTTCAGTAGTTGCTCCACTGCCATCTGTTAAATACACTATATAAACTTCATCTGACTTTTCTTTGTATTTAAACAATGTACCCCCCAAACCAATAGTCTCATCATCTACATGAGGTGCAAATACAATTACTCTATCTTTTAATCCCATTAAATGATCTACGTCATACATGTCTTTTTTGGGATATCTAAAATACACGTACTTAGTGTAAATTCTATTAATAATATTCATTGGTTTTTTTAGCATTTTTTTTAATTTGCTCTTGTTCAAAATATCACCTTCATCTAAAAATAGTCTGCTTTATTCATTGGGATGTTGGGAAGAGCTTTTGAGTCTAATCTGTTGTCATAGTAAACTGTAACGCTCTTATTTTTAAATATATTATAGAGAAGGGTCTTCTCATCTACATACTTAAATATCATCCCAAAGCTAGACCTTTCAAAATGATCATTGTATGCTGGATTGAAATTACCTAAATAATAGTAGATGCCATTTTCCCTCTTTAATAGCAAATAAGAAAGTCCTTTCCCGTTGGAATAAAAGTATTTATTGTTTGGATTCCCGATAAATCTCCATTTCAAATATTCTTCATCTATATAATCTTCTTCATTTTTCAAATCATTTTCCTTAAGGCTTAAAGTAAGGTATCTTTTTTTATATATCTGCCACCCTAACTTCAAATTAGCAGGAAGAGAATTTTCATTTGGAAAATTATATATAAACGAGCCTTTGCTCTTTTCTAAAGCTAATTTACTCATCTGAGAAAATATCCCCATTTTACGATATTCCTCTAATACTGCAGTGTCGCATGGCTGATAAGAAATCTGATTGTTTAAATCATTTCTCCAGAAACATCTTATTCCAATTAATTTTATGTCATCATATGCAAATACGTGAATAGAATCACCATAGATGTTTTGTCTGTATTTCCAATCAAACCATAAGCTATTCATATCTTCCTTGAAAATAAAATTGAAAAGTTCTAGAAATGATAGTTCATCATCTTTTGAGACTTCACTCGTCATTTTTACTTCGAAGTGAATATTGTTCTTATTCAATTATATATTCACCTCTAACTAGAACAAAAGTTGAGTCTTGTATTATAATTAATCCTCTTCCGTCATCTCTAGGAATTATCAATTGGTGATTTTTAGGTATGCTCTCTCCTTCTTTAAGATCGACTCCATCTGTGACATCAGAAATTCCGCCTAAATCGCTAACTTTTGCAGTTGCTTTTCCACTTCTCAATATAATCTCTGTTCCTTCACGTCCAATTAACTTTTGTCCGTTTTTAAGCTCTATTACTTCTAGTTTGTTCGGATTAGAGTTATTTGAGCTACTTGTCTTGTCATCAACATATCTTTTAACTTCTGAAATTCTTTGTTCTAAGTAACTTAAAGTTATCAATGGATCACTTTCAGAACCAGCACTTGCTAAGCTAGTAATATTACCAAGGCTCATACATAAACCACTGCCCACCATAATTCCCGTCATAGTAAATATAATTAACTTATTTTTGGTTTTCATTTAAAACACCCCTCTATTAATTATCAACTTTCATTATACTATATATGGACAAAAATAATAAGCACTTTAAACTATTCAAAGTGCTTATTATTACTAAAATATGTAATTTGTTAATAATCTCCAAGCCCAACACTTATCTTTAATGCCTCATCGATTTTTTTCATCATATCATCATCAAATTTTCCGACTTTTTCTCTAAGCCTTTTTTTATCAATAGTCCGAATTTGTTCTAACAGCACCACAGAGTCCTTCGGCAAACCAAAATCCTGGGCAGTTATCTCTACATGGGTAGGAAGCCTCGCTTTATTAATTTGAGATGTGATAGCCGCTACTATCACAGTAGGACTATACTTATTTCCAACATCATTCTGGATTATAAGTATAGGCCTTACTCCACCTTGTTCAGATCCAACCACAGGGCTTAAATCTGCATAATATATTTCTCCTCTTTTAACTATCATAGAAATTCATGCCCCAAGTTTATTTCATAATACATCAAGTCAATCATATCCTCCTCAATGCCTATTTCAGCAAGGGTTAAGTTGATTTGGCTGACCTCCTCATAAGCTTTTATAAATTCTTGATATTTCTTGCATTTGCAACCGTTATTGCATAAAGATTGTAGTTGTTTAAACATGATGTCATTTTCACTCAATATTACTGGAAGTCCAAAATTAACTTGTGCCAAGAAATCCACCCCCTTATAGGCTTAGAGATATAAAATATTGTTACATGATGATTATATAACTTTAATAAAAACTATGTCAATAGTTATATCAATCTGTCAAATATTCTACAATATCGACAATTTCCCCATTTTCCATATAAACTCTTGGAACCCTCCTATTTATCATGCATGTGATCTCATAATTAATTGTCCCTATTAATTTAGCAATGTCGTCGACATGAGGATATCCTTTGTCTTTGTCTCCAAACAAAACTACTTCATCTCCAATATTTGCATCCTGTATTCCTGTGACATCTACCATAAGTTGATCCATACAAATATTGCCTACTATATTAACTAAGCTGCCTTTAAAGAAAACTTTTCCTTTGTTTGAAAGCAGCCTCGTATATCCATCTGCATATCCAATTGGAATTGTTGCAATTTTGGAAGGCTTATTTGTTATAAACCTGTGCCCATAGCTAATGCCCGTATTCTCAGAAACTAATTTTATATTTGATATCATCGACTTGAGTGTCATAACTGGTTTTAAATTAATTCTATCTTTATTTACCTCGTCTGATGGATAAAGCCCATATAGAATTATTCCCGGTCTAACTATGTCAAGATTATATTCAGGCATGTCTATTATAGCCGCGGAATTAGAAACATGCTTATAATCAATGAACAATCCTCTTTGTTCTAAACTATCTACTATGCCCATGAACTTGTCAAATTGTCTTATTGTCTCAGCTTTATCCTTTTCATCTGCTTTCGCAAAATGCGTGAATATACCCTCTATATGTATATTTGGAAGTGTGCTTATTTTCAATATTTCGTCAATAGATTCTTTTGTTGGTAAAAATCCCAATCTCCCCATACCAGTATCAATTTTAATATGAATCTTTGCGATCTTCCCTAAGCTCATAGCTTTTTGGGATAATTCTCTTGCATCTTCATATCTATATATAGTTTGAATTAAATCATACAATAAAATTTCTTCATATCTACTTGGATTAGTGTAATTAAGCAATAAAATAGGAACATCAATATTTTCTCTTCTAAGTTCAATTGCTTCATCTAATACTGACACTGCAAATCTAGTTGCACCAATTTGTAAATACTTTTTAGCCAATACTGCTGACCCATGTCCATAAGCATTTGCTTTTATTACAGGCATTATTATTGTTGACTTGTTCACAATTCTCCTTATCTCATTGAAATTGTGTTCAACATTATCTAAATTAATTTCAATAAAAGTTTCCCTGTGATTTGTTAACATTTTATGCATCTCCAGTACAATATTATTTTATTATACAATTAATTGCCTTTGGCAAATATTCTATTATGTCTCTTGCAATCATTCCATATTCCCCAAATTCTTCTCTAGCTAAATCACCAGCAAGTCCATGTACATAAACTCCCATTACACTAGCGTCAAAAGGGCTATATCCTTGTCCAACAAAAGAAGTGATCACACCAGCTAAAACATCTCCACTACCAGCCGTTGCCATTCCCGGATTCCCTGAATAGTTTTTATAAACATTATTGCCATCTGTCACTATAGTTTCATATCCTTTTAGTACTGTGATCACATTCATCTCTTTAGAAAAATTAACGGCACATTCTTCTTTATGCACATTTATGTACTTAATGTCTTTATTTATCAATCTAGACATCTCTCCAGGATGTGGTGTTATTATTGTCTTACCACTCCTTTCTTTCAAGATATTTAAATCATCTGATACAATATTGAGACCATCTGCATCCAATATTAATGTGTTTTTAAAATTATTTATGCAATAATTAGTGTGAGTCAATTGCTTATACCCAATACCTAATCCAGGACCAACTAGCAATGATGAAAATACATTTATATCTATTTTATTAGAAACATACGTTTCAATATCTCTTAGTATTACCTCTGTCGGTACAATGCCTGCATTGTTTATAAAAGATGAATTAACCAATCCATATACAAGTCCTGCTCCGCTTCTTAAAGCAGAAAATGAAGATAAATATAATGCTCCAGTCATGCCAGTGCTGCCAGCAATAATTCCAATTTTGCCGAAATCCCCTTTATGTGAATCAAGATTTCTTCTATTGAGTCTATATGGCATGTTTACAGGTATTTCAACCTTAGTTTTTTTACCTGTCAGACCAACAGCTGTAGCAACTGAATACTCTTTTTCATTCGATATAGATATATCTATATCCTCAATTCCCAACAAACTAAATATTTGCTTAAGTTTCCTATTTACACATAAATATGGCTTTCCTTCACTATTGTGTGCTATTTCAATATCTTTCCATGAAATTTCACCTATACCAGTACCTATCATTTTAGAAACAGCTTCTTTAGCAGCAAATAATCCTGCAATAGTACCTATGGATTCTTTTTTCTCTTTAATGTAATTTAACTCGTTCTCCGTGAAAACTTTTTTATAAAATGAATCTTTTTTTTCTGTTAAGATCTTTTTAATTCTTTCATTGTTTATTATATCAATTCCAGTTAGCATAATATCATCTCCACAATAATAGAATAACACCTATTTTATTAAATTAAAAGAGGTGTTATTCAATATTTCAAAATATTAAGTTTATTTAAACTTTCTGCTTCCTGGTTTTACTAAAGGTAAACCAGTTTTGCATAAATAGCAGTCATCAGCGTCATATACTTTTGCCTCTAATTTAAGCGCAGAGTATATAGGTAGATTTATCTCTTCTACTGTTCTGTCGATAATTGCTGCGATTCCAATGACTTTCCCACCTAAGCCCTCAATTACTTCAATAGTTTCGTATGAAGATTTTCCAGTTGTTACAACATCTTCTGCAATTAGTACCTTTTGGCCTTCTACAATCTCAAATCCTCTTCTCAATTTCATTATATTGTCTTCTCTTTCTGTAAATATAGCAGGCTTGCCAAGTTGTCTTCCGATTTCATAACTTACGATTATGCCGCCCATAGCTGGACCAACCACAACATCTATATCCAGATCATTTATTTTTTCAACTATCTTTTTTACTACAATCTCAGCTTTATCTGGGTATTGTAGCAATTTTGCGCATTGTATGTACCTGTCACTATGTTTACCTGATGACAATAAAAAATGTCCTTCTAAAACAGCTCCAGTTTCAATCAGTAGATCTAATATCTCCATCGCTAACCTCCAATAATCCCTTTAATTTCTTTCAAACTGCTTATTTTTTCTTTCGCCATAAACTCTTCAATTCCCTCTGCAATTTTCTTTGAAGCGTATATATCCCTAAAATTAGCACTGCCTACTTGTATTAAATCCGCTCCCGCCATGATAAATTCAATTGCATCTTCAAAGTTTGTTATTCCGCCTATTCCTATGAGTGGCACATCGACTGCTTTTTTTACTTCATATAACATTCGTAACGCAATAGGTTTAATACATGGCCCTGATAACCCAGCTGTTATATTATTGAATATAGGTTTTCTCTTATATATGTCAATCGCAAGTGCATTGAAAGTATTAACCAAAGACAATCCATCTGCACCTGCTTTTACACAAGCTTGTGCCATTTTAGAAATATCATTAGCATTTGGTGAAAGTTTTACAACCAATTTTTTATTTGTCACCATTCTTACTTCTTTGACTACATCATAGGCTATTTTTTCATCAATGCCAAAAGCCATTCCACCTTCTTTTACATTAGGGCAAGATATATTGAGTTCTATAATAGGTATGTCTGTTTCATTTAATTTCATAGCTCCTAAAATGTACTCTTCAATACTTCCACCGCCTAAATTTGCTAATATTACAATGTCTTTGCTCAATAAAAAGGGAAGTTCCTCCTGAATAAATCTATCAACACCTGGATTTTGTAAACCAATGCTATTCATAAGCCCTGAGGGGGTCTCATATATTCTCCTTCCAAAGTTTCCGATCTTTTCATGCAATGTCAATCCTTTTGTGGAAATTCCACCTAATACATTTATATCAAAATATTCATCATACTCTTTACCATAGCCAAAAGTTCCTGAAGCTGCAATTACGGGGTTCTTAAAATTTATCCCTAAAAACTCTACATTGCTATTCATCAAAACACACCTCTTTAGCCTCGAAAACTGGACCGTCTTTACAAACTCTCCGCATTCCACGTCTTGTTTGGATTGTGCATCCTAAACAACTTCCTATGCCACAAGCCATATATTTTTCCATTGATACATAAAGTATAGCTTTATCTTTATTAACGTCAGCTAGTGCTTTTAACATAGGATAAGGTCCGCAAGCATATATAACATCATAATCCTCAACATTTATTAGCTCTGTTACGAACCCTTTAATCCCACCTAAACCTTTTTCTGATGCAACATACAAGTTTTTAGAATGAACATTGCATTCATCGATTAAATATGGTTCTTCTCTAAAACCAGCAAACATATCCATCATTTTATGGTTCTGTTTAAGCAAATAAATCATTGGAGCTATACCTACTCCTCCGCTAACTACCGCAGATCTCATATTCTCTTTTACAGTAAAACCGTTGCCTAAAGGCCCCGTCAATTGCACTTCTTCATTTGTCTTCATTGAGGACAATTCTTTAGTACCTTTTCCTTTTACCTCATATACGAAGCGGATGGTATCTCCTTCTATATCTGATATGCTGAGAGGTCTTGATAGGAAAGGATCAAGAGCTTCCCATGCCCTTACCATGTAAAACTGGCCTGGGATTCCTGAAATATTACCTTGCAAAGCAATTTCATATATATTTCTAGCAATTTCTTTATTTTTTACGACCTTGCATTTAATATTTGCCTCTTTCAAAACCAATATCCTCCCTCATGTCAAATACTGCTTTTCTAATATGTTGATTGAAATTTTCATATTCATCTTCTTTGCCTTTATGTGCCATAATAATCCCTCTTGAAGAATTAACTATCCCACCGTTTCGATTTTTAAGATATAAGTTTACATCATTTCCTTTAGCTCCTTGAGCTCCATATCCTGGAATCAAGAAGAACATTTTATCATATCTATTTCTTATTTCCATCGCTTCATCAGTGTGAGTCCCTCCTACTACAGCTCCTATAGGTGAATATCCACATGAAGATAAATATTTGTTTGATAATTCATAAAGTTTATCTCCTACATGAAAGTAAATTTCTCTGCCATCTTCGCACTTTAAATATTCTATATCCTTAGCCCCTGGATTTGAAGTTCTAAGAAGTACAAATATCCCTTTGTCACCATTTGCTACATTATCCAAATAAGGAGTAATACTATCAAATCCCATATATGGATTTAATGTAACAAAATCAGCTTCAAATTCACCCTCAAAATGTGCTTTTTTATACATAGTTGCTGTAGTTGATATATCTCCTCTCTTAATGTCCCCTATTGAAATTAGGTCATTTGATTTTAGATACTTCAAAGTCTTTGAGTAAGCCATCAATCCTTTTACACCTAGAGCTTCATAGTATGCTATTTGTAATTTGTACGTGCTTACAATGTCATAAGTAGCATCAATAATCCTTTTATTGAATTGAAATACAACTTCATCAATATCCTGATATTTGTTTTTAATTTGAGTTGGTATATAATCAGTATCAGTATCTAGTCCTACGCATACACATCCCTTTTCTTCAACTCTCTTATAGAGCTTATCAATTACCACAAAATCTCTCCTTTTTAAAATCTTCATCGATGTACTTTATATCGCCATCTTTGACGGTCATTAATACTTCGCCATTAAATTTCATACCTTCAAATGCAGTGTTCTTTGATTTTGAATGGAACTTGTTTGAATCCACAGTAGATTCTAAAGTAAGATCTACTATGACAAAATTAGCTTTACTTCCGTTTTCTAATCTTCCGTATTCTAAGCCCAGTATTCTTGCAGGCCCATAAGTCAATAAACCGGAAAGTCTTTTTAAATCAATATGATTTGGCTTTACTAAAGTCGTATAAGCCACTTTAAATGCAGTCTCTAGCCCTACCATTCCCGGAGCATTTTTTTGTTTGTCTTCTACACTATGAGGAGCATGATCAGTTGCTATTGCATCTACCACTCCATCTCTTATGGCTTTTATTAGTCTATCTACATCTTCTTTTCCTCTAATTGGCGGATTTACCCTATAATCATTATCCCATAATGCGATGTGATGAGGTGTCACATCGCATGTTACATTATTATTGGCTTTCTTAGCTCTCTCTACGTCATCAATGGCTTCTTTTGTGCTAACATGGGTTAAATGCAGTTTTGCACCTATTTTTTTATTCAAATATATATCCCTAACTGTTTCCAAATTCTCTGCTAGTCTATAGTCGATCTTTGATATTTCTTCATCCTCTGAATGTACCAATACAACTAAATCTTTCTCTTTTGCTTTAATGAGCGCTTCATACATAACTTTTGTGCTCTTTATTCCCTTGCCATCATCGGATATTACTTTGATTGCGTTAGAAATATTATCCAAATGGTTTAGAGTAACTCCGTCAAAGTTTTCTGTTATGGAAAGAGTTTGATTGACATCAATCAATCCAATATTCCTAGCTTTTTCTAATACATAAGAAACTATTTTTTCATTTGAACAAATTGGATTGGTGTTTGCCATTAAATTTACATAAGTGAATCCACCTCTTACCGCAGCTCTGCTACCAGTTAAAATGTCTTCTTTATAAACATATCCAGGGTCTCTAAAATGAGCATGCAAATCTATGAAAGATGGCATCAATACAAGATTTTCTCCATTAATGATGACTTTTTCGCCATCTGCTTCAATTGACTTATTAAGCTGAACTATTTTATCGTTAATTATCAATACATCTGTAAAAAAATCTTTTCCTTCGTCGACCAACCGTATATTTTTTATGAGCATTTGAATTACTCCCATTTGTATATATGATCACAGTACACACATTTATAAGTTGCATTTTGTTCATCTACTAGCTTAAATCTATGTGTTATTTCTCTTTCTACAGTAGTTATACATCGAGGATTTTTGCACTTTATTATGTCTTCAACGTATTCAGGCATAGCCAATTTAATCTTATCAATTATTTTTTCATTTTCTATTATATTAACAGTGATGTTAGGATCTAAAAATCCTAATACATTCAAGTCAATGTCTATTGTATTTTCAATCTTTATTATGTCTTTTCTCCCATATTTTTTGCTTGATGCATTCATTATCAAAGCCACAGTGTAATCTGCTTTATCCAATTTTAAATATTCGAATATTTTTAGCCCCATTCCTGGTCTTATATGGTCTATGACAATTCCTTTTTTTATACTTGTTATTTCTAGCATTTATCTTACCCCCAATAGCTTTGCAATAAGTCCCATTCTTACGAACATGCCATTTTTAACTTGCCTAAAATACCAAGCTCTTTTGTCATCATCAACTTCTATTTTTATTTCATTTACTCTTGGGAGTGGGTGTAGTATAGCAAGGTTTTCTTTTGCATTTTTTAATTTTTCCAGATCCAATATATAGCTGTCTTTTAGTCTAACGTAATCTGCCTCATTGAAAAATCTTTCTTTTTGAACTCTTGTCATATAGAGAACGTCTAATTTGTCAATGACATTTTCAAGTCTTTCTTCTTCTTTAAAATTTATGTTTTTTCTTTTCAAATCTTCTTTTAAGTAATCGGGGATTTGTAATTCATGAGGTGAAATTAGAACAAAGTCTACATTTTCATATCTAGACATTGCTTTCAGAAGTGAATGTACTGTTCTACCAAATTTTAAGTCTCCACAACAGCCGATTGTGAGATTGTCTAATCTCTTGTGTGCATCTAAAATCGTGAATAAATCTGTTAAAGTTTGAGTAGGGTGTTGATGTCCACCATCTCCTGCGTTTATCAGTGGAACCGGGCAATACTCTACTCCGTGAATTGGAGCCCCTTCATTTGGATGTCTCATGGCTATAATATCTGCATAAGCACCAACAGTTCTCAATGTATCCGCTAAACTCTCTCCTTTCGCTACAGAAGAAGAGCCTGGCTCCGAAAAACCGATTACTTGGCCACCCAATCTAAGCATGGCGGCTTCAAAGCTAAATCTAGTTCTCGTGCTAGGCTCATAAAATAAAGTAGCTAGGATTTTACCATGACAAATGTCGCTAAAATCCTTTTCGTTTTCAATTATTTTTTGAGTTAATTCAAAGATGCTTTCTAATTCTTCCAAAGTAAAGTCATCTGGGTCTATTAGATTTCTTCCTTTTAACATGTTACTCCTCCTTTTTCACCTGAAGGATGCGTTAAAATAAAAGCCTTCTATTAAGTTATAAGAAGGCTCGTCCGCTCTCCTTTCTAACCTCTCTGGATTAGATTAAAGGTATTTATTTATTTTAAAATATCATAGTCTGAGATAATTATCAACAACTATTTATAAAATATCAAAATTCAAATTTGACAAATTATCTACAGCAATATCAGCAACTCTAGTTATTTTGTCCCAATCTGAAATATTTGTTGGATCTTTTACAGCTACTACTTTTATTCCCAATTTCTTAGCTGTCTCCATAGAATGTAGCGCATCTTCAAATAGAAATACATCTTTGGTTTCCAATTTCAATCTATCAATTAAGATTTTAAAAAAATGGATGTCATATTTTTCAAATCCAACGTTGCCACAAGTTTGAACGAAATCAAAATACTCATAAATCCCAATCTCTTAATTGCTGGAAGTAAAAGTTTCTCTTCAGTAGCTGTGGCTAAACACAATGTTGACCCGTTAGCTTTTAAATATTGAAGTAATTCTAAAGCCCCGTCCTTAAGCTCTACATTGTTCTCATAAAAGCGTTTAAGTATATTCTCCATCTCAAAATTAATTTCATCTGCAGATTCCTTTAAATTAAACTCTTCTTTTATAATTGATGACGCTTCTTTAAGACTGTATGGCTTTAACTGTTCTCTAATGTTTTCGGGAGGATTTATCCCCTTAGACAATAGATAATCATAAGGCAATCTATCCCATACCCACATAGAATCAATTAATGTGCCATCCAAATCAAAACAATATCCCTTCAATAAATCACCTCTATTCCCAATTCAGCAAAGCTTTTTTAGCTGATTTTACAACCCTAATGGTAATAGCTACTGTGACTATCAAAATTAGCCAAGGACCAAACCATGCGATAGCTTTAAACCATAATTTCGTATTTTTATCAATATAATCTAACATTACAAATGGTATTATTGAACCTAGTCCAAATAAAAAGGATGTAAATTGTATTGATATGCTCTCTCTAAAGTTGAGTTTTACTGCTGGACCATTAAAGTCTCTGTTAGGATCCTTTAAAAATATATATAATCCAAAATATGATGAAAATAACAATACTGCGATCATTGGGATGATACTTAAAAACATGATAGGATTTAATCCGATTCCAAAATATGAAACTATTAAAACTATTAAATATACTAAAGTATATATCGCAGTAGGAATCAGCGCTTTAACCCTAAGTATAAAATTGTCATCAACAGGTAAGAGTATTATAAGTGGCCATGTTTTTCTTTCTACACTCATCAATTGCATGCTTAAATTTGAGGTATACATCGATGCGAATAAAGCTACAAACATAGCACCACTTAAAAATTGCTTATTTATCAAAAGCATGATTATCGGAAATATAATCGCATAAGCAATTCCAAACAAATTCTGTGGATTTCTAAAAGTCAATCTCAATTCTTTGTTTATTACATGGTGTTTTGAAACGCTAACTCCTTTAGCTTTTTTAGTTTTACCTCTGCCACTTTCTAATGCAAAATGGCTAGAATTCTTATATATAAAATATCCCAAAATGCATATTGTCAAAATAACTATCCCAAAAACTCTAATGTCTAGGTTTACAAGATACATAAACCAATTTATCGGCAACAAATATGAATAATTCCCATGAATTATTCCAAAAAATGAGTTAAAACTATTTAATATGTCTTGAGGCGAAGCTTCCATTTGCTTAGGAATTAAATTCATTAGTACTACATAGCCGATTATGCTGACATATAAAAATATTTGTGAAATAGTTTTAGCACTTGATTTTGTCATTATCCTAGCAAAAAACGAGCCTAACAATAATGATAAAAATAGCAAAAATACTATAAAAAGTAGTATAGCTATGATGCTAAGAACTATATTTACTTTTAGTAATAGAGCATATGATATCCCTACTACAACAAGCATTGCAAGTGGAATCATTCCCATTGACAATCCCATAAGGGATTTAAATATAAAAATACTTGATTTTCTAATTGGCAATGTAAATAAAAACTCTAAATCCTCTGATTCATATATATTGAATACCATACTTGGCACCAATGTTAATACAGCCATAAGTCCAAATGTGAGCGGATAAATAAACATATAAATGTCAAATAAATATCCCTCATAATCTAAACCTAGACTAGACAGCGGAATCATAAAAGCCTTGCCTATTTGGTAAAAGGCAAATCCTAAAGGGACAGTAATGGAAAGCATTACAATTATTGATATAACCCATCCTAAAGCACCAGTATAGCTTATCTTGCTATTCTTATTGGGTTTTGTAATTTTAGATGCGTATTTGTTTAATAGTAAAAACTCTCTCATATTAAAGTGCCTCCACTATGTCAACTACATCCTCGTTGCCTGTCAATTCTAAGAAAAGATCTTCTAGGCTTGTGTTTCCTTCTTTACTCAATGCCCTTAATTCCTCTAAGTTGCCTTCTGCAATTAATTTCCCTTCATTTATAATCCCTATTCTATCACACATCTTTTCAGCAATCTCTAGCACGTGTGTAGTAATAAATACGGTAGAACCTTTTTGAGCAATCTTAGTAAGTAAATCTTTTAGTAGTCTTGCTGATCTTGCATCTAAGCCTACTGTAGGCTCATCTAAAAACATCACTCTTGGTTCTCTCATTAGCACTGAAATTAGCATCAATTTTTGTTTCATCCCATGAGAATAATCGCCAATGTAATCATTTAAATAATCTACACCAAACGCATTTGTTAGTTCTTCTAACTTTGCTATTGTTTCTTTTTTATCTAGCTGATAAATTCCGATTATAAAATCTAAAAATTCATTTCCTCTCAAGCCTTCATATAATTTGGGCTCATCTGGAATGACTCCTATCATTTTCTTTATCTCAATTTCTTTATCATTTAGAGGCAATCCACAAATGTAAACTTCGCCTTCCGATGGCTTTAGTGTACCCGTGAGCATCCTTATAGTAGTGGTTTTACCTGCTCCATTAGGCCCTAAAAATCCATATATTTCGCCCTTTTTAACATCTAAATTAATCTTGTCAACTGCGAGATAATCCCCAAACTTCTTTGATAAATTTACTGACTTTACATATGTTTCCATAAAAATATCCTCCATAAATTTATTTTACTAGTTCATTATACTGCTAAAATAAATTTTTAACAAATCATTTCCATAATTAAAATTACTTATCCTTAATAGCTCCACCAACTAATCCAATTAGAGCAAATAATGTATAATACCCAGCACTCGTAATCTCTATTTTAAAAAGTTCATTTAACCCTTGAATTATCATACTATCAATTCCAAAAAACGACAAAATCCAAGCTACTAATATTCCGATTAAAAATCCACCTAACATTGATATTCCCCCATTTCATTGCGATTTATATGGTCCATTCTCCGTGTACTATACCAACTAAGTACCATACTCCGTCCATTTTTTCGTAGACAAGTCTTAAGCTTCTCCAATCCATGCCTTCATATTCAGATTCAAACCCTGGGAAATGAAATTCAATATAATATGCATCTGGGTAAGCTTCCGATATATTGTTTTGGCTGTTCCCTTTTCCAATTGAGTAATTATTGCCTATCATCTGAGCATTTGCAAAATCAACATCATATATAAATCTATCAAAGTACTCACTAAAGGTCATGATGATAGGTTCTCCAGATCCGTCAAATGACCCCCATGTATATGTTTGTGTATCTTCTAAAAAATTAGCTATTCTATCTTTTGTAAAAACTAAATCATTTTGCAAATCAATATATTCGTATGGTGTAAATCTGACACCCATTAAAGGATGAACTACACTAGCTAATCCTTCCATATCTTCATTTTTTAAATAGTTTACTGTTTCTAACGCTCTTAGCAGCACTTCATTATTTTTATATTTATCCATATTGTTAATTTCTTCTAATTTTTGTTCCAAATCTTTAATTTTATTGTTTAATTCTTCAACTTTTGCGTTTAACTGGCTTATTTCTTCATCTTTTTTAGCAAGCTCCTCTTCTGATTGATTATTAGAGCATCCTGTTAGTAAAAGAATTGTCATTAAAAATACAACGAATAAATAACTTCTATTTTTAATCATTATAAACTCCTCCTACCTTATTTATAACTCTTTATATACCTTTACCCATTATGATCATAATTAAGATTATTTTTATTTATAGCTCAAACAACTTGGTACACTACTAATCTTTTACAATATATCCCTTATTGTAAGCATCTTCCAACATATATAAAACAAATTCCCACAGTTCTTTAGAGCTATATTTTACTGGTTCAATTCTCTTGTATATGTCTTTTTTTGAAACACTATATTCTTTCCATGTGCCTCCGCCATTATTGTAATTATTTAACATGGGTTGAAGTCTATCCATAGATGCTGAAAATCTAGCTTCCGGGGTTTCCATAGCTTCAAATTCTTCCCATAAAGCTTTGAATTCTTCCCCTTTATCTTCTGCTAATAAGCCAAATATCTTTTCTGCTGCCCTCTCTTCTCTATCTTTTTTATCTCCATTTGATACTTTGTCATAGCAAAATGTGTCGCCAGCATATATTTCAACTAAATCATGTACTAGAAGCATTTTTATGGTCTTAAGTAAATCTATTTCCTCATCGCTGTACTCATGAAGAACCATAGCCATGATAGCAATATGCCATGAGTGTTCGGCGTCGTCTTCTTTTTTCCTTTCATTTATTACCTCAGTCCTCCTGTAAATGCTCTTCATCTTATCAAGTTCAACGATAAAATTAATATCTTTAAGCAATCTCTCATTCATCATATCTGCCTCTTTCTTATTGTTTTATTAATATATTAACATATTATTGAAAATAATAAAATTTTAAAATATCGCTGTCAATAGTCAGTGAAAATGTCATGTAAAAGTATAAAGTTTTATTCAATGAAAATGTCACTATTAGAATTTGAAAATATATTTACACTGTTTTATTGGAAAAAGGCTTTTAATTCATTTTAA
>JAHDQA010000102.1 GCA_018434075.1 Tissierellaceae bacterium
CTTTCAATTACGAGATTAAATCTCAAGGAGAAAACGAGTACACTCTATCTAATAACAATATTATACAGCAAACCTGAATAATACTTAGTCGAAAAAGGATTATAGGTTACCTTTAACAACCTAAATACATTATATAAGGAGTAAGTGCAATGATAACTAAAGAAGAGGTCAGAAATATTGCTCAAATTGCGAAGTTGAAATTTAATGATGATGAATTAGAGAGTTTTACAGAAAAATTTTCTCTAGTTTTAGATTTCGTTCATCACATAAATTCTGTTGACACAGAGGGCGTTGAACCTTGTTATGGAATTAGTGATGAAAATGGTTTTTTCAAAGAATATGATATAGACCAAACTCTCAACAGAGAAGAAGTCCTTAAAAACACAACTGAATCAGAATATGGTTACTTCAAAATACTCAAAGTAGTTGAATAAAAGGGGTGTAGCAATGGATATAACTAGTTTAAAATCATGGGAATTGAGAGAAAAAATACTTAAAAAAGAAATATCTTCTTATGAAGTAACCGAAGCTTTTTTAGAGAAAATAGACGAAGTTGAAGATGAAATCAACGCTTTTATAACAATCGATGCGGAAAGAGCATTAGAGTCAGCAAAGATAGTTGATCAAAAGATCATGGAAGGCAAGAAAGTCGGAATTTTAGCTGGACTTCCAGTAGCCATAAAAGATAATATAATGACAAAGAATTTGAGAACTACTTGTGCTTCTAAAATGCTTGAACACTACGTTCCTCCATATAATGCAACTGTGATAGAAAAGATTAGAATAGAAGATGGAATTATTATAGGTAAAGCAAACATGGATGAATTTGCCATGGGTGGATCTACAGAAACATCATATTTCGGACCAACAAAAAATCCTAGAAACAAATCAGTCGTTGCTGGAGGATCGTCGGGAGGCTCTGCTGCTGCAATAGCTGCACAAGAAGCTGCATTTTCTTTGGGAACAGATACTGGAGGGTCAATAAGGCAACCCGCAAGTTACTGTGGTGTCGTTGGGGTAAAACCAACATATGGCCTAGTTTCTAGATACGGAGTTGTACCGATGTCGAATTCATTAGATCAAGTTGGGGTTTTTGGAAAAGATGTAAAAGATGCTTACATCGCACTTAAGAGCATAGCTGGTTTTGATCCGCTTGATGCAACATCTTCCAAAAAATACAGCTTAGAAGATATTAACTTTGAAGAAATATCGTTAAAAGGTTTAAGAATAGCATTGCCTAAAGAATACGACGAACTCAGAGTAGAGGGAGATCAAAAGATAAGAGAGATTTTTGAAAACAAATTAAGGGTTTTCGAGAACAATGGCGCAATTATTGAGTATGTTTCATTGCCTTATTTGAAATACGCGTTGGAAACTTATTACTTGATTTCTACCGCAGAAGTTAGTACAAATCTATCTAGATTTGATGGAATAAGGTATGGGCATAGAGCATTAGAATATAATACATTGGATGAACTTTATATAAACTCTAGAACTGAAGGGTTTGGAGAAGAAACAAAGAGAAGAATCATGATGGGAACATATGCTCTTTCTCAAGGCTATAAAGACGAGCATTATAAAAAAGCACTAAAAATAAGAACTCTTATCAAAGACGATTATGATAGAGTTTTCCAAAATTTTGATGTGATTTTATCTGTCACATCCCCTATACTGCCATTTCCATTTGATTCAGTAATCAATTCTCCGGTGGATATGTACAAAGCTGATACTTACACAGTTCCAGTCAACCTAGCTGGATTATGTGCCATAAGTGTTCCAATGGGCGAAGTTGATAATTTGCCAGTAGGATTGCAAATAACGGCAAATAGGTTTAATGAGAAGAAGTTATTTACCGCAGCTTATGGTTATGAAAGGAGTGCTAAATAATGAGCTATAAAACTCTTGTAGGTCTTGAGATACATGTTGAACTGATGACGGAAAGAAAGATGTTTTGCAATTGCAAGAATGAATTTGGAGCTATGCCAAATACAAATGTTTGCCCAGTATGTTTAGGACTCCCAGGAGCATTGCCAGTCATGGACAAAGAAGCTGTGGAGTATGCGATAATGGCCGGTATAGCATTTAATTGTGAGATAGATAGAACTATTATTATGGACAGAAAGAGCTATTTCTATCCAGACTTGACTAAAGGATATCAAATATCACAATCTGATTTTCCTCTATGCAAAGGTGGATTTTTGGAAATAGACTCAGAAGAAGGTGCTAAAAAAATAAGGCTAGAAAGAATTCACATTGAGGAAGATACAGGAAAGCAAATTCACACAGACAATGGAACAACGTTATTAGATTTCAATAGAAGCGGCGTTCCTTTAATAGAGATTGTCACAAAACCTGATATAAACTCAGCAGAAGAAGCGAGACTGTTCTTAGAGAAGTTAAAGAATACTATCAAATACATCGGAGTTTCAGATGTAAAGATGGAAGAAGGCTCTCTAAGATGTGATGTAAACATAAATGTAATTGATGAGGAAAATAATATCAAGTCTAATATTTCAGAGATTAAAAACTTAAATTCATTTAAATCAGTAGTTAAGGCGATAGAGTATGAAGAAAAAAGGCATATTGAATTGTTAAATAGCGGGAAAAACACAGAGAAAGAAACTAGAAGATTTAACGAACTTACTGGTGAAACTATCTTAATGAGGAAAAAATTCCAAGCGTCAGACTATAGATATCAATTTGAAGGAGATTTAACGCCAATACATCTGTCAGATGATTGGATAAAACAGATAGAATCGTCTATGCCAGAATTGCCAGATCAAAAGAAAAAAAGATTTATTGAACAATACAAAATTACTGAATACGATGCATCGGTATTGACCCAGTCAAAAGAATTATCCATCTTTTATGAAGAACTAGCAAGTCTTATAGGTGACTCCAAATTAGCTGCCAATTGGATTATGACAGATGTCTTGAGAAGATTAAAAGAAGAAGACAAAGAGATATCAGAACTAAATTTAACTGCGCAGTCATTAGCAGAATTATTAAACTTTGTTAAATCAGGTAAAATCAACAACAATACTGCTAAAAAAGTTCTTAGAGAAATGTTAGAAACTAATGAAACTGCAACCTCTATAATCGAGAAACATGGACTAATACAAATTAGTGATGAAGATGAACTTGAGAGGATAATAGATGAAGTAATAAGTGAAAATCAACAATCTATTGAAGATTTTAAAAATGGCAAAGACAGAGCATTAGGGTTTTTAATGGGACAAATAATGAAAAAGACTAAGGGTAAAGCTAATCCCAACACTGCTAATAAGATACTAATAGACAAAATAAATGGAAATTAAATTTCCATTTATTTTGATATTATATAAAATGATAGGGGGGGTTAAAATGACTAAAAAGAGAAGCTTAACCACTAAGATTTTAACATCATTGGGACTGGGACTGATTGTTGGCATAATTGTATATCAATTACCTAGTTCAACGTTTAAGGAAACCATTCTCATCAATGGAGTATTTCAGTTTTTAGGACAAGCTTTCTTAAGAGCAATCATGATGGTGGTTATACCATTGGTATTTGTTTCACTAGTAAATGGGGCTGCCAACATGGGAGATGTTAAGAAATTGGGAAGAGTTGGAGTAAAAACCATTTTGTTTTACCTTACAACAACTGCATTGGCTGTAACACTAGCTTTGGCATTAGGTTATTTCTTAAAACCTGGATATGGATTAAACATGGGCAGCATTTCTTCTGTCGAAGTGACAATAGCCGAAAAGACACCGCTTATACAAGTACTCTATGAGATGATACCTAACAATGTGATAGCTGCTATGGCTAATGGAAATATGCTTCAAATAATCATATTTGCATTAGTTACAGGAGTAGCTCTGTCTTTATTGGGAGATAGGGCAAAGACAGTGTTAAAATTATTCGACGAACTCAATGAAGTTGTAATGAAATTGGTAGAAATTGTAATGCTATTTGCACCTTTTGGGGTATTTGGCCTCATCGCTAAGACTTTCTCCACTGCTGGATATTCTGCGATGATACCTTTATTAAAATTCATATTGGTCGTGTATTTAGGCCTTGTAATACATATGGCTGTTGTATATGGGTCGCTTTTAAAAGGTCTAGGTAAATTAAGCATAACAAAGTTTTTCAAAAAATTTTCACCCGCAATGTTTGTGGCATTTTCCACTGCAAGCAGTTCCGCTACAATTCCATTTTCACTTGACATATGTGAAAATAAAATTGGCATATCCAAAGATATTGCTTCATTTACTATACCTTTAGGGGCGACAGTAAATATGGATGGTACTGCAATAATGCAAGGGGTAGCAGCATTTTTTGTAGCGCAAGTTTACGGCGTAGACCTTTCATTTTCTGCTATGTTAACTATAGTTTTAACTGCGACATTAGCGTCGATAGGTACAGCTGGAGTTCCAGGTGCAGGAACGATTATGCTGTCCATGGTACTTCAATCTGTAGGGTTGCCGCTCGAAGGCATTGGACTTATTATGGGTATAGATAGAATAGTAGACATGGGGAGAACTGCAGTAAATGTTACTGGGGATGCAGTATGTACCACAATTATTGCAAAACAAGAGAACGAACTGAATGAGGATATATTTAATTCTTAAGAAGCTGATTTTCAGCTTCTTTTTTATGTGCAAAAGAGTATATATATTTCCAAAGGAGGAATGTATATGAAAAAACTTAAAATAGATTTTTTTCATGATGTTCTAGAGCTTGGCGCTATGCGCTATCGCCTAGGTTAAGGCAATTATGTGCTAGAGATATTGGCTTAAATGAAAAAGAATTTGATAGATTGTTAAGTGATGAAAAGACAAAGCAATTAGTTGAAAAAGATTTAGAGCTTGCTAGAGCATGGGGAATAACAGGTGTTCCAAGCCTTGTAATAGATGAAAGATACCTAATATCCGGGGCCCAGAAAAAAGAATATTTAAGAAAACAGTTGATAAGCCTAGCAAACCAAGAGAATATTTTATAGTAGATAAAGTCTCCTCTAAAATTGTTTTAAATTACTTAAATATACAGAAAATAATACGATATATAAAGTATGATAACAATTTAGGAGGAGTATATTTATGGACTTAAAGAATCAAGAAACAAAAAAGAAAAACAAAGGCATCAAATTCAAATCACTAAGCAACAGAGTTAGAGTGATTATGATAGTTGTTACGGTGTTTTCACTACTTGTATCAGGGGTAGCAAGTTACTATATTTCTAGTTCGAAATTAGAAGATCAAATAAAATCTTCAAGTTCTCAAACATTAGAATATGTAAATTTGAGTATAACTAACTACTTGAAGGAAATTGAAGACATGATGTTGCTTTTATCTCAAAACCCGTTCACTTTAAGCTATTTTGAAGATGAAACACAATATGATAATCTCTTAAAAGAAATGGAAAAAATAAAAAACATAGACCCTAACATATTGTCGGTGTATTTTGGCACAATGGACAAGAGAATGCCTATTTTCCCAGTTGAGCCACTTGATGACTATGACCCAACAGTAAGAGATTGGTACATAACTGCAACTGAGAATAAAGAAAAAGTGAATTGGTCTGAGCCATATCTAAACTACGTTGAACAAGGAGATGCACAATTAATAACTACAGCAGCTAAGGCCGTTCAAAAAGATGGGGTGATAGTTGGAACTGTTGGAGTAGATATAGATTTAAAAGTATTTACCGATCAATTGGTAAATTTAAAAGTTGGTGACTTGGGAACAATTTTCATAACAGATAACAACGGCTTAAATTTAGTCTATCAAGACAAATCAAAGATAGGAACAAATACAATTGGAGAAAGACCAAATTCTAAAGAAATATTTTCTAGCAAGGCTGGAATTGTTGAAAGTAAAGATGAAAATGGTAAAAGCGTATATTACTCATACACGACAAATGAAAAAACTGGTTGGAAGATAATAGCACAAATCCCCGCAGAGGAATTTTTGTCAAAGACAAGACCTATGCTTTATACAACAGCCATTACGATAATAATAGCGATAATCATCACTGGAGTAGCTGCATTTTTACTCGGGAAATATATATCAAAGAATGTTACAAAATTGAGATTGGCATTCAAAGAAGCTTCTAATGGTAATTTATCAATTGAAACAGACATACAAACTCAAGACGAGTTTAGAGAACTTTCAGATAGCTTCAATAGCATGATAAAGAATATAAAAAAGACAATAGAAGGAGTAAAAGAATCTTCTGATACTGTACTTAAAACATCTGACTTAATTTACGATATGACAAAAGAAGTTAATTCAGCTATGAATGAAGTAGCATCAACTACTTATGAAATAGCTAGGGGAAGTGAAGAACAAGCAAACGACATCGATAAAAACTCTGAAAACATTGAAAAGCTATCCAACACTTTAGATAGTCTAGTTGACAGTATAACTAAAATAAACGAGCTAGTGCAAAACTTAGATTCTCTAGGCAACAATGGACTGGAACAAGTTGATCTATTGGAAGATAGAGCTCTTAATACTGAAAAATCATCACAAAATGTAAATAAAATAATAAACGAAGTCAAAGAGAATGCTAAACAAATAAATGTGATTACAGACACGATATCACAAATAGCAGAACAGACAAACTTGTTAGCTTTGAATGCCGCTATAGAAGCTGCTCGAGCTGGAGAATCAGGCAGGGGATTTTCGGTCGTAGCTGAAGAGATAAGAAAATTAGCTGAAAAATCGTCCAATGCAACCAAAGACATAGCAAAATTGATCCAAAATGTAAATAATAGTTCAAACTTAGCAGTTGATGCTATGGATGAAGCTACAAACGCAGTAAATGACCAAAAGAATTCAGTTGAATTTACTAAGAGAATATTCAATGAGATCAAAGTTTCACTTGACTTATTAAGAGAGAAAATGAATATAATCGCTGACGAAACTGTGACTATTGAATCCAACAAAAATGAGATATTGGATAACACACAAAGCATTTCATCTGTATCTCAAGAAATTAGCGCAAGCACAGAAGAACTCTCTGCCTCTACACAAGAAGTCACGGCAGTTACTAGCAATTTCTTGGAGTATGCCGATAAATTAAAAGGATTGGCAAGTGAATTAAGTAAATTAATAGAAATATTTAAGATTTAGAGCTAGATTATCTAGCTCTTTCTCATTATATAAGTGTATAATAACTTTATGATCATTAATAAGCATAAGGAGGAGTAGACATTGGAAATTGGCAAATTACCAAATGAAGTATTAGAACAGATAGTCTTAAATAATATTAAATATAAAAGAGAAGAAGTTCTAATGGGCTCCAAAGTTGGTGAAGACACAGGAATTGTTGACTTTGGCGATGATTATTGCGTTGTGAGCACAGATCCAATAACAGGCGCTACAAAAAATCTAGGCAAACTCGCTGTGCATGTAACTTTAAATGATGCTGCAACTAAGGGAGCCGAACCTGTAGCATTGCTGATAACACTTTTATGTCCAGTTGGAATATCAAAAGAAGAAATAGACTTAATAATGCAAGAAGCATCTGATGCTGCAAAGGATGAAAAAGTCGAAATCATTGGAGGACATACGGAAATAACAGATGCTGTAAATAGAACAATTATAAACTCAACGGTTTTAGCCAAGTTAAAAAAAGAATATTTGCCTAACTATGAAAATATAAAGATAGGTGACAAATTGATCGTCACTAAATGGCTAGGATTGGAAGGAACTAACATATTAGTAAACGAGCTTGGAGAGAAAGCTTTTGAGATTTTAACCAAAGAGGAAATCGAACTATCTAAAGAGCTTATCAACAGCATATCCGTGGTAAAAGAAGGGACAGTTGGAATAAAAAATGGAGCTTTGTACATGCATGATATAACTGAGGGCGGGTTATATGGGGCTATTTGGGAAGCTTCAAACGCAACAAAAAAAGGAATCAGAGTTTATCAAGATAAATTCCCTGTATTAGAAGCCACAAGAAAAATATGTGATGCATTTGAGATAAACCCATTTAAGCTGATATCAAGCGGAAGCATGCTTATGATAGTTCCCAGTGAAAAATCAGATGAATTAATTCTTTCATTAGAAAAGGAGAATATATTGGCAACTTGTATTGGAGAAATAACAGAAGAAGGGATAGTTTCAGTAACAGGAGGGGTAGAAAACCCAATAGATTCTCCAAAAAGCGATGAACTTTATAAAGCTCTTAAAAAGATAAAATGATGTTACATTATCATTACAAATTGCTAAATTGCTTGAAAGCTGCATATTAAAGTGATATATATAAACTTAAAGATAGAGGTTGGTGATTGATTAAGGGATGGAAGGAGTATAGACATGAAGAAGAGACATATTGCTTTAATTCTAATTATGTTTTTATTGATTTTTAACAAGAGTGCATACGCGAGTGAATTTTTTACTGTTGGAATAGATGGGAGCAGCTTAAAAGTCAGGCAAGTTTCTGTTCTACTAGATGGGAACAAGTTAGATTCTAAAGTTCCGTCATTTGTATTAGGAGATAGGACTCTAGTGCCAATAAGATTCGTAGCAGAAGATTTTGGAGCAGTTGTAGGATGGGAAGATAAGACAAAGACGATCACTGTAGTAGACGGTCCGACTGTTGTTATTTTAACGGTAGACAGCAATAAAGTTTTAGTAAATGGTGTCGAAAGAATCCTAGACAAGAACTCCATACCTAAATTAGTTACATATAATACCGATGGGAAACTTGATGCAAGAACAATGGTGCCCGTTAGATTTATTTCAGAAGTATTAGGATATGAGGTCTTATGGGATTCCAAGAATTACACTGCGCAAATAAACACTTCAACTGTAGCAAATATAACTAATATAAGGACTGTTTATGATGCAAATGGAAACCATCAAATTGCCATAGATAGTGATCAAAAACTAGATTATGAAGTATCCTATGATTCCTTAAATAAGAAATACAACATCGAATTTATCAATACAAAACTCAATATTGGAGGAAACAGCCAGACCATATTTGAAAATGAAATAGGAGGAACATTTATTCAAAAAATATTATGCCAACAATCGTCAATCCCTCCAGATCCATATAAAGTGAGTTTGACATTGACAATGAAAGATGAGGGTAAGCAAATTTTAAGCACTTCAGCAGATGGAAAATCATTGATTATTTCATTTGAGTCCAATAAACCAGCTCCAACGATAAATAATATATCAGACATTAGCTTGGGCTTTATAGATGGTAAAGAGGCAGTTGTAATTAAAGGAGTAAATGGGAAAGATTACAAAAGCTTTTTATTAGAAAATCCTACAAGATATGTATTGGACATAAAGGATTCAACGTTATTAGGAAACTTATATCAAACATTTGACTACAAACTTGGATTTATTAATTCGGTTAGGGTTTCTCAATTTACGCCTGATGCAAGTTATTCTCCTGATGATAAAATAGTGAGAGTTGTGTTGGATATAAACTCAGGAGTAAATCCAAAGGTAAATATAGTCACTAAAGATGATAAACTTTATTTAGTACCAGAGAACACATTGTTTAATTATATCGCATATAAAACTGATGCTTCTTCTTTTGATTTGAGCATACCTGCAATTGCATCAAGCGGTGTAATAACCGATTATATAGATGTAAACAATCAATTGATACTCTCGTTCGAAAATGGATTGGTAGATATACCCACAGGGAAATACAATATCAATGATAACTTTATTAATACTATAGAAATTGAGAAAACCCAAAATACAGCTATTATCATAATAAATTTTAACAGAAAGATCAATTACAACGTAGATTCAACTAGTTCTTTCTTTAAGCTCAATGCGAGATCAGAAAATACTATTCCTACAAATCCATCAGGAAAGACAATAGTAATTGATGCTGGGCATGGTGGAAAAGACCCTGGTGCTCTATCTATTTTAGGGTTTAAAGAAAAGGACATAAATTTATCCATAGCACTAAAATTAGAGAATGCGTTAAAGCAAAAGGGATACAATGTCATTATGACAAGAAGCACAGACACTTATATAGACTTATATGAAAGGCCAAAGATTGCTAACAACGTAAAAGCTGATCTATTTATAAGCATACACTGCAATTCAACCCTTTTAAATTCAGTAAATGGGCTAGAATTACTTTATTGTCCTGCAACAGAAAGCAGCTATAAAACAGTAGACCAATATCCTTTTGCAAAATCTATTCATGACTCAATTGTAAGCTCGACAGGTATAAATTCAAGAGGTATAAAGAAAAGATCAGACTTGGTAGTGCTGAGATTGACTAATATGCCTGCAGTATTGATAGAAACTGCATTTTTAACTAATCCAGATGATGCCCAAAAACTAATTCAAGACTCATTTCAACAAAAAGTTGTACAGGGTATTGTAAATGGGGTTGAACAATATATGAATCAGTATTAAAATAAGGGAAGGGATACCTTCCCTTTATTAATTGAAAGGAGATTTATACATTGGGAGCTTTTTTGGGATATGCACTCATTTTTTTTGCTAGGGTTTTAGATGTTTCTCTATCTACAGTGAGAACTTTGATGGTTGTTCAGGGTAGAAAAATACAAGCTGCAGCTATTGGATTTTTCGAGGTTGGTGTATATGTAACAGTGCTAGGGAAAGTAGTAAACAGTCTAGACAACCCTTTAAATTTACTTGCATACTGCCTTGGGTTCGCTGCGGGAAATTATGTAGGTATAACAATAGAAAACAAAATAGCATTAGGAAATCTCTCTGCACAGATTATTCCTGGAGAAAATACTAAAGACGAACTTCTAGAAGCATTAAGAGCTAATGGATTTGGAGTGACAGTTCTTGTAGGAGAAGGATTAAAGGGGAGCAGAGAAATATTTAATGTTGTACTAAACAGAAAAGATTTAAGAAAGCTAAGAGAAATCGTTGAAAATATCGATAAAGATGCATTTTTAACAGTAAATAACATAAGCCCTATAAGAGGTGGATACTTTAATGTAACTAAAAAATAAATCTCCTTATTGGAGGTTTTTTTCATATGATATTATTTAAATATTGAGGAGAGATAAAATTGAGAATTGATAATAGAAATTATGATGAAATGAGGAAAATAAAAATCACTAGAGATTATTTAATGCATCCATACGGATCTGTTTTAATCGAGGTGGGAAATACAAAAGTTATATGCACTGCAATGATAGAAGAAAAGGTACCAATATTCTTAAAAAACAGCGGTACTGGTTGGATAACAAGTGAATATTCTATGATACCTGCTAGCACAGCGGTAAGAAAAGTAAGAGATTCAGTAAAAGGGAAAATTGATGGCAGAAATCAAGAAATACAAAGGCTCATAGGCAGATCTTTAAGAAATGTAGTGGATTTAAAAAAACTTGGAGAAAGAACAGTTTGGATAGATTGCGATGTTATACAGGCTGATGGCGGCACAAGGACAGCCTCAATAACAGGAGCATATATTGCCATGGTAGATGCATTGTATAAACAGTTTAAAAACAATGAAGAAAAGTTTCCAATAACAGACTATTTAGCTGCAGTAAGCGTAGGCATAATAGAGAATGGGCCGGTATTGGATTTGTGCTATGAAGAAGACTTTAAAGCTTTGGTTGACATGAATGTTGTAATGACAGGCAAGGGCGAATTTGTTGAAATACAAGGAACTGGAGAAAGCAAATCATTCTCAAGGAATGAATTGAATGAGCTTTTAGATTTAGCTACAAAAGGGAACAATGAAATTATTGAATTAGAAAAGAGCATATTCGGAGATATAAATAAATATATAGGTGAAAAAGAATGAGAAAATTGGTATTAGCAACAGATAATAAAAACAAAGTCAATGAAATAAAAGATATTTTAAGCGATTTACCAATAGAGATTTTATCAAAAGATGAAATAGGCTTAGAAGATTTAAAGGTAATTGAAGATGGAGAAACACTCATCGATAACAGCTTGAAAAAAGCAAGAGAAATATCAAAGTACACTGATTATCTAGTTGTAGCTGATGATACAGGGCTTTTTGTAGAAAAACTAAATGGAGAGCCAGGCGTATATTCTTCAAGGTACGCAGGGGAAGATGGCAACGATAAGAAAAATGTGGAATTGCTTTTAAAAAAATTAAATGGAGAAGAAAGTAATGCGTATTTTGAAACTGTTATTTGCTTAATCACAGAGGATAAAAAAGAATTTATTGCTTCAGGCAGATGCTTTGGAAAGGTATTGACAACAGTAAGAGGAGAAAATGGATTTGGATACGACCCTATTTTCCAGCCAGATGGTTTTGATAAAACATTTGCAGAATTGGGCAGCAAACAGAAAAATGAAATAAGCCACAGAAGAAAAGCGATTGAAAACTTAAGAGAAATTTTAATCAAATTATTAGGTGATGAAAATGAAAATACTTGTGGCAAGTGATACCCATAGAAGAATATCACCATTGGTAAAAACAGTAGCAAATGAGAATTTTGATGCGTTGTTTTTTTTAGGAGACAATGTAGAAGATGGCGAAGAAATAGCAAAGAGATTAAACATTGCTGAAAAATACATTGTTCGAGGCAACGGCGATTTTTATGCAAATTATCCAGATAAACTAATTGTGGAGATGCTTGGACATAGAATGATCTTAGTGCACGGCCATAAAGAAAACGTAAAATTAGACTTAAGACAACTCATGGCATTGGCTGAGAAAGAAGGCGCTGAGTCAGCATTTTTTGGCCATACACATATTGCATCAATAGATAGATTAGAAGACATTCTATTTTTAAATCCTGGTAGTCCAACTTTCCCAAGAGGGGGAGATTATAAAAAGACTTTTGCAGTATTGGATGTAACAAATGAACATATTTGGGCTGATATAAGAAATATTTCAAAATGAAGTCATAGGCATAATTTTTAGAAAACTCACAAAAATTATATTTTGATTAATTAGAAAATTCGTGTTATAATTTAAAAGCATGGAATTATTAGATTTGTGTTTTGATTTAAAAAGTAGTTTACTTTTAAATAAAATTCTAGTTAGGGGGAATGCATGTTGAAATCGTATTCAACAGACAAGATTAGAAATGTATCTTTATTGGGGCACAGTAGCAATGGTAAGACAACATTAACTGAAGCTCTCCTATTTCAAGCAGGAGTTACAACTAGACAAGGGAAAGTAACAGAAGGAAACACAATGTCAGATTTTGATAAACAAGAAATAGCAAGAAAAGTATCAATAGCTACTTCTGTAATTCCAGTTGAGTGGAATAATATAAAAATAAATGTACTTGACACACCAGGATATTTTGATTTTATAGGTGAAATGTATGGTGCCAAGAGGGCGTCTGAGAGCTCTGTATTATTAGTAGATGCATCATCTGGGATAGAAGTAGGTACCGAGAAAGCTTGGAAAAACGTAGAAAAATATAAGACACCTAGACTGATTTTTGTAAATAAGATGGATAAAGAAAATATCAACTTTGATAAATTAGTTGAAGATTTACAATCCACTTTTGGAGACAAAATTGTCCCTTTTGCATTTCCTATTGGAGAAGCTGAAAATTTCAAAGGCTTTGTTAGCGTAATGGATGAGAAGGCATATGAATACTCTGGCAAAACCAGAAAAGAAGTGGAACTAACAGACGATCAAATGGAAAGAGTAGAAGAAATCAAAGAAAAAATCAAAGAAAAAATAGCCGAAACAGATGAAGCTTTAATGGAAAAATACTTTGATGGTGGAGACTTTACACCTCAAGAAATAGAAAAAGGGATAAAATTAGCCGTAAGATCAACTGATTTGGTGCCACTCATATTAGGTTCAGCAGAAAAAACAATTGGGGCGGACTTTTTGATGGATTTAATCATAAAATTCATGCCTTCCCCTGCGGATTTAGAAAGCGTGACAGGAAAATGGAATGACAAAGAGATTGTGAGAAAGATAGATGTGAATGAACCTTTCTCTGCTATTGTATTTAAGACAATCGCAGACCCATTTGTCGGGAAAATCTCTATTTTTAAAGTACTGTCAGGGAAAATAACAAAAGATACTGAAGTATTCAACTCTACAAAGGAGAAGAGCGAGAAGCTAGGAGGACTGTTCTTTTTAAGGGGCAAAAACCAAATCGAAGCTACTGAAATTATTGCGGGTGACATTGGTGCAACTTCAAAGCTAAACTCTACTCAAACAGGAGATACATTATGTGATAAGAATAATCCTATAGTATACGAAACAATTAGTTATCCTCAGCCTACACTGTTCATGGCAATAGACCCTAAAAATAAAGGCGATGAAGAAAAAATTTCAGCTTCATTAGCAAAATTAATGGAAGAAGATCCTACATTTGTCATACAGAGAAATTCGGAAACCAAGCAATTGCTGATTGGAGGTCAAGGAAATGTCCAATTAGCAGTTATAGTAGATAAGCTAAAACAAAATTTTGGAGTAGATGTCGTATTAACTAACCCTAAGATTGCTTATAGAGAAACTATAAAGGGAACCGCATCTGTTCAAGGCAAACATAAGAAACAATCCGGTGGAGCTGGGCAATATGGCGATGTTCATATGAGGTTTGAGCCATGTGAAGAAGAATTTGTATTCGCTGAAGAAATATTTGGAGGTTCTGTACCAAGAAATTTCTGGCCAGCAGTAGAAAAAGGTATAAGAGAATCTTTGGAGCACGGAGTTTTAGCTGGATATCCTGTTGTTAATATAAAAGCTGTACTATATGATGGATCCTATCACGAAGTTGATTCTAACGAAATGGCATTTAAAATAGCGGCTTCATTGGCATTCAAAAAAGGGATGGAAGCAGCAAAACCTGTTTTATTAGAGCCTATAGTCAGAGTGGAAATAGTAATCCCTGAAGAATACATGGGCGATGTAATGGGAGACATGAACAAGAGGAGAGGAAGAATTCTAGGGATGGAACAACTCCCAGACGGCAGTCAAAAGATTGTCGCTGAAGCACCTCATGCTGAGATGTTTGAGTACGCTATTGACTTAAGAGCTATGACTCAAGCTAGGGGAAGTTTTACAATGGAATTTGCAAGATATGAAGAAGTCCCTGCAATGATAGCAGAAAAAATAATTGAACAAGCAAAAAAAGAAAAAGAGAATCATTAAAAGGTGGGAATTCCCACCTTTTTTCTTTCATTAATATAAATAAAAAATAATTGATTTAATTATATAAATTGTGGTATAATTACTGTGACAATTACAAAAGAGTTTTTGTTTTGTAAACTGTCAAACGATAAAGGCAAACCTATTGAAAGATAGGGACGCAAAGCTATAGGGCCTTAAAAGGCAGCCAGTTACCGAAAGGAGAGTTTACTGTGTATAAAAAGCTCGTTTGTATGTTTGTGTGCTTATTTATAATTTTTAACTTTTACGGGGTGGTTTCAGCGAGCTCAGATTTCAACCTAACTGTTTTGGAAAATAGAATAAAGGTTGAATCAAATGAATACGGCAATGGAATGAGATTGATGGTTCAATACGGCAATAACAAGTACTATTATAGTTTAAAGAACCAAACTGAATATTTGCCAATTCAATTCGGCAAAGGAACTTATGAAGTCAAGCTATTAAGAAATATAGAGGGAAATAGATACAGTGTTCTCAATAAAGTATATTTAAATATTAATGAAGAACCTGAAAATGTTTATCTTTCATCATCCCAACCTGTAATTTGGGAAGGCAATGAAGAACTTCTTGCTCTAGCAAAAGAAATAGTTGTCGACAAAACTACAGATGAGGAAAAAGTAAAAGCTGCTTATGATTATATAGTAAAGAACATTAAATACGATAAAGTAAAAATAAAGAATTTGCCAGATGATTATGTTCCTGATTTAAGCACAATAATGAGTGAAAAAAAAGGCATATGCTATGATTATTCCGCACTGTTTGCGGCTATCCTTAGATCAGAGGGTATTCCTTGCAAACTTGTAAAAGGCTACAAAAATGATCTTAAAAATTACCATGCATGGAATGAAGTTTATCTAGATGGTAAATGGCAAGTCGTCGATACTACATATGACAGTGCATATGTTAGCAAGAGGCTTAAGGTTTCAATGTTTAAGTCGGATTTAGACTACAATAAAGTTAGAGAGTATTAATTAAGCCGAAAGGCTTAATTTTTCAATACAAAAGACAAAGAAAGTCAAAGTCAGGAGGGAGACTATCATGGCAGGTTTAAGTAATGTCATAGAAGAATTCATTAAAAACTTGATTGATGAAATGAATGGAGTTGTTGAAATTCAAAGAAATGAATTAGCTAACTATTTTAATTGCACCCCTTCTCAAATAAATTATGTATTAGACACAAGATTTACACCGTATAAAGGTTATTATATTGAGAGTAAAAGAGGCGGCGGTGGGTATATAAAAATAGTAAAGGTTGATTTAAATGAGAATAATGGTTTTAACTTTGAGCATATATTAAATGATTTAATTGGCGATTCGATAACAGAAGCTAAGGCAAATGATATCATAAAAACATTTTGTGAAGAGGGTCTTATATCAAAGAAGGAAGCAAATATAATTAAAGCAGCGATTAGTGATAGAGCTTTTGAAACAGAAGTAAATGTCAGAAATAGATTGAGAGCTAGTATTTTAAAAAACATAATACTAATACTTGTAGAATAGAGGGATAATATGATTTGTGAATCGTGCAATAAGAGAGAAGCAAAGATACATTATAAGTCAGTAATAAACGGAAAAGTCGAAGAACATCATCTATGCGAGATTTGTGCGGCTGGATATAAAGAAGATTTAATCAATAAATTTCCACTTCATAAATTATTTAGTAGCATATACTCGACACCTGATGTAACATGTCCGAATTGTGGATTGAGTTATGAAAAATTTAGATCTACTGGTAAATTAGGCTGCTCAGAATGTTACGATGCATTTGGTGATGATTTAAAGAATATAATAAAGGGTATACATGGGCATACTAAACACAATGGTAAAATGCCGAAAAGAGCATATCCGCTGTTGAAAATGGAAATGGATATAGATAAATTAACAGCTGAGCTCGACAAAGCTGTCAAGAATGAAGAGTATGAGAAAGCTGCACTACTGAGAGACGAGATAAAAGATTTAAAAAGCAAATTAGAGTTAGCTAGCGGGAGTGATAAAAATGACAAAATGGATCAATGATAATCAGTATGACCCTGTTGTAATCAGCTCGCGCATAAGACTTGCAAGGAATTTAAAAAATGATACTTTCCCGCTATACTCTTCCAAGGAAGAAGCTGAAAACACTCTGAATAAAATAAGAGATGCCGTAGAAGATGTTTTTCCTAATGGAGAGTATAAGTTTTATAATCTTGAGCAATTAGAACCACGTGACAGAATGAGATTTATGGAAGACCATCTAATCAGTCCGGGTTTAGTCGAGCAAACAGGTAAGAGCGCTTTTTATTTAAGAGATGATGAAAAAGCCACTATAATGATCAACGAAGAAGACCATTTGAGATTGCAAACACTTTTTCCAGGATTAAGACTAAATGAAGCATGGGAAGAATGTGAAAATATAGATGACTTGCTTGAATCAAAATTGGATTATGCATTTCACGCTGAATATGGATATTTAACATCTTGTCCTACGAATGTAGGAACTGGATTAAGAGCATCTGTGATGCTTCATTTGCCAGCAATGACAATTACGGGATATATTATGGGCCTTATGGATGCTTTAAAGAGAATTGGACTGACGATAAGAGGCATATATGGAGAAGGAACTGAAGCTGTAGGCCATTTGTATCAAGTTTCAAACCAACTGACACTAGGGGAAACCGAATCAGAGATAATCAAAAAAATTGATGAAATAGCAACAGAGATAAGAAACAGAGAGCAAAACACAAGAACTTTTATATTGGAAAATAAAAGACTTGAACTCGAGGATAAAGTTTATAGAGCACTTGGAATTTTACAAAATGCTAGAATGATCACATCTAATGAAGCAATGGAGCAGATATCGATTGTAAAGCTAGGATATGACTTAGGCTTAATAGAAAGCGAAAAATATGAGAATTTAATCGAGTTGATGTTAGACATAAAACCAGGCAACATTCAAAATAAATCCAATAAAGCTATGAATAGAACTGAAAGAGATATTTTGAGAGCCAATATAATTAGAGAATACTTTAGATAATGGAGGTTATTATATGGGAATGAATGGAAGATTTACCGAAAGTGCGCAGAAAGCCATATTATTGGCACAAGAAGAAGCTAAGAAATTTAATCACAATTATATAGGCACAGAGCATTTATTGCTAGGGTTGATGGCAGAAGATCAAGGACTTGCTGCTACAACTTTAAAAGAATTTGGAGTTACTTTAGACAAGATCAGAAGTGAAGTATACACTATAGTAGGTATGGGGGAAGAAGGCGCTGAAGTATTAGGATACACTCCAAGGACAAAGAGAGTGTTTGAATTATCTTTTCAAGAAGCTAGAAATTTAGGGCATAATTATGTTGGAACTGAGCATATTTTATTGGCATTGATAGTAGAAGGCGAAGGGATTGCAACGACAATTTTGAAAAGGCTAGGAGTAGATCCTCAGAAGTTGGCTCAAAGAATTGTCACAAAGATAACAGATCCATCGAACTACAATAAGGGCGCTGAAGAGGAGAAGGAAACACCAAATCTTGAAAAGTACACCATTGATTTGAATAAAATGGCGGAAAATGGAGAGATTGATCCTGTCATAGGCAGATCTAAGGAAATAGAAAGAGTAATTCAAGTTTTAAGCAGAAGGACTAAAAATAATCCCGTGCTAATTGGTGAACCTGGAGTTGGTAAGACTGCAATAATTGAAGGCTTAGCTCAAAAGATAGTTGAGGGAAATGTTCCAGATGTGATAAAGAATAAGAGAATATTGACACTAGATTTACCTGGACTCATCGCTGGAGCAAAATACAGAGGAGAATTTGAAGAACGATTAAAAGCTGTCATGAAAGAATTAAAAGAAGCTGGAGATGTTATACTATTCATAGATGAGCTTCATACAATTGTCGGCGCAGGAGCTGCTGAAGGCGCAATAGATGCATCAAATATATTGAAACCAACTCTCGCAAGAGGAGAACTTCAAATAATCGGAGCTACAACAATCGATGAGTATAGAAAATATATTGAAAAAGATTCAGCATTGGAAAGAAGATTACAACCTATAATGGTTGAAGAACCAAGTGTTCAGGATACAATTAAAATACTTCAGGGTTTAAGAGATAGATACGAAGCTCATCACGGTGTAAAGATCACTGATGAAGCTATACAAGCAGCCGCTGAACTCTCATATAGATATATTACAGATAGATTTTTACCAGATAAGGCGATTGATTTGATCGACGAAGCAGCGTCTAAGTTAAGAGTTAACAACTATGTTGCTCCATTGGAATTAAAGACATTAGAAAATAGGCTTGAAGAATTGCAACATGAGAAAGAAGAGGCTATAAACACACAAAACTTCGAAAAAGCAGCAAGGATAAGAGATGAAGAAAAGACGATAAAAGAAGAAATGGAAAGCAAGAAAATCCAATGGGAAAAGAAGAGACATGAAACCAACCTAGTTGTAGGATACAATGAAATAGCAGAGATAGTATCCCAATGGACTGGGGTACCAGTGACAAATATGTCAACTGAGGAAAGTGAAAGATTATTAAACTTGGAAAAAGAACTTCACAAGAAAGTAGTAGGACAAGACCAAGCGGTTGAAGCTGTTTCAAGAGCAGTTAGAAGAGCTAGAGTGGGCTTAAAAGATCCTAATAAACCAATAGGTAGCTTTATATTTGTTGGGCCTACAGGTGTAGGGAAGACTTATCTAGCAAAAGCATTGGCACAAGCTCTATTTGGCGACGAAGATGCTATGATAAGAATAGATATGAGTGAATATATGGAGAAACACTCTGTTTCTAGGCTAGTTGGATCTCCTCCAGGATATGTTGGATACGAAGAAGGTGGACAACTCACTGAAGCCGTGAGAAGAAAACCTTATTCAGTAGTTTTGTTTGATGAAATAGAAAAAGCACATCCTGATGTATTCAATATGCTTCTGCAAATACTCGACGAAGGCAGATTGACTGATTCTAAAGGAAGAACTGTAGATTTCAAAAACACAGTTATCATAATGACGTCAAATGTGGGAGCAACATCTATTAAAAAACAAAACATTCTTGGATTTTCAACAGGAGAAGAATCAGACAAAAAAGAATATGAAAAGATGAAAGAAATAATAACTGAAGAGTTAAAAAGAACATTTAGACCTGAATTCTTAAATAGAATAGATGAAGTAATAGTTTTCCATGGACTTGAAGAAGACCAAATTTATGCAATAGTTGATTTGATGGTTAAAGAATTGGAAGAAAGATTAAGCAAATTAGGCGTAAAGGTAAAAATTTCAGAAGACACAAAGAGATATATTGCAAAACAAGGATTTGATTCAGTATTTGGAGCAAGACCACTTGAAAGAACAATTAGAAAAATGATAGAAGATAGACTTGCAGAAGAAATATTGAAAGGCAACATTCATATTGATGACGAGGTTGAAATAAACTATGATGGTGAGAATTTAGTTTTCAATAGAATAGCGGTAAAACAATAATTGGAGGATATTTAGGTGGCCAAGCGATCAAATGTATATCAATGCAAAAATTGTGGTTATGAGATGGTTGGATTTTTAGGTAAATGTCCACAATGCAATGAATTTGGGACTATGGAAATTGTGCAAACAGATATGCCAAAGGAAAATAAACAGAAACTCGAGAGTGTTCCAACAAAACTAATTGATGTCGATGCTACAAATAGTGAAAGAATTAAGACTAATATAAGTGAATTTGACAGGGTGATGGGCGGAGGTATAGTCAGAGATTCAGTGACTATACTCACCGCAAAACCTGGCGCCGGAAAATCGACACTTCTATTGCAAGTAGCAAATTTACTAGCAGCACAAGGTTTAAAAGTCCTATATGCTTCTGGGGAGGAGTCGAGTTCTCAAATAAAATCAAGAGCGTTGAGAATATTAGACAATATAAATGAAAATTTATTTGTAGTTTCAGACAATCGGTTAGATGAAATAATTGAAACTGTAAAAAAGATAGATGCCCAATTTGTAATTGTCGACAGCATTCAAACATTTACTGTAGAAGAAGCACTCCCTTCTAGAGCTGGCTCACCTACTCAAACGATGGGATGCGCCTATGAACTAGTGAAATTAGCAAAAGAGAGCAAAAAGCCGCGTGTGGTTTTTATTGTGGGACAGATGACTAAAGAAGATGAGCTCGCAGGAGTAAGAGCACTAGAACATTTAGTTGATTGCGTTTTAATGATTGAAGGCGAGTCGGGAGAAGAACTAAGAAGTTTGATTTCAACTAAAAATAGATATGGTTCGACAGGAGAGATTGGTTTCTTTAGCATGACTGAAAAAGGCATGATATCAATAGATAACCCGAGTGAATTTTTCATGACTAAAAGAAGCCAGGATGACAATGTATCTGGCAGCGCATTGACAGTTGTAAAAGAAGGCACAAGACCAATAATATTAGAAATTGAATCCTTGGTATCGCACTCATTTACGCCATATCCGTCTAGAATAAGCGATACTTTAAAGAGAGATCAGTTAAATACTTTGATTTCAGTGCTGGAGCAACGTGGAGGAATAAATTTATACGATAAAAATGTAGTAATTAAGACAACTGGTGGCATTAAATTAAAAGATCAAGCTTCAAATTTAGCGACAATAATCAGCATAGCCTCTTCATGCCATGGCATTCCGATAGATACGGATACTGTATTTCTAGCGGATGTTGGATTGACAGGGGAACTAAAAAAAATACCATCCTTAGAGCCTAGGCTTAAAGAGGCTGAGAGGATGGGAATTAAAAAAGCGTATGTAGCTGATGAGGTGAAAATATACACTAAGTTTAACAGTTTAAAAATTATAAAAAGAAAATTATTAAAGGATGTATTGAACGATTTTTTTAAATAGTGGGGCATTGCCCCACTATTATTTCATCGTGTATATCCCAAGTATTTTATCTCTTTCAAGCTCTTTTTTTATTGTATCAGAAAGATCAAAACCAAGAGTCTCTGCTAAAGAACTCAAGAAAAAAATATATGTGCCTATTTCTTCCTCCAATTTTTCTTTACACACACTACAAATATTTCCTCTGACATGTGAATCTAAGTTTTGAGCTAATTCTTCCAATGTATCTGATTCAAAATCCTGTTTTTTTGCTACTATCTCAATACAACCACAATTTGTGACTGATTTTGCAACCGCTCTATTGATTCTAGCATTATACTCATCAAGTTTAGTCATTATATCCAATATGCTTTTGTGTCGTATTGAAACTTGGCTAGATAAAGCTTGTAATTCATCTATTATATTTTTTTCTTCAATTGTATCCATAAAACCACCCTTTCTTATTACTATTATAAGAAAATGAACTGCTTTTTGTCAAACATTATGTAAATAAGATTTTAAATTTTCTTGAAATTAAAGAATTTTTTAATCAAATAAAAAAATAATTGACTGTCTACATACAAATATGATAACATATAAACTTTACATTATCCATAGATTAGTTTATAATTAAATAGTAAACTTTATTTAAGGAGGAAGTTCAATGTTTAAAATTGGCGATAAAATTGTCTACCCAATGCATGGAGCTGGAGTCATAGAGGATTTAGAAATAAAAGAGGTGTTGGGAGAAAGAAGAGAGTATTATATATTGAGAATGCCAATCGGAGACATGAAGGTCATGGTGCCAGTAGAAAATATAGAAGATGTTGGTGTAAGAGATATAATATCTAAAGAAGAAATAGAAGTTGTCTTCTCGATATTGAAGGATAAGAAATCAAAGATGCCTGATAATTGGAATAGAAGGTATAGATCAAACTTAGATTTGATTAAGACAGGAGACATAAATCAAATAGCTGAGGTTGTTAGAAACTTAAGTTTATTAGATAAAGAAAAGGGGCTTTCAACTGGTGAAAGAAAAATGTTAACTGACGCAAAGAAAATACTTTATTCTGAACTAGTGCTTGCTTCGAGTTTATCTGTTGATGAGATAGAGAAACTAGTCGATGATGCTATTTTTAATGAAGAAATTTAAAAATAACTGGAAACTTGAGGAAATTAAAAGTATAATACTTTTAAGATAGGAGGTGGTAGGATGGTAGAAAAAATCGTCAAAGCTATCATCACATCAGTAGGAATGGTGCTGGGTTTCTTTGTTTACAGTTTATTGGAAAATCTAGATATCATTGGATTTACTGGTACTAATGCAATTATAGCTATTGTTTCTTGTATTATTGTCACTGGAATTATATTTTATTTTTTATCCCCTAAATTCATACAATTTGCTCAGTACCTAGCAAAGAGAATTGAAAATGAACTTCAAAAATTCACAATTCAGAGCATTGCATTTAGTGCAATTGGTCTGATAATAGGACTCCTGATAGCATATTTATTGAGTCAACCTTTGTATATGATAAAAATCCCATACATAGGCCTTGCTGGCTCAGTGCTATTGTATATATTTTTTGGATACTTGGGAGTTAGGATTCCAGCTAAAAAAATGGATGACATAAATATAAGTTTAAAAAACTTCTCCCAAGATGGCGATATTAGAAAGAGTGCAAAAGATAAGACAAAATCAGTAAAAGCTACGCCAAAAATACTTGATACTAGTGTGATCATTGATGGCAGAATAGCAGATATAGTTAAGACTGGATTTATTGAGGGACCACTTGTTATTCCTGAATTTGTATTAGAAGAACTTCAGCATATTGCAGACTCATCAGATGCTTTAAAGAGAAATAGAGGCAGAAGAGGGCTTGACATTTTAAATAGAATTCAAAATGAATTGGATACAGAAATCATTATTCATGACAAAAAATTTGAAGATATTGCAGAAGTGGACTCTAAATTATTAAAACTCACTCAAATGCTAAAAGGCAAAATCATAACCAATGATTATAATCTGAACAAAGTTGCAGAAGTTCAACGCATAGAAGTGCTAAATATAAATGATCTAGCAAATGCTGTAAAACCAGTTGTATTACCTGGAGAAGAGATGGCAGTGCAAGTAGTGAGAGATGGGAAAGAAGCTGGCCAAGGGCTAGCGTATTTAGATGATGGAACTATGATTGTAATCGAATCTGGTAGAAAATACATTGGGGAAAATCTCGATGTCATTGTTACATCTGTACTTCAAACCTCAGCGGGCAGAATGATTTTTGCAAAACCGAAAGGATAGGATAGAGGTGAGATAATGTATAAAGGTAATTTTGTATCTGTTATCATAGCTTCAGCGGGCATGAGCAATAGAATGGGTAGTGGGATAAACAAGCAATTTATCTTGATTGACAACAAACCAATATTAGCACATACAATAGAAAAGTTTGACAAATCAAAATTCATAGATGAGATAATAGTAGTAGCGAGAGCAACCGAGATTGAATACTGCAAGAAAGAAATAATCAAGAAATATGGTTTCACTAAAGTCACCAATATTGTAAAAGGAGGAAAAGAAAGACAAGACTCAATTTACAATGGAATATTGGCGTTAAGTGAAAAATCAGATATAGTGTTAACTCATGATGGAGCTAGGCCATTTTTGAGAGAAGAATTGATACTTAAAGGCATTGAAGGAGCAATTGAATTTGGAGCGTGCGTAATCGGAGTTCCAGTCAAAGATACTATTAAAGTGGTAGACGCCAATAATCAAGTGCACCATACTCCTAATAGAGCTTTGCTTTGGGCCGCACAAACACCTCAGTGCTTTAAAACTGATTTGTTGATAAAAGGCTATGAATATGCTAGCCTTGAAGGTATAGTTGCCACAGATGACAGTTCGCTAGTTGAGAAATATGGTCACCCCGTAAAAATGATAATGGGGAGTTATGACAATATTAAGATAACCACACCAGACGATTTAATTATTGCTGAATCAATTTTAAAGAACATGAATTTGAACGCAGACAATGGTGAATACGGAGGTGCTCTATGAGAATAGGTTTTGGCATGGATGTTCATCAGTTCAATGAGAATAGAGAGCTGATACTTGGAGGAGTTAATATACCACATGAAAAAGGGCTGTTGGGTCACTCAGATGCTGATGTGCTTGTCCATAGCATAATGGATGCTATACTTGGAGCATTAGCGTTAGGAGATATTGGCAAGCATTTCCCTGATACAGATATGGCTTATAAAGATATATCCAGCATGATACTTTTAAAAAGAGTATATGATATTATGAAAAATAACGGTTATAAAATTGGAAATATCGATGCGGTTGTAGCAGCCCAAAACCCTAAACTATCGCCATATATTCAACAGATGAGAGAGAATATAGCAAAAACTCTAAATACTGAAATTGAAAATATAAGCATTAAAGCTACAACCACTGAAAAACTGGGGTTTGAGGGTAGAGAAGAAGGAATGACGAGTTATTGCGTATGCTTGCTAGAAAAAGATATTGACAATAAAAAATTTTTTGTATAGACTATAGAAATAGTAGCGATGAGAGGGAATAGTAATCGATTATGGCATACAGAGAGGAGACTTATAGCTGGAAAGTTTCTTGCCCAATAATTGATGAACCCAACCTAGAGCATTTAGCGAAAGCTTAAACGTTTGGCTCGTTATAGCCTATGAGTGAATCCAATGAATTATTGGATTAACAAGAGTGGTACCGCGGATTTGGCCTTTCGTCTCTTTTTTGAAGATGAAAGGTCTTTTTATTTAGTGAAAGAGGAGGAGTATAGCGATGAAAATGTCAAACCTTTATATGCCAACATTAAGGCAAGTTCCTGCTGAAGCTGAAATACCAAGTCATCAGCTTTTATTGAGAGCGGGTATGATAAGAAAATTGGTGAGTGGTGTTTATTCATATCTACCATTAGGGTATAGGACAATTAGGAAAATAGAAAGTATCGTAAGAGAAGAGATGGATAATAAGGGAGCTCAAGAGTTATTGATGTCTGCAATCCAGCCAAGAGAATTGTGGGAAAAGTCAGGTAGATGGGATAATTTTGGACCTGAGATGTTTAAATTAAGAGATAGAAACGAAAGGGAATTTTGTCTAGGGCCAACGCATGAAGAGTATTTTACGAATCTAATAAAAGATGAAGTAAACTCTTACAAACAACTTCCGCTAATTATCTACCAAATTCAAACTAAATACAGAGATGAAAAAAGGCCAAGATTTGGGCTAATTAGAGCAAGAGAATTTATCATGAAAGACGCATACAGCTTTGATGTTGACGAAGAAGGCATGAAAATATCATACCAAAAAATGTGGGATGCATACGATGCAATATTTACAAGACTCAAATTGAACTATAAAGTCGTCCAAGGCGACACAGGAGCAATGGGCGGGAAAGTTTCTCATGAGTTCATGGCGATGAGCGAAGTTGGAGAGGGAAGAATAGCATATTGCAAATCTTGCAACTATGCTGCAACTGATGAAAAGGCTGACGTTGTCATAAACATTGAAGATGATGAAGCCCTATTAGATATTGAAAAAATTTATACTCCAGAAATCAGAACCATAGAAGATTTGACAAACTTTTTAAAAATTGACAAGAGTAAATTTGGAAAAGCAATAATATACAAAGCGGCAAATAAACCTATTGTAGTGTTGATACCAGGAAATAGAGAATTAAACGAAACGAAGCTAATAAATTATTTGAAGATAGCTGAGCATGAACTAGAGATGGCTGATGAAGACACTATTAAAGCGATAACTAACGCAGATAAAGGTTTCACAGGCCCTTTTGGTCTTAAAGATGCTAGGCTTATAGTTGACAAGAGAATAACTCAGATGAGAAATATAGTAGTAGGCGCAAATGAAACTGATCATCACTTAAAAAATGTAAACTACGGAAGGGACTTTGTAGCAGAGGTTGTAGATGATTTACTGCTGGTAGAAGAAGGAGATACCTGTCCAAATTGTGGAAATAAACTTCATATAGACAGAGGAATTGAAGTAGGGAATATATTCCAACTTGGCACTAAATACTCTAAGAGTTTAAATGCGACATTTCTGGATGAAAATGGAAAGGAAAGAGAATTCGTGATGGGGAGCTATGGAGTGGGCGTATCCAGATCTGTAGCTGCAATTGTTGAGCAGTATCACGATGAAAATGGAATAATATGGCCATTTGTAGTTGCGCCATATCATGTTATAATCACTATAGTGAACACTAAAAAAGAAGATCAAGTTGCTTTGGGCGAAAGACTTTACAATGAATTAAACAATAGAGGAATAGAAGTATTGCTTGATGATAGAAATGAAAGCGCTGGTGTAAAATTTAATGATCGTGACCTAATCGGAATTCCTGCAAGAATAACAGTAGGAAAGCTTGCTTCTGATGGAATTGTCGAATTTTCGCTGAGAAAATCAAACGAAAAAGAAGAGTTAAAGGCAGAAGATGTTTATGATAGAATATTATCAGCATTTAGAGAAGAAGGATATGAACTAAGTAAATAATCAAGGAGGATTAAAATGGATAATGTAAGAGTAAGGTTTGCACCAAGCCCTACAGGTTATCTTCATATAGGTGGTTTGAGAACTGCATTGTATAATTATTTATTTGCTAGGAAAAACAATGGGAAATTTATTTTGAGGATAGAAGATACAGATCAGACAAGATTTGTTGAAGGTGCAATTGAAAACTTAATTAATTCTCTTCAATGGGCAGGCATAAACTATGATGAAGGAGTGTTTATAGAAAACGGACAAGTTGTTGAAAAAGGAGATTTTGGACCATACATTCAATCTAAGAGATTAGACATATACAAAAAATACGTAGATGAATTAATTGAAAATGGACATGCTTACTATTGTTTTTGTACAAAGGAAAGATTAGATAAAGTTAGAGAAGAACAAAAAATAAGTGGGCAAATTCCTAGGTATGATGGATTTTGTAGAAACATCCCACTAGAAGAAGCTAAAAAGAGAGTGGAAAATGGAGAAGAATATGTAGTAAGGTTAAAACTGCCTCACAATAGAGACATAAATTTCTATGACATTGTAAGAGGCGATATAACAATAAATACTTCGGATATGGATGACCAAGTTCTATTAAAATCGGATGGTTACCCTACTTATCATCTTGCAGTTGTGGTAGACGATCATTTAATGGGCATCACACATATTGTTAGAGGTGAAGAATGGCTACCATCTACTCCAAAACATGTGTATTTATATGAAGCATTTGGATGGGAAAAACCCACATATGTTCATTTGCCTACAGTCCTAAATAAAGATAGAAAGAAACTCTCTAAAAGACAAGGCGATGTTTCGGTAGAAGACTTTAGAAATAAAGGATATTTGCCTGAAGCTTTAGTAAACTATTTGGCTTTAGTCGGTTGGAGTCCAGAAGACAACAATGAAATCATGTCGCTTGAAGAAATGGTAGAAAAATTCTCTTTTGAAAGGGTTTCAAAGACAGGCGGCATATTTGATCTGGATAAGCTAGATTGGATAAATGGACATTATATAAGAAGTTCATCTACTGAGAGAATAAGAGAACTAGCTATTCCATATTTAATAAATGAGGACCTAATTGATGAGAGATTTGCTCATGAAAATACAGAATGGATCGATTGCTTAGTAGAAACATTAAAAGAAAACATATCTACTATAAGTGAGATACCTGAAAAATCCAAGTTTATTTTTTCGGAAGAAATCGAAATAGGAGAAGAGCTGTTCAATGAGTTTTTAAACAATGAAAACACTCCAATTATAATGAATGCTATAATCGAAGAGATTTCCAACATTGAGAAATTTGATTTAGAAGAGGCAAAGACATTTATGAAAAAAATACAGCAAAAGACTGGCATAAAAGGGAAGAACTTGTTCATGCCCACTAGAGTTGCACTGACAGGTAGCGAACACGGGCCTGAATTAGTAAATATATTGTATTTATTAGGGAAAGACAAGATAATTAGAAGAGCAAGAAAAGTTATTGAAAAACTATCATGATATTATATAATATGATTAACATCGAGGACTTACTAGGACTAAACATAGGAGGATATTTATGAAGCTTTACAATTCCCTAACTAGAAAAAAAGAAGAATTCATACCTTTAGTAGAAGGAAAAGTCACAATGTACAATTGTGGTCCTACTGTATACAACTATATACATGTCGGGAATGCTAGGCCTTTAGTTGTCTTCGACACATTGAGAAGATATTTTATCTATAAAGGTTTTGATGTAAAAATGGTAATCAATTTTACTGACATAGATGATAAGATAATAAATAAAGCAAACGAGGAAGGAAAAGACACCAAGGAAATAGCACAAACCTTTATCGATGCTTTTATGGAAGATGCGACAGAGCTGAATTTATATGAATATCCAACCCTTCACCCCAGAGCAACTGAATACATCGATAAAATGATAGAATTCATACAAGGGTTAATCGAGAAAGATGCAGCGTATGTAGTTGATGGAAATGTATACTTTAGAATAGATCGGGCTAAAGATTATGGGAAATTAAGCAAAAAAAACATTGATGAGCTCATAAGCGGCGCGAGAATTGAAATAAATGAAGACAAGGAAAACCCGTTGGATTTTGTATTGTGGAAAAAAGAAAAACCAGGGGAGCCTTCGTGGGATAGCCCTTGGGGGAAAGGCAGACCTGGATGGCATATTGAATGTTCAGTAATGGCTAAAGCGCTATTGGGTGAAACCATTGACATTCATTCGGGAGGAGAAGACTTGCAGTTTCCACATCATGAAAATGAGATAGCACAATCTGAAACACTGACAGGCAAACCGTTTGCGAGATATTGGCTTCACAATGCAATGCTAACAGTTGACAATAAAAAGATGTCTAAATCACTTGGAAATTTCTTTACACTTAAAGATATAAAAGAGCATTACAATCTAGAAGTTTTGAGATTCTTCTTATTATCAGCACACTACAGATCTCAAATCAACTTTAGCAAAGAGGCGATGGAGCAATCAAAAAGTGCATTGGATAGACTATATAATGCAAAGAAAAATTTAGAGTACAATATTCAAAAGAGCGACATCGAATCAACTGAAACAAGTGAATATCTAGAAGTTAAAGATAATGTAGACTATTTTAAAGATAAATTCATAAAAAGCATGGAAGATGATATAAACACAGCAGATGCAATAGCTTCAATATTTGAGCTTGTAAGGTATATAAATCAGAATCTTGACGAAACCAAATCTAAAAAATCGTTGGAATATGCATATAAAGTGTTTATGGAGCTGAATAAAGTTTTAGGGATTCTATCCAAGAAAGATGAAATATTAGAAGAGGATATTCTAAAGTTAATTGAAGAGAGAAACAATTATAGAAAAAATAAAGATTTTGCTAAAGCTGATGAAATAAGAGATGAATTGAAGAATAAAGGAATTATCCTTGAGGATACAAAAGACGGTGTAAAATGGAAGAGAATTTGAAAAATGCATTAAGCACCTTTGGAAAATTAAATTCAAACTTAAATTTTGAAGATGTAGAAAGACTTCATCCACTTCAATTAGCGTATATAGGTGACGCTGTATATGAACTAATGGTAAGAACAACTATTTTAGAAGTTGACTTAAATGTAAATAAATTAAATGAAAAAGCCAGAAAATATGTCAGGGCAACATCGCAAGCAAATGCTGTAAAATCTTTAGAAGGCTTTTTCAACGATAAAGAATTATCTGTAATAAGGAGAGGGAGGAATGCTAAAATCAATTCCTCCCCTAAAAATACTGAACTCATTGATTATAAATACGCTACAGGGTTGGAATGCTTATTTGGATATTTATATCTGAAAGGTCAATTTGAAAGGATTGAGGAGATATTTTTAAAAATATTTGATTTAGGTGAAGGAGCATTGAAATGAAAGTTGAATTGTTAAGATACACACCGGATGGAGAAAAATTGATTGCTTCTGCTGCAAAACTCTGTTATTCACAAGTTGGGATAACAGAAATCGAAGAGAATCAAGATGAAGAAAAAGTTGAATCTTTTCTAAATATGCTCGTGGATTTGGGGCATGAGAGCCCTATTGAACACGTGAGCTTTACATTTGGAATAGAGGGCGTTTCTAGAGTTTTAACACATCAGCTTGTAAGACACAGGATAGCAAGTTATTCTCAGCAATCTCAAAGATATGTCAAACTGGACCAATTTGAGTACATAATTCCGCCAAGCATTTCAGATGATGAAGAGGCTAGTAAAATATTTCTAAAGATGATGGAAGAAGATCAAAAAGCATATAATAGAATAGCTCAAATACTGACCGAGAAAAAAACAAATCAATACATATCTGAGGGAATGAGTGAAAAAAAGGCAAAATCTAAAGCTGAAAAAGAAGCTATAGAGGACGCCAGATATCTGTTTCCAAATGCTTGTGAAACCAAAATAGTCATGACGATGAATGCGAGGAGCCTTATGAATTTCTTTGCATTAAGAACATGCAACAGAGCTCAATGGGAAATTAGAAATTTAGCAATAGAGATGTTGAAAGAAGTGAAGAAAGTATACCCTGTATTATTTAAAAATGCAGGACCTAATTGTATAAATGGTCCTTGCAAAGAGGGAAATATGACTTGTGGCAAGATAAACGAAGTAAGACAGTTTTTTAGCGAACTAAACAATATAGGTTAAATGGAGATAGAAAATGGACGAGAAAAATACAAATTATATAGTTGGCAGAAACCCAGTACTTGAATTGTTAAAAACCGATGAGCAAATTGACAAACTCTATATTCTAAAAGGAGAAAACAAAGGCTCTATAATTAAGATAATAAATCAAGCAAAAGAAAGAAACATCATCATACAATATGTGGAAAGAGAAAAATTAGACTATCTATCAAATGGACTTTCTCATCAAGGAGTAGTTGCATTAGTAACGGGATATAAATACAGTGAAATAAGCGAAATATTAGAATACGCCAAAGAAAAGAAAGAAGACCCTTTCGTTGTGATTTTAGACTGCATAGAAGACACACATAATTTAGGTGCAATAATAAGGACTGCAGAATGTGCTGGAGTACATGGCATTATCATACCTAAGAGAAGGGCAGCAACAATAAATGAGACTGTGTTAAAGACATCTGCAGGAGCGGCTCTTTACATGAGAGTAGCAAAAGTCACCAATATATCCACTGTAATAGATGAGTTAAAAGAACAGGGACTTTGGATCTATGGAGCTGATATGACCGGGGAAAACTTGTATTATAAATCCAATTTAAAAGGTCCTATAGGGTTGGTAATAGGTGCTGAAGGTAAAGGAATTTCTAGATTGGTCAAGGAAAAGTGCGATGGGTTGGTGAAGATACCCATAAAAGGCAATATTGAGTCACTCAATGCTTCCGCGGCTGCTGCAGTATTGATTTATGAAGTGGAAAGACAGAGAAATGAAAGCAAAATATAAAGAATACCTATATGTTGATGGATACAATATCATAAACTCATGGGATGAATTAAAAGAACTTTCTAAGATCAGTTTAGAAGAAGCCAGGATTAGATTACTTGAAATTCTTTCAGAATACCTTCACTATTCGAATATAGACATAACAGTGGTATTTGATGCTTATATGGTCAAGGGAAATTCAACAAGCATTGATGATTACAAAGGAGTAAAAGTGGTATACACTAAAGAAAATGAGTTAGCAGACCATTACATTGAAAGGATCCTTGATGAAATAGGCAGAGTGAAAAAAGTAACAGTAGCTACATCTGACAGGATAGAGCAAGATATAATCATGCAAAAGGGAGGGATACGAATATCAGCGCTTGAACTGAAAGCAGAAATTGAAAATGCTAAAAAGACTATTGAGAGAAAGCGTAAAAAGATGAACTTGCAAAATGACATTCAAGTTGGAAAGTTAGAAGATGTATTAAAAAAAGCATTAAAAGAATGGGAAAAAGATTAACAACTTCAGGAGGCTTCTTAATGGATTTAAACATCAAAAAAAACAATTCAGCTGATTATTGCAAAATGACAGATGAGCAAATAGTAAAGCTTGCACAAGAAGGAGACAAGGAAGCGCTTGATTTCATAATCAGAAAATATACTCAGATCATAAAACACAAAGTAAAAAATTTCTATATTTGTGGAGCTGATAAAGATGATGTAATCCAAGAAGGATTAATCGGATTATATGAAGCTATAAAAGCATTTAATGAAGAGAAATTCACATCTTTTAATTACTTTGCAAATATCTGCATCACAAGGCAAATAATCACAGCTTTTAATGCTGCAAATAGACCTAAAAATGGAGCACTTAATAATTATGTTTCACTAAATAGAGAAATATTTGGCCAAGAAACAGACAGGAAATATGAAGAGGTGATATCTTCATTAAACAATCGCGATCCCTTAGAAATTTACATTTTGCAAGAAGAAATAAGAAATATTGAAAAGAAAATTGATGCGCTTTTGAGTGATTTTGAGAAAAAAATATTTCTAATGTATATCGACGGACATTCGTATAGTGAAATGGCAAATAAGCTGAATTGCAAAGTAAAAAGAGTAGACAATGCTGTGCAGAGGATAAAAAAGAAAATAGAAACGGTCAAATGTAAAACTAAATTAGACCTTTGTAAAGTTAAATTAGACCCTTACTAGAAATCAGTAAAATAGACAAATTAAAATAGTTTAATTCAACAAAAAAGGACTTATATAAGTCCTTTTTTGTGTTATAATTATACTA
>JAHDQA010000002.1 GCA_018434075.1 Tissierellaceae bacterium
GAGAGAATTGATATCACAGACATCACCTATATGATAAGTGATGTTTTTTCCTATCACTTTTGGTGTTTCGCCAGGTAGAAGAAGTCCAGATACCTCATAATCTAATTCAATTAGTTTCCTAATAATTGTACTCCCCAAGTGTCCAGCAGCTCCTGTGACAATATATTTTCGCATCTTTTTTTCTTGAGAATTATTTTTCATATAACTGGACTCCCCTTTCAAATCAAAAATAACATTATATACAATATGATTATATCGCGGGCATCATTGGTTTACAATTAGGATATTTGATATATATATATCTTTTTAGGTTAGTTAATCACATTACAATGCTAGTCTAAGTGTAAAATAATTACTTTCTAACAATTAATTGACATTATTATAAAATTCATGATATATCTTTTTATAAATACATCAAGAAAGGAGAAATTTATGGATATGCTAAATGTTATTACTGTTATTATTAGTATTTTAAGTTCATCAATTTTCACCCTTATATTATCATCTTTTATTATTGAACCTATGAGAGAAAAGAAAAGATATATATTTAATGAAAAGAAGAGATTGTATATTTCTCTTATTATTTTTGCTCAAATTGTTTTATACCCAAAAGAAGCAAAATACTCCTTAAGTGTAAAACTATATAATATTCAAGAATTGCCAGATGAAGAAAATGTTAAAAATGCTCTAAATGATTTGTGCATGGCAATTCCTCGTTTAAGATTAATAACCAAAAATCAAAGGATTATTGAAGTAACAGAAAGTTTTGTTGAAAAGAAGGATGAAGAAACTTTTAATTGTCTTGTTAATCTGCTACAAAAAGATTTATATAAATAAAAAAATTTAATTACGGGCAGTTTGTTTCTCTACATGCCGCACTTGAAAACATAAGATATTTCACTGTAGAGATCAATTCTGAAGATTTATAGATAGAGATAGGCGTATATCTAGATGAAACCTATGACATAGATTCAGTAAAAGACATATACCTAGCAGGAGACGAAGCCAATTGGATTAAAAGTGGACTTAGTATTATAAAAGGTAATAAATATGTAAAAATAATAACTGCTCACACTAATAGTCTAGAAAACCCAATAAATATAAATAAGCCACTATGGAATAATATTAAAAGAGGAAATAAAAAACAAACAATGGAAATTATTAACTTTGCAATAGAAGAAACACCAATACAAAGTGGTAGAGTGTAGTAGTAGAGGTAGATATAAAAATAGAAATTCCATATATATCAAGAACAGAATGCAGATGGCTTAAAGATATGCTTAAAACCTCAAGTTTTTAAAGCTTAATATACTTAAAATACAATATAAATAAAATATAAATATGTACCAAATAGGGTATTAAGATAGGTTTATTAAGGTAGGTTAAAATTATAAATTATTACATTATGAGATTAAGGGGTTATTATTTTAATATTATTTTAGAAAACTATTTAATTGTTTTCCAACAATTAATTGACATTATCATATAGGGCGAGTTGTAATATTAAATGAAACACAATTAAATAAATAATGCTCATGAGAGCTTCTCTGTTATAATGTTAATAACCAAATAAACAGAAACGGAGAAGAATCATGAGCAAAGTCTATTGTATCAGAACACGTCAAA
>JAHDQA010000059.1 GCA_018434075.1 Tissierellaceae bacterium
AAAAAGGAAGACAACACTTCAAGAAGGTGGACTACTACATCTATCTGTACAAATATTATCCCATAAGACTTATGAGATAGAAAAGAAAATATAGTTTTTAAACTATGACTTTATTATACGAGGTGGTGAGTATATATGTCTTTTATTTATGAATATCAATTAAGAAATGTAAAAGAGAGACAAGAATGGGATTTATTTGAGTATGAGCAAGTGCTAGAAAATCTTATAGAACAAACTTTTGGTAGAAATTTAAAGGAAACTATCATATATAATAAATCTTTCGAATTTCGATTATATGCTTCAGTTACTTCATATAAATTACAAAATTTAGGGAAAAAAATAAAAAAAATAATACCTTCTCGACATGGATTTGTACGCAAAACGCAGAATCTTTACGTAATTATTGATAACATAGATGAGGATACGAAAATGGTATCAATTGAATTTATTGATTCTCTAGTCGGAGATAGTGAATTATATTCTCAAAGAGTAAATCGTTTTTTTAAAAACGATATTAAGAGCGAATATTCGGAAGATATAAAATACAACTACTATATTGATATTTATAGTGCAGATCTAAGCATCAAGAAATTTAAACAAATAAGTGGAGCAAAAGAAGTGAATGTAGGCGATTGCTATTTAATTAAAGCTAATCATCGCCATGGGGAAGAGAAAATAGAAATAGAGGATAATCCTAATATTATTAAATTAGACAAAATTTTTGATTATCCCTATTTTCAATTAGAATCAGAAATTAGGAATGATGAAGTTAATGACTATTTCATTATTAATACTTTCGAAAAAAAAACAATTGATAATGGCTTGAAGAAAATAGAGGAAATACTTAATGTTCTGGTTGAACCTGTAGAAGAACAATTTGAAATCAAATTAAATAGTGACAAAAATGTATTTTTTAGAGTACTTAATGTTGGGCAGGCGTTAGCCACATCTTTTTCATATGGAGAAGATATTCCATTTCTGTATTTTGATTATGGTATTCTTTTTGGATTAAATGCACATACGTTTATAACAGAAACTAATCTTCCAGTGGATAAAAATACTAGAATTATAATTTCACATTTAGATAAAGATCATTGGTTTGGTGTTAGTAAATTTAGAGATGCATATAGTTGCTCATGGTATATACCTGATCAAAAAAGTTTTCTATTTAACCATATAATAGCAGGAATCAAATGCGCTGGTGGAACTGTGAATTTAATAAACAAAAATATTACTTTTGGAAATTTAACTATTTCTTATGCAGGAATCTCAACTTATAGGGCAACTCGTCCACCAAGAAAACGGCATGAAACAGGGCTTGCATTATGTGTTGATGCACGTGATGAATCAAATAACAATTGTAAGATATTAATAGAAGCGGATCAAGACTATGACTATGTTGAAAATGCATTTTTATCAGATGTCAATATTTTGGTTGCATGTCATCATGGTGGTAAGTATAGTTGGACGATTAAATCCGATTTGCCACATCCGGTTATTGAAAATAATTGTATTATTTATAGCTATGGAGATTGTAATTCTCATGGGCATCCAAATTACGTGACTCAATATCAAAGACTGGGGTGGACCATCGAACATCATACACCTATAGATGGAACTTTTGAAAAAATAATAGAAATTTGAAAACCATAGGTACGTAAATGTAGTTATGAAAAAATTAATTTGGTTGTAATTAAATTCATCAATATAATATTTTATATATTTTCCACGAATCAATTTTATAATATTATCAATGAAATTGAAAGCTATATTCGCACCATTTTATTATTAGAAATGACTTAATCGCTAGCTATTGGATACTGCGAAAGATGAAACGAAAATACCTAGGCACTGGAGCGCTAATAAAAATAATTTAGAAACAATAGGATCGTTAAAAAACATTGAAATATTCTTTACAAATAGGCATATATTTGGTATAAAATATAATAAAAGATACAAGAAATCTTGCAGCGGGAATAAAATCAAGATCTAAAGTCTGTTAAATTGACAGATTTTAGGTCTTTTTTAACAAATCATTTTTTGAAATTCATCCATTCCACCATATCTCTTACCGTTTCCTCTATATCCCTTACTGTATAGTTTATCTCCTGCTTTGCTTTATCATTTGAAAAGAGGCTATTTCCTGACAAGGTGGTAAGGGAATATGATGTATATAGGGGTCTTTTATCTCGGATATGTGAATAAACACTGACAAAAGGAACAACTAACTTTGCACTCCAAATAGGTATAGCG
>JAHDQA010000014.1 GCA_018434075.1 Tissierellaceae bacterium
AGTATAATTATAACACAAAAAAGGACTTATATAAGTCCTTTTTTGTTGAATTAAACTATTTTAATTTGTCTATTTTACTGATTTCTAGTAAGGGTCTAATTTAACTTTACAAAGGTCTAATTTAGTTTTACATTTGACCTCTTGCTTGTGTTTTTGTTTTGATAATGATATTTTGTATATATAATCTAACATAGTTTTTAAATACATATATTTATATCCATACTATTAAATCGTAATAAAAACGATGGTAGGAGGTTTGTGGGTATTATGACTAAGCTTAAAAATTTTTTAATATCAGCTTGCTTGATTTGTCTATGTATTGGTTTATCTGCTTGTAACAATTCAGAAAGTGATTCTGATATATCGGAACTATCGCCAGCAGATATTACAGAAGCATTTTTCTCTGCTTTTGAAAGCTCTGATTATGAAACAATGAAATCATATTGTACAGAATCATGTATTGAAGATTATTTTCATGGTGATAATGTATTTGGCATGATATGGGCAAAAGCAGTAAATATTGAAAAAGAACCCGTAGTTTCAGAATATCAAGAAAATAAAGTTTTTATTTTGGTTAGTGTTGAAATGGAAACTGCAAAAACTTCAGCCTTATATCCAGAGTCAGAAACATCTTTTTTTGTTGTGTTAGAAGAAGTAGAAAAAGATTCTTTTCTTATTGATGGTTTTGTAACAGGCTTGTAGTTGGTTTGTATTAATTGGAACTATGAAAAGCTCGTAAAAAGACCAAAATTGATTAATATAAAAAATTACTCTGTTTCTTGAAAATCCATTTGCTCTTGATGAGTTAGAGTTTTTATAGTCACAGAATATGTTTTTGAGCCCTCTTTATAGTATCCATCTTTATGTAGACAACCTTTACACTTCTCTATATTAAAATAATATTTATTGAATTGATTTTTTGCTAACTCTTTTTCACTCTGGCGTGCTTTCTTATTGCCATGAGTCACTGGATCACTTAGTTTTGAAATTAATCTTATTGCTGCTTTAACATTAGGTAAATCAATATTTTTAGCAGATATAATTTGCTTATCGATGGAATTATACAGAGTTTTTTCACTAACCATGAAAGAATACTTATTATTTGAATGAATATGCAGAAGAGATAGTCAAACTTCAAATGATCATATTGTACAGAAAAATGAGTTTACAATAGAATCCATCCTTGAACTTATACACCACGAAAATTATTGAAAAAAAACGAATGGAAGGATTTATAGGCCTTTGAGCATTGGTAAAGAATTATCACAAAAACATAAGACCCACAGACCATGGTTTAAACTTTTTAAAAATTATGAATAGGTACTAAATCGAACTTCTGAAAATGTACTAGAAGTCACAATCGTGGAGATTGGTATTAGCACTAGAAACTTGGCACAAAAAAACATGCAGAAAATACCAAACCGTCAGAAAGTGGTGCAATGATTATTCAGCCCCTGACATCGGTCTTTTATCTTGCTTAGTAACAATTCTTAGTGTCGGTATCGATAAAATCATGGGATATGCTCATAACTTGATCCCGTTCATACTACGAAAAGCAGTATAATCAAGAAGGCTACTTTTGGTGAGTTTAAACCTCTACCATATGGTTAAAATTCATTGAACTTATACCCCCACCTCGGACATTAAAACTCCTGGACATCGGGTGTGAAGAGGGCAAAGGTGTTGTATTTTACGAGATGTTGGTATTCATTTAGCGCCTTTGATATCTCTGATGCCACCATTGAAAAGACCATAAAACTGGCCGATAAAGCAAACATTTATGTAGGCGTATTTAAAGCAAATCTTTGGGATTACCGTCAAGAACAAAAATTCGATATCCCATTTACCAGTGGCGTCCTCCACCATATAAAACATGAGCTAAAAGTAAGATTTCCCAAAACTACAAAGAATACACACAAATCAACGGTCTCAACACCATGCACTGCTTGGTGGATAAACCTTTTATACAAGAAATTCCTGGGGAAAAAGTCACTCCCAACACTGGAAATCTGGTAATTTACTTAACCTCTACCACGATTGGTACACTGGATAATGCTCAGAGTACCTCTTTAACTGTAACTCAGGTGGTGTTCCTCATCAACATGTTGCAAATAGAGTTTTTGCTAAGAAGAAATAATATTGATATTTAAATGCACAATAGCGTCAAGCACCAATTACAATACAAATAAAGCTAGGGAGGCAGTTTATGAAGCTATACAATTCGTTAAGTCGATCTATTGAGGATTTTGAACCTTATTCGCCCAAAGAAGTTACCATGTATACGTGTGGTCCTACAGTGTATAATTATGCGCATATTGGAAATTTAAGAACCTATATACATGAAGATATACTTGAAAAGACTTTGATGTTTCTAGGTTATGATGTTCGAAGGGTCATGAACATTACAGATGTTGGCCATTTAGAGTCTGACGCAGATGATGGGGAAGATAAAATGTTAATAGGGGCATTGAGAGAAAAGAAAACGGTGTGGGAAGTGGCGGCTTACTATACCGATGCGTTCTTCATGGATTTTGAAAAGTTAAATATTAAAAAGCCAAATGTCATCGCAAAAGCCACTGATTATATTGACGCTTATATTGCTTTTATTAAAGGGCTTGAAGAAAAAGGGTATACTTATTTGGCTAATGGCAATGTTTACTTTGATATCTCAAAGTTTAAAGACTATACCAAATTGTCAAAATTAGATCTTGAAACTTTAAAAATTGCACATCGTGATGATGTGGAAGAAGATGCTCACAAAAAAAATCCTCATGACTTTGTACTCTGGTTTACAAAGTCTAAATTTGAAAATCAAGCAATGAAGTGGACATCGCCATGGGGGGTTGGTTACCCAGGCTGGCATATAGAATGTTCAGTTATTGCACTGAACAACTTAGGAGAGCAACTGGATATCCATTGTGGTGGTGTAGATCATATACCCATTCACCACACCAACGAAATTGCACAAACAGAAAGTTTCACAGGAAAATCATGGACCAAATATTGGTGGCATGCAGAATTTTTAGTTGAAGAGAGTGGTAAAATGAGTAAATCTTCAGGTGAATTTTTAACAGTCTCGCTTCTTGAATCAAAGGGGTTTGACCCTTTAAGCTATCGTTATTATGTATTGAATTCGCATTATCGAAAACAATTGGCCTTTAGTTTTGAAAATTTAGAAATGGTGTAAATGTCAATCCCAAAATGCATGTTTTTTAGAATCTCAAAATGTATGATTGTTAGAATTAATTATTGGTACTTTTTTTAGTTTCTACCAGGTCAATTTTATCCTTCAGCCTATAAGATGGACCTGTAATCTTAATAAT
>JAHDQA010000029.1 GCA_018434075.1 Tissierellaceae bacterium
AGTTTTCTATGCCTTTTTTTCTGTGCTTAAGTATAATGTTTATAATTAATTAATTGTTTAATTGCAAAATCTATTGAATTTTTAATTTTAGCTGTGGATAACTCTATATATTTTTAATTTTGTATTCTGCAACTATCTATTTAGTATAACACCTCACATTTTTTCTTGCCTTATTATAAGCTTAGCAAGTTCGTAAAACGTTGTCAAATCATTTGAGATAGTGTCAATTAATTGTTGGAAAACAAGTAATAATAATTTTCTAAATAAAAGTAGAATAATAACTCCATAATCATATATTGTAATAATTTGTAATTTTAATTTCACTTTACTTAATAACACTAGGTCAATAGTCTATTTTTCTTATTTATATTGTATTTTAAATCACATTAAACTGGCATCACCTTACTAAATTAATATATTGACTTAAAATTAAATGCATGTTAAAATTTAAACATATTATAAGTTAGAATGTTATATTAAAATACAAAAAAATAAATGAGTGAGAATGATTTGGCAAACAAAATAAAATGTATAGAACTATTTTAGGTTATCACAACATTAATTGGCAAAATAGTTGGAGCTATAAGAGCTACAATAAATAATATTGAAAATGGAAAAATTATTCCTAATTTGAAACTAGAAAATGATACATCGAAAGTTTTGAGAAAATTATGCTATAGGTATTTATTGGATTAGATTGCTAAATTTTAATATCTCGTCTAATGGACCGAGAATAAAATAAGAGTATTAATAGGGAATTATTATGAAATATAGGGAGATTTATAAAAATCTAAAATTTGCAATAAAATATATTTACGACATAAGTCCTACGTATATTGTGCTGGTAATTTTATCGGCAATACTAACTAGCATATATAAAATTGGTTTAGTCTATTTTATTAACATATTAACTGAGATGATTGTTCTAAATAAAAAAGATGGGTTTATTGAGTTCTCTGTCATGTTTTTTGCTATATATATTTTTGCGCTACTAGTTAATTCATTAACACAGAATTATTATTTACCGATTATTGACAATAAGATAGCACTAAAAGTTCAAAATGATATTTACAATGCACATATTTTAAAAAAGCTGCATTAAACAAGAAATAGAGAATATCTTGACAATTATTATTTCTCTATAAACAATGGAAAAGAAGTATTAACAAATTTAATAAATATTGCTGGGAATTTGGTATCTAATGCCTTTAGCTTATTAGGAGTATCGTTAATTTTTTTACAATATAATTACTACATAATAATGATAGCATTGCTTGGAGTTTTTATATCATTCCTATTTTCATTAAAAAATGAAAGAATGGCATTTCATAGAATGGAAGATGAGATCCCTGTAAATCGTAATCTGTATTATGCTAATCAAATATTCTATCAGTCAGAATATCAGAAAGAGATTAGAACGAATAGCTCAATTTTATTTTTTAACATATTAAAGAATGCATTTAAGGATAAAATTGATGTTATATATAAATGGAGAAAAAAATTCACCTTTTATGATTTCTAATAAAGTCATCTACAATAGTAAGTACATTTATAGTAATAATAATTGGCTTACAAACTATAAATAATGTTTATCCGATTAGTGTATTTACAATGTTATATGTTGGGATAAATCAAATTAATACGGATTTTGGGCAGCTATTGGGAATATTACCTAATATGTATGGGATATCTTTACGTGTTAATAAACTCAATGAATATTTTTTAAATAAAAGCTCAGAGGGACAATTGTATATTGATAATTTGAAAACCATAAAGTTCGACAATGTTGATTTTTCTTATGATAGAAATATTATTTTCGAAAAAATGAACTTGGAGTTATCTTGTGACAACAAAGTGATTCACATAAAAGGTGGAAACGGTATAGGCAAAAGCACTTTCGTAAATTTGTTGACTGGACTTGAAAAACCAGATAGTGGGAATGTATTAATAAATAATATAAACATAGAAAAATTAATAGTGAAACTATCTAAAACTAAAACGATTTTTATTATATCACACATACCATTTTCGGAATATTTGATTAAAAATTCTGGAATTTTTGAGCTTGACTTAAAAAAATATTGAAAGTAGAATGCAAAAGATTCTTATAAAGCTAATCTGCGCGATATATGTTTTGTAAAATTGAGGTAATATTGTAGAATTACAATTTATTTTAAAGGAGGAATTTGTTTATGAGTATTGTTTCACTTGTTGCTGGAATTTCATTGACAATTGTAGCTTTATTAATTTGGAAATTTAAAGCGGTAGAAATTTTAGCTGGATATGATCCTAAAGACGTAGTTGATTCTACTAGACTAGCACATGTTGCAGGATTAATGTTGCTTATGTTAGGGATATTGTTAATGACAGAGAGCTTACTGATTTATAAAGAAATTATAATAGCGGAGCAAGCGGTTTTTGTAGTGGTTGGGACAATAATTATAGGTACGATTGTTTCCGGTCTTGTGATTTCATATTTTTCAAAGCATTAAAATTACATTTATTTGAAAACTAAGGATGTTTTCACATGAAAAACATGAAAAAGTTTATATCTATTATTCTTTGTTTGATTATGGTCTTTTCGCTTACTTCAACTGCATTTGCTGCAAATACAAAACCCGTTCCAACGGGTGACGTTACCAGTACAGCTAAACAAGCATTTGAATATCTTAACCAAGAACAACAAGCAGCTTTTCTCCGTCAAATTGAAGCCCTTGCTTGGAGCGGAGATACAAGCCTAACTGATTTCCATAAAACCCATGTTGACCCAAACTACAGCTTTAACCGCTCTACTGCAACAACACCAATTCAAACAAGAGCCGCTGTTGATATTGCCGGACAACTTCAAGCTCTAAATCTTCCATCTGCTGTTTATTATGGGCTTCTCGCGTTTTCAACTGCACTTGGCGTTCCTATGGGAAATGTCGTTGATGTAGTTATTGGTCTTGGCCTTGCAGCTATTATTGTATCAAACTGGGAGGCTATCAGTGGTGTTTGGCAAGACATAGTTGATATTTTCGTTGATGCTTTCGGTTCAACTGTAATGAGCGCTTTTTATTATCTACAAGGTTTGGTCGGCGTATACACCGTGACAATCTCTGGGTCAACAATTACAGTTAACGGAAAGGATTATGTATGTGATGAAGACGCTGAAACCGTAGCGTTATCCATGTCAAGAAATGGACACACCTACTACCCAGCGTATAGAACAAATAACACTGTTCTTGTATGTCCTGAGGACATTCCGAGAAAGGCAGCACTAGAGATTATGAGACTTAATCATTCAAGGGCTGGTGTATTCACTATCCAAAGCAACTACGCACAAAGCCTATGTCAAACTCTTGGCGGTGGCATAAGAGGACCAGAAGGGGAGTTTGCAAGTGGGTACTGGATGCATTATCATAGTATTAAATACCCATATGCACATTGCTGGTATATAAGCTAAGGAGGTTTCTACATGTTATCACTTTTGGAGAATATTACAGGACAATCATTTATTGAATATGTATCTGCACATAGCGGTATTGCAGATACTTTTTCACTAACTAAAAATGGGTGGTCAACCGCAGAAAAGAGTCATGAGCAGTCTGTCATTCTCAAAGCCCTTGTCCCATATCACATCAAGACAGTATATACTAATCGTTGGTTCTGTCATTGTGTACCAGATGGCTACAAAATAGAAGTTTATCTATTTCACTTTACACCAGAATCAAAAAAAATTCTGCTTTCTTATTATGATAGCATTTTTTATAACGGCTCTGTATGGAGTAAACCAGAAGATCTATGTTTTTTCAAAAATCAAAAACTAATCTCTGGTAGTGTAACCCATGAAAACATCTGTTTTTCATATATTGAAACAATGAAACTTCCTGGAACATGGGAGAGCATACCTACAAACACATCTGAGCAAATCAGTATTCCTGAATAAAAAGAATAGCCGATATCAGGCGGCTACTCTTTTCAGACTGCCAAAAAACCAAGCCATCAGCATATTATTTTGACATAATAGAATAAACAACGGGGGCAGGAAAATGGAAGCGTGGGGAAAAACGTACGTCGGATTGATAATCACAAATATTTGAAATCATATCTAAATTCAATAGGTTAGTGTATTATTTCTCCATTGGCGGCATATGGTTTTGAATATAGTAAATGGAAGCATTAAGAAATATTCTTCTTTTTTATATATTAATAGTGCTGATGTCCCTACAAGTACTTTTAGTACCTAATTATCTTATTGCAGATTGGTTAGTGGTTAAGTAGATATAATAGTAGGAAATGTAATTGTAGTAGTTGTTTAAGCTCATGAGATGCAGTGAGGATAACTCCGTCCATCATTGTTCATGTTGTATAACAACGTATGAGTTGATGAGAGTGAAACGTAAGGATATTAAAGATTTAGATTCAAGAAATTACAGTAGATAGATAAATATCTGTTGATTTATAAAATAGTAAGTAATCAGTGTTATGGCAAAACTTGGCTAAAGACAGGGACGCAAAGCCATAGGGTCTAAGGTACTTATCGTACTATGATAATTTAGCTAACGCAATACTTGTTTGCATGACTTGCCCATTTGGCGGTTTTTTTGTCAATTGAGCAAAATATTTATTTCTTAGCGTTGGAGGTTCATAAAAAGGGCTAGGGATAAAGGTGAACTGATTTATTCGATTGTATTTGTCAACCTAAAATTCCTCTAGGGGATTTTTCAACTATTTTTTGGGGTACTTTTGGATTAACATAAACACCATTAAAAGACGATTACTACAAATTAACTCAAAATGACGATATGACAGAATTACTACAAATGCTAAATATAGACTGGGATAAGGGAATAGTGAAATATGAGCAGTTAAGCAAATTTGGAAAAGGTTGGTGTACAACAAAATAAATTAGGAAAAAAACTCTTAAACCTATTGAAATTAAAGGGCATAAGAGTTTTTGATTTGTTTTAAGTGATAAACTCAAGATTTTAATGATTAGAAATAGTCTAAATAGATCCATTTAATATTGATTTTCCATTTTGAGTCTCGAACTGTCCGTTAAAAACCCTAGTAAAAGAATTGGACCGGTGATAAGTGCTTTTGATAAATCAAATGCGATTGCCTTCACTTTCCCAACTGGGGGCATAGCTGTAATACAACGCGCTAACTTTTGAATCCATATTCCTTTCAATGCACTCTATGCACCCTATAAATTGATGCGTGTCAAGCCTAATCATTGTAGACATCTAAAGCAACTGTATGATGCTTTGGATGTCTGAGGTGCCTAACAACTAATACATTATAAACCTCACATATTAGCATTTTTTCCATGTCGTTCCCTCGGGTGTGTCTTTGATCTCAAATCCTTTTTCTATTAACTCGTGCCTTATGGCGTCTGCAAGTGCCCAGTTCTTTTCTTTTTTCGCTTCTTTTCTCTTTGCTATCATCCCTTCTACATAAATGGCATCCTCAGGACTAGAAGTCACTTCACTGCTATCTCCATTACTTAACAAGTTGAGTGAAAGGACGAAATCCATTTTATGAATTAAAAAGGCTTTTTCCGCATTGGAAATATTTGACTTTATCACATCGAATAGCACGGTCATGGCGTTTGCAGTGTTCAGGTCATCGGCCAATTGCATTTTAAATGCATCTGATAGGAGATGGCCTTCTTCTGATAAAATTGTCTCTTTGTTAAAAAACGGCATCAAAGCTTCGGTTTTTCTCTTCAGTTTTTTATAGGCTGTTTGTGCCATTTGTAAATGATAAACTGATAATGTAGAAAAATTAGAATCTCAAAATGCACAAATTTATACATTTTTTCTTGTATAATATTTCTAAAAAGCTTAACTGACAGGAGAGATATTATGCGAAAAGATGTATTGAATCAAATTAA
>JAHDQA010000080.1 GCA_018434075.1 Tissierellaceae bacterium
CATTACACAAAATTTAGCAACATTAAAGGCTTAGGAGTCATAAATAATGATCCTAAGCCCTAGATTGTATTTTACTTAAGTTTATTCAGTTGTAAAACTAATTAATATTTTCTTCACCAACACCAGTTGACAAAGAACCAACATATTAAGGAATAAATTTGATGCAGAAGAAGCTTTAGCCCAAACATTTTTAAAGATTATAGAGAATATAGAAAAAATATCTACTTTACCATGTCCCCAAATAGAACCCTACTGCGTTATAATATTGAAGAATGAAACAATGAATATCATAAGAAAAGGTAAGAAAATTATGTATGTAGAGGATGTAGACTATTTTGACCATAGCGAAGCAGATTATAATATTGAAGAAGAATATTTAGAAACAGTAAATAAAGAACAATTACTTTCCTGTATTAATAAACTTTCAGATGATGAAAAATATTTTGTTCATCTGCGATTTGTTAATGAAATGAGCTTAAAAGATATTTCAGAGCTTTTAGGAATTACTGAAGAAGCTGCAAAGAAACGTGGTCAACGTATTTTAAAGAAATTACGATCATATTATGAAGAAGGTGATAGAAGTGCCCAAAATGGCTAATAATACTTTGAAAGAAGTATTTCAATTATCTTTTCAAGATGAATTGGAAAGAATGAATAAATTAAACATGAATACCATTATATATCAATCATTATCTGATGAAGAAGTTGAACGATTATCTATAAAAATAGGCCTATTACCTTCAGAGTATCGTAGTATTCTCTTCCTTAGATATTGTTTCAATAATACTCCTTCAGAAACAGATAAATTATTAGAGATAGAAGACTCTATAAGTAAGTTGCGTTATATACAAAAAATGCTATCTAATTTTATGGGAATTAATAACTCATGGATTGATGATAAGTCTATGGAAAGAGCTTGTAAAATTGCTCTTATCGAAGATACAAAAGACTATTATAATATTGAAATACTACACAAACCCAATTATTCGAAGGACTTCAGACGAAAGTTAAAAGATATCAAGATTAAACAAAATACTAAAAACATATTTATGTTAATAGTAAAAAGAGCTGCTGTTTTTATATTGGTATGTATCCTAAGTTTTTCCACTGTTTTAGCAGTTAATGCAGAAGCACGTGAAAAAGTATTTGATTGGGTAATTGAGGTGTTTGAAAAATTTAGCATAATTACACCCCAAGATATAGATGAAGGTAATAATTCTGTAGAACTATCTTCACTTAAAATTAATTACATTCCAACTGGATTCGAACTGGTAGATATTCATAAGGGCCGTAATATGCTAATTTATATTTACTCAGCAAATAGCAATCAAGAGTTTAATATAAAATTATTTGCTTCATCTGGCGAAAATAAATCATACTATGATACAGAAGGAGCTGAAATAGAAGAAATTACTTTAAAAGGTTCTCCAGCATATATGTGGCAAATTGATGATATGGTTTATTTAATATGGTATCAAGACGGTATTGAATGTCATATTATAGGAAACCTAGATAAAGATGAGGCTCTAAAAGTTGCAGAAAATATTTTAAAATAATTTAAAAAAGTATGTCCCTTTTTTTCCTTCTTATGAGTTATCTAAGTAAGAACCTAAAATAATAGCGATAGTGTAAAGTAGCCTATGAAAAAAAGGTTCAAAAAAATAGGCTCATAAGAACCTTGAAAATCGCAAAAATATACTTTTATGGTAGTCGCTTCCACTCATGACTGCATTACAAAACAATGCTGTTAAGTTAACATTCACTTCGAAAAAACACAAGAACAGAAAAGTTTCACCGTATCGTTCGCAGCATTGTAGCATTGTTTTTACACGCCATCAAGGCAGGTCATTGTTTTTTGTCTTATAAAAATGATGTAACCCTTGATAATATAAGGTTTTAAATAAAAAAAGGAGTGTCTTATTGACACTACCTTGGAGTAGTGCGAGGTAAATATATGAAAAAAATAATAAAGAAAATTAAATTTTTAGCAATTCTAAATCCTGTTATAGTTATTGTCTGTATATACATGGTTGACCTTAATTATGTTGGAATAAAAGAATTAATTGCTGGTATCGTAACTATATTATGTTCCTTAGAGTTTTATTTATTGGATAAGTTATACAAATTATACGAAAAGACTGAACATAAATAGAAAAAAGGATGATTGACTAAAGATAATTGATAAAAATCTATTTTATCCATTAAACTTATCATCCTTTAGTCTCCTTATGAATCGTCATAGGGTTATTACATATTTCCTCTAGAGGAATTTTCAATTAGAATTTGGGTGTTTTTAGAATATTATAAACATTGTATGAAAATAATTTAAGCGTGATTATATTGTAACTACTTTTTTTCATTTTAATGTAATTTAATGTTATAATGACTAAAGGGATATGAGTTTTTATAAAATATTTTAAAAAGTTGAGTATAATATTTTTCTCTCTCATAATTATTCAATCATTAGCGACAGTGGGAATATAACTAATAAATATACTTCTAAACAAGATGTTACTAAATATTATAAAGACACTGAATCGATAATAAAAGTCTTAGAGACATTAAGAAGAAATAATAAAAAAATATAGAGAATAATTCTCGATTTAATATAATGTAATCTTCTAAATTACAAAAAAAGGAGGATATTCTCTATGAATGACATTATGCAATTAATAGCAGAAAAAGTTAAGTGCGAAATTGAAAATAATTTAATAAAATTCTCGAAGGTGGAGGTAGCCTTGATAGCATTATTGATTCAGTTGGAGAGATGGATTCTGAAGATCTATGGACAGAGGTAGCAATATATCTAGATGAAGCCTATGACATAGATTTATTAAAAAAGATATAGATACTAGGGGACGGAGCTAATTGGATTAAAAGTGGGCTTAGCATAATAAAAGGCAATAAATATGTGCTTGATCATTATCACCTAAGCTAATATATAAATACAATAACAGTACAGCATAATACTCTAGAAAACGCATGCTATAGAAATTACAATACATATTCTGACAAAAAAATATATGATATTGATTGAGAGAGAAAACCTCTATAAAATGAGAGGATGTGATTCCAATGAAATTTAAAAGAGTACCGAGATGATTTGGTATGTCGCTGTTGTTTGTTATTACATTTACTATTTTTGCTTTTGGGAATACGAGAGAATTAATTTCAAGAGACGAATATAGCAAAATAGAACTTACAGAATTTGAAATTGATGAGATAAAAATGGAAATTTTACCTATATACATAAATCATATTTCTAACATATATCCAACTGTTTATGATGTTTGTCCAGGGAGAAGAGATCATGAAATGCTAAGTAGTGGTTGGGGAAAATTAATTAGAGTAAATAATGATGGTTTAAGAGAAACTGTTTTCAATGGTGGTGCTGCTTGGTAAGGCAAATGGTGTTATATATCATTAGTTACAGAGTACAATCCATTATCAGTTGGAAAAGTAGGTTATTATTGTATGAGATATATGGGTATAAAATCCCTCTTTATAGGCTTATTATGGAGGCTTCTCCTGAAAATATTAAATATTCAAATGATTCAAAAGTTCAATATTGCAAGTTATTTTATAGGTTAAGGAGGCAGTAAACTAAGATATGAGAAAAATAAAGATAATATCCATAGTTCTAGTAAATCTATTAGTTATTATCCTTTTGACATCATGCACAAATACTAACGATGAAGATAAAGAGGTAATAGAGAGTTTTTTAAATTCATATTTTGAACAATTTAATTATTCTGAAGAAGATTGGGAAAATTTAATTCAAAAATTAGATGCAGAAATGATTAGATTAGGTAAAGATGAAATAGATCTAGAAAAGTTAAACAATTTAGATGATGATTCTTGGATGAAAGCATGGGAAGAAACTTTAACAGCAGAAGAAATTGAAAGATTAGTTCAGAACAGATTATTACCAAATTTATATTTAAAAGAATATAAAGAAGTCAAATACAGTATTGAAGAAATTAAAAAAACTAATGATTCAGGTTCTTATTCAGCCAAGATAAAATTTACAAATGTAGAGAATAAAAATGATGAAAAGGAAATATATATCTTATTAGATATGGTAGATACTGAGCAAGGGCGACGTATACAATATGTTGATTTGGAAGAATTTAAAAACTTGTTTGATAAAAAATAACAAATAAGATATAACAATAGTAGCTAAAAGTAGAATCTCATCTTTGACAGTTGTAAAAAAAGAAAAATCCTGGGACTCTAGTACTTATAATGAGTTTCAGGATTTTATGATATTTTAAAAGTGCGTAATGTTTTCTGCTTTTTAGTTTCTTTTAAAAATTTTTTCTTTTTATATTTTTAAAAAATATTGTAATGAAGCAAATTCAAGACAAATAGAAATATTATTAAGATATGTAATTAAACCTGTAGAAAGTTATGGGGATTGAAAAAATTTAATAGGTCCTTTATTAGCTTCGACAGATATGATCTTTTAAGAACAAGATATATATTTTGATTCGTCAACTGGAGTAATGGGTATACTTCAGAATGGCTATGGAAAGACATGGGATAATTTAAGAAATGAAACTGGGTATGTAGATAACGCAAGGGAATCATACACCTTCTAATGCATACATTACTAAGCGGCTTTAAGATAATAATGGGGTTTGTCTTAATGTTAATGATAATCCTTCAGTGAATGGTCAAGTTGGAATAACCAGATATCATACATATAATGGTAGAGTGACAGTTTATTTAAATAAACTAGGTAGTACTAGTACAAAGGTAATAATGTCTTATAATCATAATTATAAACAATTTGACTTATCTGGATCAACAAGGATTAGTAATGGTGGTTTTATCTGTTACATATGAGTCAGTTAATAAAGAGTGGCAGAGATATGCTGGCATGAAAATTATTATTATTGAGTAAAGGAGATTAAGCTGATTATGAGTACTGGAGAATATTTAATTACGATTGCTGTTTTTAGCTTTATATTAATTAGTATATTATCACTTATATTTGGTGGTTCAGGAGATTTATTAAGGGATAGTTTACTATCAATATTAACAGTTAGCTATATGGTTAATAATATACCATCAAGAAAAAAATGATATTTTTGATTTTGGTAAAAAAGTTTTTAAATGGTAATTAGTATAAATAAGTTAGTCGACAAGATCTATTTTTATTCTATAGGAAGCTTGGAGTCCTCGATTTTCATTCAAGTTTACAAAAACAGAAGATTACTTAGGGAGGTAACAATCATATGCTTATGTTTTTTTTCTCAGTAGTATACTTTGTTGTTTTTTTCTTTTTAATTGATTTGGTTTTTAGAAACACATTAAGTTTATTCACTGATCTTTTGGCATTGGTTTGTTTGATAATTGCATTTATCATAAGCGTCGGAATGGCTGAGTATACCGTAAAAAAAAATAAAAAACAAATAATAATTTTTAAAGACTGTAAAATATTCTGTGTAGATTAAATAATTAAGGATGAAAGATGAATTTTATTACATAAAAACAACAAACTAAGTCAGCAAAAGAAAAAACAAAATAGTCATTGTAGAAACACTGCTATTAGAGCCAATAGAGAATATCCTTTTTTTATAGTGTATTGATTACATTTTATAGATTTTAGGATCATTCTCTTTATTTTTTTATTTGACCAAAAATTATTTTACTCTATATCTCGCTGTCAATTCATAAACTTTATTAAATAAAATGTGTTAAAATATAATAAACCAGAAGGAGATGGTATAATGAAAGGAGACAACTCAATAGAGAACTTAAGAAAACATATAGAGAAATGCTCTAATATTGTATTTCTTGGAGGCGCTGGAGTGTCAACAGAAAGCAATATACCGGACTTCAGGTCTTCAAGTGGCTTATACAACAAGAAAAACTATAAATATCCTCCAGAATACATGTTAAGCCATACATTTTTTGTAAATCGCACTGAAGAATTTTACGAATTTTATAAGCACAATATGGTGTATAAAGATGCAAAACCAAATAAAGCCCATATTGCACTTGCGAAGTTAGAGAAGATGGGGAAACTAAAAGCGGTGATAACTCAAAATATAGATGGTTTGCATCAAATGGCAGGCACTCAAAATGTCTTGGAACTTCATGGGTCTATACACCGAAATTATTGTATAGATTGCAATGAAAATTATTCTCTAGAGTTTATATTAGAATCTCAAGGTATACCAAGATGTGAAAAATGTGGTGGTATTGTGCGACCAGATGTAGTTTTATATGAAGAAATGCTTGACACTTCTATATTAGAAAGAAGTATACAATATATTTCAAATGCAAAAATGTTAATAGTTGGAGGAACTTCTTTAAATGTCTATCCAGCAGCAGGACTAATTAGTTACTTTAGAGGTTATCCGTTGGTGTTGATCAATAAAGATGAAACCCCATATGACAACAGAGCAGATTATGTTTTTAGAGAAAAAATAGGAGAAGTCCTATCAAAGTTAATATAGGTGATGCAATGGAAAAAGTAGTAGAGATGTTAAAAGAATTATTAGAAGAAGATAAACTCAGCAAAGCTATATTGAGCGATAAAGAAAAAAGAAGTGATATTGAGTATAGTAAAGTAAATATAAAGCCCGTTACTATAAAAGGGATAAGAAAATATCAATTTGAGTATTTCATTGACAATAAAGTGGTTCATGAAAACCTCAGTGTTGAAGATTCTATAAACAAGTTTATCGACTTATTGAGATTTGATTTTAGACAAGGACTATTTAAGACTGTAAATGGAGAAATCCAATTAATAAAGTCAAGCGAGGATAAGTTTAAAGTAAAAAAAATAAATGACAAGTCATATGAAGTGAACAGAGAACACAACAGAGAAAAAAACTATATATTAAAAGATGGAGAGAAAATAGATTTTTTAATGCTCTTAGGGGTAATGGATTCGAATGGAAAAGTATATAAGAAGAAGTATGATAAGTTTAAGCAAATAAACAAATTTCTTGAAATAGTTGAGGATATTTATGAAAATTTTGAAGGCAAGAAAAAACTAAGAATTATTGACTTTGGCTGTGGGAAAAGTTACTTAACTTTTGCACTTTACTATTATCTTACTCAAATTAAAAACTTAGAAGCAGATATAGTTGGCCTAGACTTAAAAGAGGATGTTATAAACTACTGCAATCAAGTCAAAGACAATTTAAAGTATGATGGACTTAAATTTATTTGCAGCGACATAAAAGACTATAAATTCGAAGGGGATTTGGATCTTGTCGTTACATTGCACGCTTGTGATACAGCTACTGACATTGCTTTGGTAAATGCTATAAAATGGAATACAAATGTCATATTGTCCGTTCCATGTTGCCAACATGAGCTTTTTGACAAAATAGATAACATTAAGTTAACACCTATGCTCAAACATGGTATTATAAAAGATAGATTAAATTCACTTGTGACAGATAGCCTTAGAGGGTTGTACCTTGAAAAATATGGCTATCAAGTAAACATGCTAGAGTTTATCGACATGGAGCACACACCAAAGAATATAATGATTAGAGCAATTAAAAACAATGCTTCAATAGATGACAAAAAAACTATTGAAATAGAAGAGTATAAAAAAACATGGAATTTAGACAGGATATTCATTGATGAATATATTGATAAAACTTTAAATGTGGAGGAAAGTTGATGGAAAAAGAGTTGGTTTTAATTATTGATTTTGGTGGACAATACAATCAATTGATAGCGAGGAGAGTTAGAGATTTAAAGGTATATTGTGAAATAGTCCCTCATACTATAAGTATAGAGCGAATAAAAGAATTAAATCCTAAAGCTATTATATTTACTGGTGGACCTAATAGCGTATATGAAGAGAAATCTCCTAAAATAAGCCAAGAGATTTTCAATTTAGGCATTCCAATCTTAGGAATTTGCTATGGTGCTCAATTAATTGCATATTCTTTAGGCGGAGAAGTCAAAAAGACTGAAGCTAGAGAGTATGGAAAAGTAGAATTAGAGATCATTGCGGAATCAAAGCTATATGAAAATGTCAAAAAGAAATCTGTATGTTGGATGAGCCACACTGACTATGTAGAAAGGTTGCCAGAAGGATTTGTTGTAACTGCTAAAACTGATAGCTGCAAAACTGCTTCTTTTGAAAACGCAGAAAAGAAAATATATGCTGTGCAATATCACCCTGAAGTGTTGCATACTGAAGAGGGAGAAAAAATAATATCTAATTTCCTTTACAATGTAGCAAAAGTAAATGGAACATGGGAAATGAGTGCTTTTACTGAAAGCAAAATAAAAGAATTAAGAGAAAAAATAGGGAATAAGAAAGTATTATGTGCACTTTCAGGTGGAGTAGATTCATCTGTGGCAAGTGTTTTAGTAAGTAAAGCTGTTGGAAATCAGTTGACATGCATATTTGTAGATCATGGATTACTAAGAAAGGATGAAGCTAAAGAAGTCGAAGAAGCAATTGCTAAAAACTATGAATTAAATTTTATCAAAGTAGATGCTAAGGATAGATTTTTACAGAAATTAAAGGGAATCACAGATCCAGAAACAAAAAGAAAGATCATTGGTGAAGAATTTATTAGAGTGTTTGAAGAAGAAGCTAAGAAAATAGGAGAAGTGGATTTTTTAGTACAAGGTACAATTTATCCAGATGTCATAGAAAGTGGTGTTGGCGACTCAGCAGTGATAAAGAGCCATCACAATGTAGGTGGATTGCCTGAAAATGTTGACTTTAAAGAAATAATAGAGCCACTAAGGGATCTTTTTAAAGATGAAGTAAGAAAAGTTGGGCTTGAATTAGGGCTACCTCATCACTTGGTATTTAGACAACCATTTCCAGGGCCAGGACTTGCAATAAGAGTTATTGGAGAAGTAACAGAAGAAAAATTGGAAATATTAAGAGAAGCGGATGCAATTTTCAGAGATGAAATAGTAAAGTCAGGTATAGAGTCTAATATCAACCAATACTTTGCAGTGCTTACAAATATAAAAAGCGTTGGAGTTATGGGAGATGGAAGAACTTATGATTATACAATCGCCTTAAGAGCAGTTCAGACTATAGACTTTATGACTGCTGAATTTGCACAAATTCCATGGGAACTATTGGGGCATATTTCCTCTAGAATTGTAAATGAAGTAGATCATGTAAATAGAATAGTATATGATATCACTAATAAACCACCAGCAACTATCGAGTGGGAGTAGATGCTGAATCGCTCGAAACTAACTTTTTAGCTAAGTTTTGAGCGATTTTTTTAGTTTGATTGCCATGGCATATGTTTAAAGTACAAGTCTAAATATTATATATCCATTCCACCATATCTCTTACCGTTTCCTCTATATCTCTAACTGTATAGTGAAATTCTTGTTTTGCTTTATCATTTGAAAAGAGGCTATTTCCTGACAAGGTGGTAAGGGAATATGATGTATATAGGGGTCTTTTATCTCGGATATGTGAATAAACACTGACAAAAGGAACAACTAACTTTGCACTCCAAATAGGTATAGCG